>DAHXNO010000020.1 GCA_027365345.1 Granulicella sp.
GACGATGTTGTCCTGAAACAACACGTTGGACGACTGGGCGATTTGCACGCTTGCTCCAACGGGCCCGGAGTTGCCTGTGACCAGGTTGTGGATGAATTGAACATTGCCCGAGCCGGCGACGACGATCGCCGCGACTGCGCCGTCCTCGGGGTACTTGCTCGTACCACAGAAATAGGGCTCTAGAGGCGGATTTTGGGGAGTTATCTGGCCGCGGATCGTGTTGCCCTGCAGGAGCAGTGTGGTGGCCCCGATTGCTGAGATGCCGCAGCCGTAGTTGTTCAGGACCACATTGTTGGTGATGGTCGGCGAGGCGTGGCCGATGGCGATGCCGTCGCCTTCGGGCGGGGCGTCGCCGGTATACACATGGGTGATTGTGAAGCCGTTCAGGACGGACGCAGGCGTCTCGCCGGTCTGGAAGCTCACGGCGGCGCCGGCATTGGGCGCCTCAATGATGGTTGCCGAGGCCCCGGCGGAGGTCTTCGCTCCGCTGGTGACGGTGATGGCCTTGCCTTTGAAGTCGATGTTCTCGTTGTAGGTTCCGGGCGCGACCAGAACAGTATCCCCGTTTTGGGCGGCGTCGATGCCCGCCTGAATCGTAGGCGCATCCTCGGGAACATGAATCGTCGTCTGCGCGGAGCTGGTTCGCGCCATGGCGACGCATGCCAGAACCAACAGGGTGACGCTTCGCCGTGGTCCCAACAGCATGCCGCACGATCTCCTAAGGATGCGTCTTATCGGCGTTTGACGCGCGAGGGGGCTAAATGGAATCAGGAGGAGCCTTTTCGTCGTCCAGAGATGGTCCACCCGCCGGTGGGGGTAAGTTGGAAGTCACACCATGTCGTCGTGCCGCGGACTACTCTTACCGGTTCCGCGTGGTCGAAGTCAGTTGTGTTGGGATAGAACAGGGTGCCTGGATAGGCTCCGGCTGGCTGCGTGCCTTTTGTCGAGGAGATCCCTTTCGGGGTTGTGGCTGGCTGAACTTCCACGATGAACGTCCCAGTAGGCAGACCGCGGCACTGGAATGACCCGTCAGGAGCGGTATCCGTGGAGCATTCAGGGTAGATGTCCATGTGACCGTCTCGAGCGACGAGTTCGAGGGCCTGGACTGTTGCCGGAATGGGCTCGGCCAGGCGGTTGAGAACATGACCGCTGATGGACGGCGGCACAGGTTGTGGAGCGTCCTGGCTGGCTGCTTGCATGGCAGAGATTGCGAGGAGATAGATGGCGGCAATTCCGTGGAGACGGATACGTGCCCCAATTCTCTGCTGGGGGCGGGTGAACGGCTCCGGGTATGGCGGAGTCTGTCTTGGGCGTGAAGCGAACGTTTTGGCTTGAGCAGACGCGCGTGCCATGTAGAAATTGTGAGTTGCGTCTTTAGGTTCACTTGCCCCGGGATACGGATGCACGGGTCTTGCGCGTAGCGTTTCGGATACGAAACAAGAGATGATCGCGATCGGCGGCCCGAGTCGATCCGACATCGCCGGCTGCTGCCGCGCGCCCGTGGCTCTACTGGATTGCGGGAGACCTTTAAGAGCTGGAAATCAGGGCCTCCTGCGGATGAAGCGGTCACCGCTGGGGAGACCGCATGTAAGCGTGACGGCGCTGGCGCCGATTGCGGGAGCGTGTTGGAAGGCTGTTGACGGCGGGCGTCTCCGGCAAGATCCGTGTTTCTTGTCCGCAACCTTGAAAACACGCCGGCGGGAAGAGCCACCACAAACCTCCCCGCGTATCTTCTCGATCTGGCTCAGACCAGCGAAGGCTAACGAAGCCCAGCTCAACTGCTCCACCTCTACACCGTTCCACTCTTTTCGACTCTGCTGGACGGCCGCATCGCTATCGCGCTGTATCTCTCCATTCCGATCGCGCCAGCGGTGAGGTTCGACTTAGCTCACCTTGTGGGGATTGATCTGCAGCAGGTTTCCATTGCCGGCCTGATGATTGCGCTAGACCTGCTGGTCGATGATCCGGTGCCGGCCAACGATGCGATCAAGAGAGAGATAGCGAATGGCCTATCGCCTCTAGCCGCGTCATGGATCAGGTTCACCAGGATTCAGACCGCAATCATCTCCGCTGCTGCGATGAATGTCCTCGCCTGCCTGTCTTTCCTTTTGTTGACGGGCAGCAGCCTGGAATTCATTGAGATGGGTATCTGCATCACTCACACGGCCACAAGATTTAGTATCTCCGCCACCCAGGCAGAGTCTGTGGGTGAAGGGTGGATGAAAGCAAGCGGGAACCGCAGAGTGTCACTCAGCAAATGCTTTAGTTTCATAGGATTGCGTAAACAGGCCAACACGCCAGGCGTGCAGTCCGCCGAGGCGTTCTTCCGGTCACCAGTTCCGCTGCCAAGATCTCAATATTAGCCGTCGCCGCAGAGGCGGTGAGAGGTGGGAATCCCGTCGCTCTTGCGAGATTCCCCCAGCGAAGTGGATCTGTGCGCAGACGGGTCGCAAGGCTCGCCTCGACTGCGACCAGAATAGCCACCTTTCACCTCCTCAAAGTATTCTATAGACGCGGATCTTGAACGGCGTAGGCGCTATTCTCTGATCGAGTCCTTCTACAAGCCAGCCGTAAGCTCGATCCAGCGGGCAAAAAACGGATCTTCAAACCGGAAGTTTGCGTGCTTGACGGACGGGTCATCTCGCAGAATGGATGACGCTGTCATGGACAGCAACGCCTGCCTTACCGTTCCGGCGCCTTTACCAATCGACTGAACTACGCGGGCTGATTGGAGGTTCTTACCTTTTTCGGCAACAACCGACATCAACGTGCGTTGTTGAATTGCCGTGAGCGCCACCCAAAGCTGGGTGTAAAACGGATCCTGCTGGAACACTACAATCCTCAGCGTCTCGTCCACAAAGGATGAGGTGAGCGTAGGGAGTTTGGCCCGGCTCTCATCTCGCAACCGCGTCCAGCAATGATGCGCCAGCATCTGGACGTTGAACGGCACATCTTCAGCCAAGTCCAGCAAATGGGAGATGGCCGTATCTTCCACTGCGAGGCCGGTGGCGACAAATTTCTCCTTGAGAAATCTGCTAAAGTCAGCGCGCGGGACTGGCCCGAGGAAGATGTTCGTCCCGAGACGGTAGAAAGGCCGTGTCGGCTCCATGAGCATATCTTGAAGCATTCGAGTTTTGGACCCGGCGAAGACGTATCCAACGCGGGAGTGCGTCTGGATCGCGGCCCTGATCTGACCCTCGATCGCACGTCCGCCGATTTCCACGATGCGCTGGAATTCGTCGATGATCAGGCCGATGGGCACACCATCCGGCTGCGCTTTTGCCAGCTTCTCAAACCCGTTGAGAGCGTCAACCAGAAGAACAGGATTTTCGAGACGGCTCGCTTCAACCCCGAACTTCACACTCCATTCGCCGGCTGTAACGTTGTAGTCGAGTTCTGGGCGAAGCCTTGAGAAGATTCTCTGAATCTGCTCCCCAACTCTCTTCATCTCGCCCTTGAGCGCCTTGGCCGCGGCCGAGATGATACCGGCAACCAGCAGGTCTATGCTCGGGAAGCTCTCCGCGTCGAGACGGACAACAATGGCCGATCCTGCCCTGAGGCGGTCCGTCGCCGTCTTGAGGATGGAGGTCTTCCCGTAGCGGCGTGGTCCAATCAGAAATAGTTTATTCCCGTCGCGGATGGCCCGCTCCACAGCGCCGAGTTCATCCTTTCGGTCTACAAGGCGCCCGAGTCCCAACTCTCTTCCGAATTGAAAAGGATTCCTCATGTCATTAAACCCTATCATACAAAACACTGTCATACTCGTTTATAAGATGAGCAAGGCCGTCTACTTTCTGGCGAAGGAGAAATAGAGGCGGGCACACAGAAAGCACCGGCGCCGACCTCCCAATCCAAAGAGAATCGATGCCTCCTGATTGAAATACCCGGATTTGCAGGAAGTCTTCAACGCGGTGCTCTATCTGCTCAAAAGCGGCTGACCGTGGCGCATGCTCCCCGAAGGGTTTGCCGGCTGGGTCACAGTGTATTCCTCCTTCGCCAAATGGAGTGCGTCCGGGTGAGGACGGAGTGAGCGCCCTGGGGAGGGCATTAAAAACTCCGTTGGCGCGGCCCGCGAGAAACAGGTGCGCAACGCCTTGACCAGCTTCTTGATCCTGGACGCACAAAGCGTGAAGAACACCAGCAGTGACGAGCAGAAGGGATAGGGCGCGGGCAAAAAGGTGCCGTGTATAGGCGACCCATTGCGATGGACACGCAGGGACTGCCTGATGCCGTAGCCGTCACCACGGCCGAGGTGACCGATCGGAACGGCTCTTTGGCGGCCATCGACCGCTGCAAGCCGAATCTCGGACGCGTGGAGAGCGTGCTGGTGGATGGCGGCCGCAGTGGCCAACCCTTCGCCGAGGGCATCAAGGAGCGGCTGCGGGCCACCGTCCAAGTCGTCAAACGCAACGAACTGCACACCATCGTTGGCTGCCCAAACGATGGGCTGTCGAACGCTCTTTTGCGTGGCTGGAAAAGCGCCGCCGACTGTGGAAGAACTGTGAACGGAAGCTCAATCCCAGCTTGCAGTTCGTCCGCCTCGCCTTCCTCGTCCTGCTACTCAGAAGATCGTAAACAGGCTCTGAGCGCGCCGGAACCACCAGCAGGCGCTTCCGCCGCACGACGTCGGATCCTGCTTCGTTGAGAATGGGACGACCGTTGGCAGGCTGTCTGCGCCAGCCGTCCTCTGTCGACGCCTCAGCGATTCGTTCCACGGCCAACCACGCTGCGGCAGGTGGCATTACCCGGTGTTTCCGTTCCAGATAGCGATCATAGGCCAATGTCTGAAGGCCAGTTCCACGCTCTTCGCGGAGCGCCTTCCGCTTCAACCAGCTCTGTTCAAGGTCCCATATCAGGCCTGCCGTTTCCGTTCGGCTCGAACGACGCCTCTCAACAACCTCTCCCGCATTTACCCATGCTTGAAATTCAACACGCAATCGCGATGACGAAAGGAGTGGCTCTGCCTGGATGGCTAGGGTATACGCGCACTCTCTCCAGTCCACCGTCTGCGGGCCAAGCCCAAGCAGAGATATCCATGATGCCTGCATGTTTAGCGTGTACTAAATAGAACTGGCAGTACGTACCGGTGCGGTCTGCGGAGTAGATTGTCGCACATAGAAGGCTTGCGCCAGGCGGTCGAAGGCGGCAACCTGCTGATCGATCCACTCGAATGAGGCTCCGAGTTCAGCCGCCATCGTTCTCGCCACGACAGGGGCAGCGCGGCGTGCAGCCTCAGCATCGAGAAGTAGAGACCTGGTTCTGCGTGAAAGAACGTCCTCGACGGTGCGAGCCATCTCATGCCGGACGGCGTAGACCACCTCTGCCAGAGTGAATGGAAGAGACTTATCGATGGTTGCCGCAAGGGCGGGGTTCTGGCTGAAGAGGTTCTCCACCTGCAGTGCGTCGCTCCCAAATCGCGAGAGGCTGCCTGCCTGGGCAGCGCTGGCGTCAATTGCTCCGTGTAGCTTTGTCGTCCTGGTCTGGCACGTTCTATTGGGAAGCATTCTGCGCCGAATTGCGAAAGAGAGGGTGTCTTCCGCCATGCGACGATAGGTGGTCCACTTCCCTCCCGCAATAGTGATGAGTCCGCTAGCGGAGACATCGATATGGTGCTCACGAGAAAGCCTGGAGGTGCTTTTGCTATCTCCGGTGATGAGAGGCCTGAGACCGGAGAAAATTGAGAGAATGTCCTTTTCACTGATCTTGACTTCGAGAAATGGATTGATTGTTTCCAGCAAAAATTCGATCTCCTGAGGTTGATGCCCCGGCTCCATCTCTACAGTTGACACTGGAATATCGGTGGTGCCGATGACTACCTTGCCGAGCCATGGTATGGCGAAGATGACCCGGCCATCATCAGTCTTGGGAACCATGAGCGCACTTCCGCCGCCGAGCACCTGGGCTCCCACAACGATATGGACGCCGCGACTGACGGACAACAGCCTGGGAATCCCATGGTCATCCTGTCTGCGAATATCATCCACGAAGATTCCGGTTGCGTTGATTACAACCTTTGCATGCACGGTGATTTCACTTCCGCTCTCAAGATCCCGAACGACGGCGCCGACAAGTCGCCCGCGGTCTTTGAGCAGCCGCTCGCAACGCACATAGTTCAGGACCACGGCTCCGTTGTCCTCAGCGGTCCGCGCAAGAGCCAGTGCAAGGCGTGCGTCGTCGAACTGGCCGTCATGATAAAGGATCCCTCCCTTGAGATTTTTCCCTGCGATACCAGGAATCAGCGCTTGCGTTTCTCTGCGGCTTAGAATGCTCGTTGGCCCCATTGAAGACTTTCCCGAAATCACGTTATAGGCTTTTAGACCGGCGCCGTAGTAGGGTAATTCATGCCAATGATAGGCTGGCGTGATAAAGGGTTGGGGCTTCACGAGGTGAGGCGCGTTCCGCATCATCACGGCACGCTCGTGAAGGGCTTCATAGACCAGGTGGAACTGGCCGCTGGCCAGGTAGCGAACTCCACCGTGTACCAGTTTGGTGGAGCGGCTGGAGGTTGCCTGCGCAAAGTCGCCGAGCTCTACCAGTGCTGTCTTAAAGCCTCGTGTAGCCGCGTCCACTGCGATGCCCAGGCCGGTTGCCCCGCCTCCGATGATCAACACGTCGTAGCTATCATTCAGGAGCGCCATTCTTTCTACGCGATTCATGATTTCGTCCTTATTTACTAAAAGAAAAAGCCACCCCTGAGCGTCCTGGATTCAGAGGACACTCAGAGGCGGCTTTCTTTACTCTTACCGCTGCAGAAAAAATAATACTCGCTTTGTTTTGAAAAGGCAAGCTTCAGTTTTTACAATTGAGGCTTGCCAACTCTCTTTCGATATGCGTATATTTGCGGACGCGGTAGAAAGTTAGATAAAGCCGCCCGCCAGTGCGTGGAGTCCACACGCGTCGGCGGGCGGCTTTTCTGCTTTCTCTCCAGTTTGACCAGGGGATGGGAGATGGACGGAATCTGCAGGATCTACGACTTTGGCGCCAAAGTGACAGCTTAGGGCTATTTCACTTTTAGAAGGAGAAGACAATGTCTAGAAAAGATGCAGGATACGTTGGAGCGCTGGACCAAGGAACGACCAGCACACGTTTCATGGTGTTCGACCGCCGGGGCCGAGTAGTTTCAGCGGCGCAGAAAGAGCATGAGCAGATCTATCCTTATCCTGGCTGGGTTGAACATGATCCTCTCGAGATATGGCGGCGCACCCTGGAGGTGATCGATGAGGCTGCTGAGGTACGCGGTCTGCGTCCGAAGGACATCAGCTCCATTGGCATTACAAACCAGCGAGAGACGACCGTCGTGTGGAACAAGGCAACGGGCATTCCGGTGTACAACGCTCTTGTCTGGCAGGATACGCGTGTTGCCGATGCAGTCGCGCACCTAAGCGAAGATGGAGGCCAGGACCGGTTCCGCGAGAAGACGGGACTTCCCTTGACTACATACTTCAGCGGGTTGAAGCTGGCATGGATACTGGATAACGTAAAGGGCGCCCGCGAACAAGCCGAGCGAGGTGAATTGCTGTTCGGCAATATGGACAGCTATCTGCTGTGGAATATGACCGGCGGGGTCCATTCCGGCATTCATGTGACGGATGTGACGAATGCTAGCCGTACTCAATTGATGAATATCAAGACCCTGGAGTGGGATCAAGAGATGCTGGACGCGTTCCGAATCCCGCGTACTGTCCTTCCGGAGATCCGCTCCAGCAGCGAGCACTACGGCGATTTAAAGCGGACTGTGCTGGCAGGTGTGCCCATCTCCGGTATCCTGGGCGATCAACACGCAGCGCTGGTGGGCCAGGCCTGCTTCCGTCCTGGCGAGGTGAAGAACACCTACGGTACTGGATGCTTTCTGCTGATGAATACGGGCGATCTAAAGGTTTCAAATAACGGTCTTCTGACCACGATCGCTTATAAGTTTGGCAACCAGAAGCCGGCGTATGCGTTGGAGGGCAGCGTCGCCATTAGCGGCGCTCTTGTGCAATGGGTTCGCGACAACCTGGGTCTTATCGAGAAGAGCGAAGATATCGAAGTGCTTGCGCGGACAGTGAAAGACAATGGCGGCATCTACTTTGTACCGGCATTCTCTGGGCTTTATGCGCCTTATTGGAAGGACAGCGCGCGGGGAGTCATCACCGGTCTGACTCGTTATACCAATAAAGGACACTTGGCGAGGGCTGTTCTGGAAGCGACTGCATTTCAGACTCGTGAACTGGTCGAGGCCATGGAGGCCGATGCCGGCATTGCGCTGGGACAGTTACGAACCGATGGGGGCATGGTCGTCAACAACCTTCTAATGCAATTTCAGTCGGACATACTCGGTCGGAGCGTGATTCGCCCTGCCATGAGAGAGACTACGGCCCTAGGAGCAGCGTACGCCGCCGGCCTAGCCTCCGGGTACTACAAAGATATTGAGGATCTGATTGACAACTGGGAGATTGACCAGACGTGGACGCCTCAGATGGAGCCAGCCACACGTGATCAACTCTACAAGCAGTGGAAGAAGGCCGTAACACGTTCATTCGACTGGATTGACCAATAGCCTAAAAGGGTCGTCTGTCCTTATGTTCAAGTAGTCTCGACCAGGCAACAGAGGAGTTGGAAATGTTGACACCTTTTTTTGGAGAGTTTCTTGGGACTCTCATCCTCGTTCTGTTGGGCGACGGCGTTGTAGCCGGCGTTCTGCTCAAACGGTCCAAGGCCGAGAATTCAGGTTGGATCGTGATCACAGCCGGGTGGGCGTTTGCCGTGTTCTGCGGAGTTCTTACTGCAATCGCTTGCGGCAGTCCAGGCGCTAACCTCAATCCAGCCGTCACCATTGCTATTGCAATGAAGACTGGCGACTTCAGTCATGTTGGCTCGTTCATACTGGCGCAGTTGCTAGGCGGGTTTGCAGGGGCAGCGATGGTGTGGCTTTTCTACTATCCGCATTGGGCCGCCACAGAAGACCAAGGTAATAAGCTGGCTGTGTTTTGCACTGCTCCCGCCATCAGGAAGCCGCTTGCAAACCTATTTAGCGAGATCATCGGGACGTCTGTTCTGTTGCTGGTGATTGAATCCATTGGATCGAAGTTGGTGGTGCCAGATGGGCCGACACCTGGGCTGGCCCCGTACCTTGTAGGGATACTGGTATGGGGAATTGGCCTTTCACTGGGAGGTACGACAGGATACGCCATCAATCCTGCGCGCGATCTTGGCCCACGCATCGCTCACGCCCTTCTTCCTATTTCCGGCAAGGGCTCATCCGATTGGGGATACGCGGCGATTCCAGTTATTGGGCCGATTATTGGAGCTGTCGTATTGGGATTCTTTTTCAGGATATCGGGGATATAGCTAGGGCGATCGGAGCTTCGTTAGCAAATCGCAGAGGGATTGGGGTGCTTATTTCCCATGATAGCCAGTTGTGTATCCCATCGCGAATCCATTTTTCAACAGTACTATGGATGTCAGGCTCATGCTCCTTCCTTCTTCTCTGTTCGTGATGGCTGTGAAGGGACAGGCTGTGAAAGGGCAGGCGCAGAGGGGCTACTTGCTGTAAGCTCGCTCAGTCTCTCTGTGTTGTTATTGGGACAGAGGCCTTTGGCATGGGGAGTTTCAAAGAGACATAGTTTCCAGTGGCGCACTATCCGCGTTTGCCGTATAGGAAGGATTGAATTTATGGGGCAGAATGGGAACTCCTTAACGCGAGCGAAGGAAGACGTCTTCGAGAGCCACCGGCGTGAGACGATGTTCTTTCCCCCTCCGGCTGCATTTCTTGGTCAGGCACGGCTGAAGAGCCTGGAAGAATATGAGCGGATGTATGCGCGCAGCATCGACAATCCGGCTGCGTTTTGGGGGGATGCGGCTCGGGAGTTGGAGTGGTTCAAGCCATGGGAGCGGGTGTTGGATGAGACTGGCCCGCATGCGCGCTGGTTCACGGGCGGAAAGTTGAATGTTACCCATAACTGCCTGGATCGGCATTTACGAGGGCTCCGGCGAGACAAGATTGCGGTGATATGGGAGGGCGAGCCATGCGCTGCGAACGGCTCGGCTGAGGTGCGCCGGCTCTCGTACCGTCAGTTGCATGAGCAGGTGCAGCGGCTCGCCAATGTGCTGAAGTCGCTGGGGGTGAAAAAGGGCGACCGCGTGGGAGTGTACATGGGGATGAGCCCTGAGCTGGTGATGGCGATGCTGGCCTGTGCGCGGATTGGCGCGGTTCATTGTGTGATCTTTGGAGGATTTGCGCCGCAAGCGATTGCCGATCGGGTGAGGGATTCCGATTGCAGTGTGGTATTGACCCAGGATGTAAGCTACCGGGCTGGCGCGGTGGTGCGGCTGAAGGAGATGGCCGACGAGGCGCTGGAGATGTGCCCGGATGTGCACAGCGTGGTGGTCTACCAGAGAGAGCCGAAGACCACGGTGGCGATGAAGGCCGGCCGCGACCTTTGGTGGCACGAGGCGATGGCTGCAGCCGCTCCGGATTGCCCGCCGGAGTGGATGGATGCCGAGGATCCCCTATACATCCTTTATACGAGTGGGACCACCGGCAAACCGAAGGGACTGGTGCATGGCACAGGCGGCTACGCTGTGCAGACCTATCTTTCAGCGAAGTACGTTTTCGACCTTTGTGAGGAGGATGTGTACTGGTGCACGGCGGACTTGGGATGGGTGACCGGGCATAGTTACGTGCTCTATGGGCCGTTGCAGAACGGAGCGACGGTGATGCTCTATGAGGGAACTCCGATGTGGCCGGAGAGGGACCGCTACTGGAGGATCGTGGACGACCATAAGGTGAGCGTGTTTTATACCGCGCCCACGACGATACGGGCGTTCGTCGGGTGGGGGACAGAGTGGATTCAGCCGCACGATTTGAGCAGCCTGCGGCTGCTGGGTACGGTAGGAGAGCCGATCAATCCGGAGGCCTGGATGTGGTGCCACAGCCATATTGGGAAGGGGCGGTGCCCGATTGTCGATACCTGGTGGCAGACCGAGACGGGCTCGATTATGATTGCGCCGATACCAGGAGCGGTGGCGACCAAACCGGGATCGGCTACCCGGCCATTCTTTGGCGTAATTCCCGAGATTGTTTCGCAGGATGGCGAGCCTGTGGGGCCAAACGAGGACGGTCTGCTGACGCTGAAGCGGCCATGGCCGTCGATGGCGCGCACCATCTGGAAGAATCCGGAGCTGTATGAGAAGACGTACTTTCCCAAGGGGCCTGGAGTGTACGTAACCGGTGATGGCGCCCGCTGCGATGAGGATGGGTATTACTGGCTGATGGGCCGATTGGATGACGTGATCAACGTAAGCGGACATCGGCTTGGGACGGCCGAGATTGAGTCCGCGCTGGGCCGCCACCCGGGCGTGGCTGAGGCCGCGGTGGTGGGCCGGCCGGATGAGTTGAAGGGACAGGCCGTGGCTGCGTTTGTGACGTTGAAAGAGGGTCTTGCGCCCAGCCCGGATCTGAAGCAGGAGCTGAGACAGTGGGTGAGCAAGGAGATTGGCGCGCTGGCCAGGCCCGATGACCTGCGTTTTGTACCACGCCTACCGAAAACGCGTTCGGGAAAGATTGTGCGACGGCTGCTGCGAGAGCTGGCGACCACGGGAACGGTGAAGGGCGATACCACGACACTCGAGGATGAAAGCGTGCTGGAGCAGTTGTACGAGAGCGAGGCGTAAAGTGGCTCGCTGGAACCGGCGGCTGGATTTGGGGGGCAGAAGCACCAGTCTTCGGGTGGTGACCTGGCGCTGGGACGCTGCCTCCTGCGCGAGGGCCGGCGGCTTGGCGGGAGAATAGATCGAGGGCCCGGGAGAGGCTTCCACAGCGATGGCGCCCGGGACTGGCATCGGATAACAGAGGGAGCGGCGGAGGTGAGGTGCGACCGACCGCCGGAAGGTCCGGCTGAGGGGCACGCCGTAGCCAGCGCGCCGAAGTGGGCCTGGCTTTGCTGGCGCGTCTTGAAAGGCGCGTCTGGGGGTTCAGGGGCGGTGGTGGCGGAAGAGAGGCTGGATGGTGCCGGGGATCCTGGCTGGGCAGATTTGAATGGACGGTGCTTGGAGGCTGGTGCAAGGTGAAGCATCATAGAGGGAAGAAAGCAGTTTTTCCAAGGAGACGGCGATGACGAGTGGCGGATGGAGAAGAGTTTTGGCGGTGACCTGGATTCTTGCCGGACTGGCGCTGCTGCCCGGTAAAGCGAACGCGCAGATGCTGGCCTCTGCCCGGGCGCATATCTATCCGGCGGTGGATGCGGCTCCGGAGCAGATTCACAGTGCGCTACAGGAGGCGAGGCGCACGCACAAGCGGGTGATCCTGGACTTTGGCGGCGACTGGTGCGGGGATTGCCAGGTGTTGAATATCTACTTTCATGAGAGTCCCAATGCGGAGCTGCTGCAGAAGTACTTCGTTTTGGTGGATGTCAACATTGGGAACATGGACGCGAATCTGGCGATTGCGCATCGCTATGGGGTTCCGGTGACGGGGGTTCCCGCCTTAGCGGTGCTCAACCCATACGGCAAGGTGCTGTACGCGCAGAGCAACGAGTTTGCCGATATGCGGAATATGGAGCCTTCGTCGGTGACAGAGTTTCTGAAGAAGTGGAAGCCATGAAGAGGAGACGGCCTGGTGAAGCTGGCCGGGAGGAGGGTAGGGCGGGAGGCGGAGACGTGAGGCGCCGCTGGACGCGATGGGCTGGGCGCTGGAGCCTATGGCTGGATACTCGGCTGCCGCGGAGTTTGCGGCGCACGGTGCTTGCGGCGATGGAGCATGATGTTCTCACGGTGGCCCAGGCGGCTGCGTATTCCGCCATGGTGGCGTTGTTCCCAGCGCTGATTGTGGCGGCGGCGATTTTTTCTCTGACGCCGGATACGATGCCGGTGCGGGAGCAGATGGCGCAGGTGTTCTCCCAGGTGCTTCCCTCCAATGTGCTTCCGGTGTTGGAGCGGTACTTTGTGGCGACGCACAGAAACATGCATACGGCAAGGGTGCTGTTGGGATCTGTGGTGGTGAGCGTTACAGGCGCCTCCAGCGTGATGGCGACGCTGATGGAGGGATTTCGGCGGGCCTATGATCTACCGCAGCCGCGGCATAGCTTCTGGCCGCGCAGGATCCGGTCTTTGGCGCTGGTGCCGCTGTCGCTGGTTCCGTTGGCGGCGGTGAGCGCTTTGGTGATCTTCGGGCACCTGATCAGCCGGTGGCTGGTTGGAGAGGTGACGCCGGCGTTGCGGCAACCGGTGTTGATGGGCACCTTTGTCTTGCGCTGGGCGGTTGCCTTTGCGGGCAGCATGGGTATCATCGCGGTGATCTATCACCTTGGGACGGATGTAACCCGGGATATGCGCGAGCATCTGGAGCCGTTGCTGCGTGAGCCGTGGGTGATGTTGCGCAAGGACTGGAGTTGGCGAGCGAGCTTGCCAGGGGCTGCGCTGGCTACGGCGGCGTGGCTGTTGACGACGCTGCTGTTTGGCTTCTATGTGACCCGCTTTGCGGATTACTCCCGGGTTTATGGTTCGCTGGGCGTGGCCATTGCACTGTTGTTCTGGCTTTACATTATTGCGCTGAGCGTGTTGATGGGCGCGGAGTTCAACGCGCAGCGCGCTGTGCAGGGGCCGGGCAGGCGAGATCCAAAGCTTTCTGCACTGCTGCGGAAGTTGGCGGGCCTGCGGCGGCGGCGTACAGGTAGAATGTTGGAGGAATGACGGGAAGCGATTTCTCGCCGTGATTTGCAACCGAATGAGAGGAATAGAGCAGGATATGAGTATGATGGCGGGGAGCATGGAGCAAGGTCGGCGGTGCGCAAAGATTGTGGCGACGCTCGGACCATCGTCGAGTTCTGAAGAGACGTTTCGCGCGCTGGTCCGCGCCGGACTCGATGTGGCGAGGTTGAACTTCTCGCACGGCTCGCATGAGCAGAAGGCGGAGCTGATCGCCATGGTGCGCAAGGTAGCGAGGGAAGAGGGCAAGCCAATCTGCATTCTGGCGGATCTGCAAGGGCCAAAGATCCGCACCGGCAAACTGGTGGACCATCAACCCGTGCTATTGGAGGCCGGCAAGCGGCTGACGATTACTCCGGAGAGCGTGGAGGGAAGCTGTGCGAGGGTGAGCACCGTCTTTCCGACGTTGGCGGAGAATCTGAAGCCGGGCGATCAGATTCTGCTCTCCGACGGGTTGATTGAGTTGCGCGTGCTGGAGATTGCCGGCCAGGATGTGGTTACGGAGATCGTCAACGGTGGGATGCTGGGAGAGAACAAAGGCATCAATCTTCCGGGCGTGGCCATCAAGGTGCCGTCGCTGACGGAGAAGGACGAGATCGATCTGGAGTTTTGCGTCAAGGCTGGAGCGGATATGATCGCGGTGTCCTTTGTGCAGACGGCCGACGATGTGCGTTACGTGAAGCAGCGCCTCAAAGAGATGGACTCTGATGCCTGGGTGATCGCGAAGCTAGAGAAGCCGCAGGCTCTGGATCACCTGGACAGCATCCTCGAGGTTGCCGAGGGGATCATGGTGGCGCGCGGAGACCTGGGTGTGGAGGTTCCGCCGGAGAAGGTACCAGCCATTCAAAAGCATATGATTCGGCGCGCAACCGAATGCCGCAAGCCCGTAATTACCGCTACGCAGATGCTGGAGTCCATGATTGAGAACCCCAGGCCGACGCGCGCTGAGGCCAGCGATGTGGCGAATGCGATCTACGACGGCAGCGATGCGGTGATGCTCTCAGCCGAAAGTGCGGCCGGAAAGTATCCCGTGGAGTCCGTCACCATGATGAGCAAGATCATTCTGGAGACCGAGCAGCAGATGAATCTGCTGGGACAAAGGCCAGTGCCCTGGCAGATGAATGCCGACAGGGTGCGTTCCCTGACGGTGGCCGAGACCATCTGCGAGTGCATGGCGCACTCGGCGACGGATCTGGATTTGGCGGCCATCGCGATCTTTACCGAGAGTGGACATACCGCCCTCTTGCTCTCCAAGTACCGGCCACTAGCGCCCATCTATGCGCTAAGTCCTTTTGAGCAGGTGGTGAACCGCATGATGCTGCTATGGGGCACCGTGGCGATCCACTGCGAGCGCTTTGTGGGCACCGATACGCTGGTGAAGATGGCCGAGGAGATGTTAGAAGCGCGCGGCTATTTGAAGCGGGATGAGATTGTTGGAATCGTGGCCGGTACAGCGACGAAGTCTGGAGCGACGAACTTCATGCGCTTACACCGGGCGGGAGATCAGTTGGGGCGGTAACAGCCCATTCCGCGTGTGCCGAGAGATGTTCCGTTCCGGGGTGTGGCGCGCCCGTGGGTGGGGCAGGCATTGGCTGGATGCGGCCGGCCGGAGCGCCGCGGAGATGAGGCGCGCAGCGAGGGAAAGCCGACAGGGTTTGGCGGAGGGCTGAGTTCCCGGGAGGGGAGTGCGGGGAGGCGTGCCTTGGGTGAGACGCCGATGGATGGCGCGGCTGCGCATGGGGTGGAAGGGAAGATCGCGCAGGGCGGCGTCTGCGGAGACGGCTCAGCGTCCCGTATCGTAGTGTCATGGGCAGGATACGGGTACTCTCCGATCAGGTGGCCAACCAGATTGCCGCCGGCGAGGTGGTGGAGCGGCCGGCTTCCGTGGTGAAGGAGTTGCTGGAGAATGCGCTGGATGCAGGCGCGACGCGGATCCGAATCGAGGTAGAGGCCGGAGGGCGGAAGCTGATCCGCATGGTGGATAACGGCCACGGCATGGGGCGCGACGATGCGCTGCTGGCGTTTGAACGCCATGCCACTTCCAAGTTGCGCAGCAGCGACGATCTGCTTCAGATTGCGACCCTTGGCTTTCGAGGGGAGGCGCTGCCTTCGATTGCCAGCGTGGCGCGCGTGCGGCTGGAGACGCGCGCGGCCGAGGACGAGATGGGCACCGTGCTGGAGATTGCGGGAGGCAGCCTGGTGCGGGTGGAAGATGCAGGATTGCCGGCGGGTACGGCGATAGCGGTTCGGGATCTGTTCTTCAATACGCCTGCGCGGAGAAAGTTTCTGCGCGCGGAGCAGACCGAGTTAGGGCATGTGGCGGCGTTGGTGACGCACTATGCGCTGGCGTATCCGGGGCGGCACTTTGAGTTGCACTCCGCGACCCAGGCGTTGCTGGTGGCTCCCGCAGTGGCCAACGCAGGCGAGCGGCTGTACCAGATCTTCGGGCGGGAGACCTTTGAGCGCCTGATTCCGGTGGCGGCTGAGGTTCCTTTTGCGCGCGCCGGCGTGCCTGAGCCTCCACCGTGGAGGCAGACGGAGGATTACGAGCCGCAGCAGCCAGGAGATCTGCGCCTGAGTGGATTTGTGAGTAAGCCGGAGTTGCAGAAGCTGAATCGAAACTCGATGTATGTGTTTGCGAATGGCCGACTGATTCGGGACAAGTTGATTCTGCATGCCCTCAACGAGGCGTACCGGAATATTCTTCCTCCCACCTCGTTTCCGGTGGTGCTGCTGTTTTTGGAGATGCCATCGCACGAGGTGGACGTGAATGTGCATCCGGCGAAGACCGAGGTGCGGTTCCGGCAGGGGAGTTTTGTGCACGACGTGGTGCGCGACACGGTGCGCACAGCGCTGATGCAGGCCCGTCCGGCGGCGAGCTTCTTCCAGGCGCTGCATGCCGCGCCAACGGCCAGTGAGTCGCTTCTGGTGGATGTGAGCCCACTGCCCGGGGTGGACGATGTGGTCTTCTCGCCGCGGCCGGGCTTCCCGGTAAATGCGTATCCGGAGGCTGCGATGGTTCCGGAGAGCGATGGGGTGGGCGGCGCCAGCGATATGGCCAGGGATGTGGCGGAGTTCGAGCTTCGGGCTCCCATGGTTCCGGCTTCGACCGGAAGGCTGGGGTTTGGTGGCCCGGGGATGGCGGTGGGATATGACGATGGGGTTGCCAGCTCGGTTGGGGAGAGCGGGGTGGCGGGCCCGATGGCGAAGGTTCCGGTTGCCGGGGAGCAGCCGACGCTGAATGCGCTGGCGTCCTTGAAGCCGCTGGGGCAGTTACGCGAGTCCTTTATTCTGGCGGTGAACGAGGAGGGGTTGTGGATTATCGATCAGCATGTAGCGCACGAGCGCGTGCTGTTTGAGAAGATTCTGCGCGAGCGCAAGGTGGAGGCGGTGCAGCGCCAGCGTCTGTTGATGCCGGTGCTGGTGGAGCTGTTGCCGGAGCAGATGGCGATGTTTGCGGCGATTGCCGAGGAGCTGGAGCAAAACGGCTTTGAGGCTGAACCCTTTGGGCCGCGGACGCTGGCGGTGAAGGCGACGCCGGTGGGACTGGAGGGCAAGGAACTGGAGCGGGTGCTGGACGAGTTGCTGGGTAGCTCTGAAAAGACGGCCCAGGTGGAGAATGAGGAGCTGCGGCGCACGCGGATTGCGGCATCGATCGCCTGCCATGCGGCGATAAAGGTGAATATGCCGCTGGAGCCGGCCAAGATGGACTGGCTGTTGCGGGAGTTGGGCAGGACGGAGCATCCGATGAGCTGTCCGCACGGCAGGCCGATCGCCTTGCGGTATTCTCTAAGAGACATCCAAAGGGCGTTTCAGCGGATTTAGCTGAGAAGGCAGCCGTGCCGGGGAAAGATCGCGAGCCCGGCAGCACGAGCACCCGTGAGGCAGCAGGATCCAGGTGATGACGATCTTCCCCGGCAGGATGAGATGCCGCGGCGGTGAAGTTCCGAAAGTTCACAGCGGCGCTCCGCGTCCCTGCGTGTGAGAGCCTGGCGCGCCGGCACAAAGACGCTACAGCAAGGCAAGGATAGGGGACACATTGAGTTCGACATTGGAGTTAAACCTAAGACAGCTTGAGGCTGCACGCGCCCTGGCATGGAAGCAGACAGAGGCCGCGCAGGCGGGTACGATGCCCGACGGGGTGGAGACGAGCGGGGCCCTGCTGACGCTGGAGGCAGCGCGAGAGTGGATCAATGAGTTTGGCTTGGTGCTGTTTGCTCCGCGGGCGCAGCAGTTGCCAGCGCCTGCGCCCTCGCTGGTGGAGGCGACGCTGGGGGTGGCGAAGGCCGCCCCTACGCCGGAGGAGCGCGAGATAGCGAGGGGACTGGCAGCGCGGCTGGCGAGTGAAGGGCTGGCGCTGCCGCTGAATCTGCTGGGAGTGGCCGGGGAGACGCCGGACTTTATCGTGAGCGCGCGGGTCTTCAGCTACGTGTTCACGATGCGAGGGGACAAAGCCTGGAAGCAGCCGCCTTCCACTTCTGGAGCTGTCAAGGTCTCGCCATTGGGGCTGCGGATCTTCGAGGTTCTGACTGAGCGCGGAGCGATGACGTCGGCTGAGTTGGCGCAGGAGTCTGGACGCGAGGTGACGGAGAGTGCGGTGGTGCGCGCGCTCGATGAGTTGTGGTCGCAGCTTCGGGTGATTCCGCTGTCGGCGCAGGGATCGGGGACGGGGAGGGATGGGCATACGCTGTGGGAGCTGACAACGCGGCGGTTTACCAAGTCCATCAAGGCGGGCGCCAACAGCGGCCAGCCGAGCGCGCTGTCGGCGCTGGTTTCGCTCTACCTGACGCAGGTGTTTGCGGCCACGGAGGAGGAGATTACGACCTTTCTTTCACCGCTTACAGC
>DAHXNO010000036.1 GCA_027365345.1 Granulicella sp.
GTATCCAAGGATACGCGGCCGAGCCACGGAAGGTTCCCGAACCGAAAGAGGCCAGAAGAGGCTATCTTGCCAATGGACGCAACGGGATCATCGCGCCAAAGGTTCTGCAACGGCTGTCTTGGAATAGGCAAATTGACGCCAAATGGAACCGAAGCAGGGTAAGATCCAGTTGAGCGTAACACTTGGCGTGCAGGGAGCTTGGGATGACCGATTTCTCGAAGCTGGAGTTTGCCACCATCAACGAGCTGTTTGAGCGCATGAGCCATCGCGGCGCAACGCCCGTGGCCATGTGGAAGACTGGCTCCGAATGGAGGGAAATCACTTCACAGCAGATGTATGGGCGGGTGCGGGCCGTGGCTGGGCTGCTCCAGAACTGGGGGATTCAGCGCGGCGATCGCGTGGGCCTGGTCAGCGAGAATCGCTGGGAATGGCCTGTGGTCGACTTCGCCGTCCTGGCCATTGGCGCGGTCGACGTTCCGCTCTATGACACCACACTGCCAGACCAGATGGGAGCGATTCTGCGTGATGCCGGGGTGCGGGCGATGATCGTATCCACCCGGCATCAGTACCGCAAGCTGGTGGCCTGTGGTCCCATTCCCACCCTGGAGTTTGTCGGGATACTGGATGATTGCGAGTTGGAAAATGTCGTCAACCTGGCAGAGGTCTTCAGGTGCGCGCCGGATTTGGAGCAGCCGGATGCAGCCTTCGATGCGTTGCTGCGCCAGACCCAGCCGGAGGATCTGGCCACCATCGTCTATACCTCTGGGACGACGGGCGATCCCAAAGGCGTGATGATGACCCATCACAACCTCACCGCGGATCTGCGCTACTCCACCGCAGGGCTGCGAATCGGAGAAGGGGATCGCACGATCTCCTTTCTTCCGCTCAGCCACTCCCTGGCGCGCCATCTCTGTTATGCCCTCTACGGCCATGGAGGGACGATAGCCTATCTGGCCAAGTTCGATGAGCTGAAGAGCGCCATGCAGGCAGTGAAACCGCAGGTGTTTCTGGCGGTGCCGCGGGTCTATGAGAAGATCCGCCAGGGTACGGAAGCCAAGGCCAAAGGCATGAAGAAGAGGATTCTGCATTGGGCGCTGCAACAGGGCCGAAAACATCGCAAGGATTTGATGGAAGGAAAGACGCCCCATGCGCCGGGTTGGAGGCTGGCCGACAAACTCGTCTACAGCAAGCTAAGGGCAGCGTTCGGAGGGGAGGCGAAGCTCTGGGTCTCCGGCGGGGCGCCTCTGGGTATGGATGCGGCAGAGTGGTTTCTGGATATGGGGATCCGCATCTTTGAAGGCTATGGTCTCACCGAGACTTCTCCCGTGGTCTCGCGCAATACCTTCGATGCCTATCGAATTGGAACTGTAGGCGCGGTGATTCCCAACCTGGAGCTTCGCGTGGCTGAGGATGGGGAGATTCAGGTCCGGGGAGAGACGGTCTTTTCGGGGTATTGGCTCAAGGAGGATCTCAAGAAGATTGACTTCACCGAGGATGGATGGTTCAAGACCGGAGACATCGGCGAGTACAAGGACGGTTTTCTCTCCATCACCGACCGCAAGAAAGAACTGCTCAAGACCAGCAGCGGAAAGTACATTGCACCGCAGCCGATTGAAGGGAGACTGAAGGCCGACGAACTCGTAGGCAATGCGGCCGTGGTTGGAGACGCTCGCAAGTTTCCCGCAGTTCTCATCTCGCCCGACCTGCAGGCGCTCAGACGCTGGGCCACGGAGCATGGCGTCACCGCCGGCAGTGCGGGGGATCTGGTCCAGGATCCGAAGGTGAAGCGGCACTATGAGATGTTGGTGAAGCAGGTAAACGCGCACTTGCAGGAACATGAGAGGTTGAAGAAGGTCGGAGTGCTCTCCGACGAGTGGAGCATCGAAGGCGACGAGTTGACGCCAAGCATGAAACTGATGCGAAGGGTGATCCTCAAGCGGTATAAGGAGAAAATTGACGCGCTCTATGACGGGGAGTAAGGCTGCACAAATCAATCCGGAGTTGCGCTGATGTTTCAGGACCAATCCGGACGTTGCCTTGTCCCTTCCTAATCCAGCCGCTTGCGTCCATCTGCAAGCCGAGCGCGTCTAATTTCAAGTTTCATCTGTGAGTGAATCGATTTGGTGAGTTCTCTGAAGCGAGCAGAAAAGAGGGGGCGCAGGTATCTGAATCCTGTGCCAACCACGACAGGCGGCCTGGGTCTGGTCTTGAAAGTGCTGCCTTTGTACATGAAAAACCGAGCGAGGGTGGAACCAGAGCACTTGTTGGGGCCATTCCGCACGGACACGACAATCTTCTCCAACCAGCCTGCCAGTGGATTGCGGTTGACCTGGTTTGGCCACTCCTCCTGCCTCATCGAGATCGATGGGATGCGCGTGCTTGTGGATCCAGTCTGGGAGCAGCGGGCGAGTCCGGTCGATTTCTTTGGGCCCAAGCGGTTCTTTGAACCCACGGTGGCGCTGGAGAACTTACCCGGAATCGACGTGGTTTTGATCTCGCACGATCACTACGATCACCTGGGAGCGGATACGGTGGCGCGGCTGGCCACGACAGAGGCCGCGGCTGGCGCGCGTTGGCTCACCTCGCTCGGCGTGGCCAGGCGGCTCCGTGGATTTGGCGTGGATGCGCGGAAGATCACGGAGTTGGATTGGACCCAGAGCGCGGAGGTGGAGAAGCTGAAGATCACCTCCTGGCCGTCGCGTCACTTCTCTGGGCGCGGGCTGTTCGACCGATTCACTACGCTATGGGGATCGTTCGTGCTGGAGGGACCGCAACATAGGGTCTTTTATGGCGCGGATTCGGGATGGTGGGACGGATTCGGTGAGATTGCCGGCCATTACAGAAACCAGCACGACGGCCGCTCCCGCATCTTCGACCTGACCATGTTGGAGATCGGCGCCTTCCATCCTTTGTGGCAGAGCATTCACCTGGGTCCGGAGAATGCGGCCAGGGCGTTTGAAGCCATGAGCATACCGGACGGGTTAATGATGCCCATCCATTGGGGACTCTTCAACCTGGCGTTGCACGGCTGGAAAGAGCCGGTGGAACAGATACTCAAGCTTGCCGATGCCAGGGGCATCAAACTCTGGCTACCGGAGCCAGGCGTGCCCACAGAGGTGGTTGCCGGAGCCGAACTGCGCTCCGGTTGGTGGAATAGGGCGGAGGCGCCCCGATAGAGCCCGATGGGAACGGAGTGGAACTACGGTTGTTGGACCTTCCCTTGCGGCTGAAGATTGGATAGAAACGCAGACACCGTCCTCAGGACGGCGTCGGGTCGCTCCCTGTGAGGAAGATGACCGGTGTGGGGGAAGCTCCGGTACTGCAGATGAGGAATCGATTCTTGAAGGGCCTCCAACTGCCGGCTGCCTCCGAACTCGTCCTGCTCCCCCTGCAGGACCAGAACCGGGCAGGAGACACGCGGCAGAAGCTCCCGCAGAGGAAACACCTGGTCGGTCAGACCAGACGCCCACTGGATCCAGGAGTAAAAGACCTCATCGGGATGCTGGTGGTAGTGCGTCAGGCGCTCCTGGAGCTTGCTGCCCGGATAATCCTCTTTCATCTTCTGGATGCGGTAGCGGGCCGCGTCGGTGGGGATGACGTAGGGGCTCTCCAGAATCAGCGCCGACGCGCCCATGGATGAGTCGCCAGGTGGATCAGCACTGCCAGGCTCAGCCGCATGGGCTGTGGCTGCATAGAAAAGAGCGACGCCGACGCCTTCACTGTGTCCATAGAGCACCGGTTGAGTCACCTTGAAGAAATCCAATATCGCAGGAATCACCTCATGCACCTGACAATGGTAGTCGGCGCTGGTGCGCCTGGAGAGCGGACCCTCGGAGTTGCCATGGCCCGCGCGTGAGTACGCGATGACGTTGTATCCGGTAGCTTGAACAAGATCGTGAGGAAAGCTCTTCCAATAGCTCACCGAGCCAAGCGCTTCATGCAGCAGAAGGATGTTGCCCCGGGCGGAAGGGATCCAGGAACGGGCGACCTCGGTACGCTTGCCGTCCAGAACCATCTCCAGCCGTTCTGTCCGGATGGTTTCGTCGTGAATCGCGGCCTGGTTCACAAAGCCTCCATCCAGATCACTCTCTGCTGGGAAGCCTCCCAGGCATTGAAGCGGGGTGCAAGGCGCTGTTCCAGCGCCGCCCTGCGTACCTTGAGCGTGGGGGTAAGAAGCTGATTGTCGATCGTCCAGGGCTGCTCAGAGATCACAAGAAAGCGGAGTTGCTCGTGGTGCTCCAGTTGAGCGTTCACAGCGTCAAGTTCCGCCGCGAGTTTCGCCTCCATGTCGGCACGTTCGCCGGCGGCAGCTAACTCCTTGCGCAGAGCAGGCGCCAGCACGCCCATAGCAAAGGGAGAGGTCATTCCATTGCCAAAGACAGCGACAGACTCGAACAGGTAGGACACAGACAACAGCTTTTCAATCTGCCCCGGAGCAACGTACTTGCCCTTGGATGTTTTGAACTCATCCTTCAGGCGGCCGATCAGGCGAAGCCGGCCAAGACTGTCAATCTCTCCACGGTCGCCAGTGCAGAAGAAGCCGTCCTCGGTGAAGACCTCCCGGGTCAACTCCGGGTTGCGATGGTAGCCAACCATGTTCATCGGTCCCTTGATCTGAACCTCGCCCTCCTGGGAGATGCGGGTCAGCGCCCAGGGACTGGCGTTGCCTACGTATCCGAGCCGCGCCAGGCCGGGCAGCGGAGCGTGCGTGATGCCCGTTTCCGTCATGCCGTAGCCCTCCAGAAAGTTCAAACCCAGTTTCTGGTACCACTGGATGATTTCAACTGGAATCCCCGCTGCGCCGGAACAGATCAGGCGGGTTTCGCTCAGACCGAGGTTGGAGACGATCTTCTTGCGGACCATCCTGCCGACCACTGGAATCGCAAGCAGAAGATTGAGTTTCTTCTCGTGGATCTTTTCAAAGACGCTCTGTTGAAAGCGGATGTAAAGACGCGGGATGGAAAAGAAGAGCGTGCAGTGAGACCTTGCGAGATCCGCCATGAAGGTGGCCAGGCCCTCACTGAAGAAGATATGCATGGGAACCATCAGCGAGTTCATCTCCACAATGGCGCGCTCGGCCACATGCGCCAGCGGAAGGTAAGAGAGCATTCGATCCAGGCCGCTGTCAGGGTTAACGCCGAAGGCCGGCTCCATGGACTTGCCCATCAGAATAAGGGAACGGAAGGTATGCATCGCTCCCTTGGGCTCACCCGTGGTCCCGGAGGTGTAGATGATGGTGGCAACCTCACCGGGCTCGCGCAGGCGATCGCCCTCCAGCGGCGCGTGCCGGGAGACGATCTGAGACCACAATGCACTTCCCGGGGGCGTGTGCTGGGCAGCGCAGTTGGGGAAGGCGATGCAGGGAAGTCGATCAAACACCTCTTCGCCCATTGGCAGGGCACGATCCATTTGGCCGACAAAGCAGGCCACAGCCTGGCTATGGCGCAGTAGCATCGCCAACGATGGGTCGCTGGACGAAGTGAACAAGGGAACGCTGACGTGCCCCGCCATCCAGATGGCATAGTCGGCCATGATCCACCAGGCACAGTTCTTGCTGAGAATGGCGATCTTGGAGCCGGCTGGCCAGCCTTGGGCTTCAATCCATCCGGCGATGCGCCGAACCTCTTGCATGGCGCTCGACCAACTCCAGTGGAGAACCTCTCCGTTCAGCGGCTGGGTGAAGAGAGGTTGTAACGGCGCATGGCGTTCGCGGGCATAGATCCTCTGCAGGGGCAGATCGCTATCCGGCAGTGCGGGACCGACGGAATCCGGCCCGGAGATCGGTGTTGGGTCAATGGGGAGCATCTTTATCCTTCTGAGTGTGTGAGCGCAGCACAAACAACCAAACAGGACTGCGGCCCCACCCATTTTCCTATACTGCTCTTTGGAAGGTGAAGAGGGTCGAACCATAGTTGGAGCCATCACGCGACCCATCTTGCTGATGGATGCCAGGAATCCCAAAACGGATGGGCCACGCGCCTGACATTGAGCGCAGGCCACAAGGATTGTCCCCTCCGGCAGGTTCGAAGCGAGGTGGCAGACCTCCGCTCGAACCCCGGGATCGATCCGCCTTTCCAGTTAGTTTTTGCGGCTTTCTCAATGGGAAAAGGGCCGTTACGCAGAGTAATGTCCCCGGCGCCTTTGCGCCTCTGGACCCTTCCTAAGCCTGAATAGTTCCAGCCCGGGCGCACCTGCCATGCCCAGTAGTCTGGCGCGGCATCATACTCGGGAGATCTACCCTTTCAGCACCTGTTTGGCAATGGTGGCCAGTTGCATATTGGAGGTGCCCTCGTAGATGGAGCCAATCTTGGCGTCGCGGTAGAGCTTCTCCACGGGGTAGTCTTTCACAAAGCCGTAGCCACCGAAGATCTCCACAGCCTTGCTGGCGACGCGTTCCGCTACCTGAGAGACAAAGTACTTGGTCATCGCCGCCTCCTTCAGAAAGGGTAGGCCCGCTTGCTTCCGCCGGGCGGTGTTGTAGACCATCAGGCGGCTTGCTTCCACCTCCGTGGCCATGTCGGCAAGGGCAAACTGGACGGCCTGAAACTCGGCGATGGGCTTGCCAAACTGGCGGCGTTCCTGGCTATAGCGAACCGCATGGGTCCAGGCCCCGCCGGCCAAGCCAAGAAGCTGGGCAGCGATTCCGATGCGGCCCTCATTGAGCGTCTCAATCGCAATCTTGTATCCCTTGCCGACCTCGCCCAGGACGTTGGCTGCGGGTACTCGGCAGTCGTCGAGAAGCAGTTCGCAGGTGGAACTGGCTCGAATCCCCAGCTTGTCTTCCTTCTTGCCGACTGTAAAGCCAGGCATAGACCTCTCTACCAGAAAGGCGGTGATGCCCTTGTAGCCGGCGCTGGGATCGACCGTCGCGAAGAGGATAAAGAGACCAGCCTCGGCGGCGTTGGAGATCCAGAGTTTGCGGCCGTTGAGGACGTAATCCTCCCCGTCCCGGCGGGCTGTGGTGGCCAGGGCGAAGGCGTCAGAGCCTGAACCAGCCTCACTCAGAGCGTAGGAGCAGATGGTATCAGTGGCCATGCGGGGAAGGTACCTTCGCTTCTGTTCTTCGTTGGCCCAGCGTAGTACCGCGTTGACCACCAGGGTGTTTTGGACGTCCACCAGAACTCCGATCGCCGGATCGACAGCGGAGATCTCTTCCACGGTCAAAATGGAGCTGAAGAAAGATGCGCCCACTCCGCCGTACTCCTCCGGTATCTCAATGCCCATCAGGCCGAGTTCAAAAAGCTGAGCGATGATGGTGGGGCTCATCTTCTGTGCTTCATCCATCTCGCGGACCAGTGGAGCAATCTTCGTGCGAGCAAACTTGCGGACTGTTTCTTGCAGGATCTGTTCTTCAGGGGTCAGGTTGGAGAGCGGCGAGGGAAGGATGGTCGGATTACCGGATAGGTCCATGGAAGGGGTCTCCAGAAAGATGTTGTGCATTTATTCTACCCGAGGGTAAATTGATAGACTGGCGGTTCAGGAAACACAACAGGTTTAGCTTAGCCTCAGAATCAGAACGATTCAGCGATGTCATCCTGGGTGAGACAGAGCGTACAAGGGAACTGGGAGCAGCGGGATACAAATGCGGATTTTGACATTGATACGGCAGGTTCTGGATGCGGAGGAGAGCGTCCGGGTGCGAAATGGCGCGGTAGAACTGGAAGGCAGCAAACTCGTGCTGGACACCATGGACGAGTATGGCGTAGAAGAGGCGCTGCGCCTGCGCGAGGGCGCAGCGGACAGTCAGGATCTGGTTGAGGTGGTCGCGGTGGCCGTGGGTCCGGCGCGCGCCGAAGATGCGCTTCGCACGGCGTTGGCGATGGGTGCTGATCGGGGAGTGCATGTGGTGACCGATGCGGCGCTGGACGCGATTGCGCTCAGCGCCGTGGTGGCAAACATCGCCCGCCAGGAGGCTGCGGAACTGATCTTTTGCGGAGGCCAGCAGGCAGACTGGGATAGCCAGGCATTGGGAGCGGCTACGGCGGAGCGGTTGCAGTGGCCCCAGGTAACCTGGACCAGCCATTTGGAGCGCAAACGCTCAATGCTGACCGGCAGACACGAGGCGGATGAGGGTAGCGAGGCCTTTGAACTGGAACTCCCCGCTGTGGTGACCACCCAGCAGGGCCTGAATGAACCGCGCTATCCCACCCTGCCGAACATCATGAAGTCCAGAAAAAAGGAGATTCGCAGGCAAGCATTGGAAGACTTCGGCGTGGCCCCCAGAGTCAAGGTACTGGGAGCCGAAATACAGGTGAAGGAACGGCTGCGGAAGATCCTGGATGGTAAGGACGCAGCCGACGCAGCGGCGCAGTTGGTAAAGATGTTGCGGGAAGAAGCTGGGGTGATTGCATGATTCTGATGGTTGTCGAACAGTCGAATGGAGTCTTGCGGAAGAGCGCCTGTGAGATGGCCCAGGCCGCTCGCCAGTTGCAGCGAGAGATGCCGGACGGGACCCAGGTGACGGCTCTCGTGCTCGGGAGCGGCGTGGCTTCAGCGGCCTCCGCAGCGGCGTTGATCGCCGACCAGGTGCTGGTGGCGGACCTGCCCGAATTAGGACAGTATGACGCCGAGATCTGGTCCTCGGCCGTGGCGCAGATTGCCCGCGAGGGTGAGGCGCAGGTGGTTCTTATCGCTGCCAGCCGCAGCGGGCGGGAGTACAGTCCCAGGGTTGCGGTCAAGCTGGATGCGCCCCTGCTGGAGGATGTGATCCGCTTGCAGTATCAAAAGACAGGGGAAGCAACGGAGGGGACGCTGCGCGCGGAGCACTACACCTTCCTGTCTCGGGTTACCGAGCGTATCGAGGCGCAAGCTCCCGTACTGGTGGTATCGGTCAAGCCGGGCTCGTTTGCCCCAGTTGCTCCCGGACCCGCTCCGGCCGAGCAGTTCGATGTGGAGATCGAACTGCCCCAGAGACGCCTGAAGGTGACGGGAAGCATCAAGGAAAAGATTGGCCGCATTGCCCTGACGGAGGCCGATATCGTGGTCTCCGGAGGCCGTGGCGTCGGCGCCCAGGAGGGATTCACCCAGTTGGTGGAGGGCTTGGCGGACCAGTTAGGGGCTGCTGTGGGAGCCACGCGAGCCGTGGTTGACGCCGGTTGGAGACCCTACTCGGAGCAGGTTGGACAGACCGGCAAGACCGTGCAACCGAAGCTGTATGTTGCCGTGGGTATCTCCGGAGCGGTGCAGCATCTCTCCGGGATGAACAAAAGCAAATGTATCGTTGCCATCAACAAGGATGTGGATGCGCCCATCTTCAAGATCGCCGACTATGGAGTCGTGGGTGACGCGAAGGAGATTGTGCCGGCGATGATCGCGGAGTTGCGCCGGTAACCCTGGCCCGCTGGCATCCACGGTCACAGAAAACCGCGCCGCCGCAGGTCGCCGAGAAGCTGAAAGCTGGAGGCACGCCGCTAAGGAAGAAGTGGGCTCCAAGCGCGAGCCGTGACAGCCCCCGGCCCGGTTCAAAAATGGCTGCCCAACCAGGCGAGGAAACGACGGCTTCGCTGAAAGTGTTGAGCGAAGAAATTGCAACACATATAAGACTTTATAATTGAATTATATATGATGCTTTCATAAGGTTTTAGATGAGGCTACAGGGTTCAGCAGAGCCCCTTGAGGGGTGACAAAGGAGGCTATTCAGGTGAACTATGACCTTGTATGCCTGTGGAAAAACAGGTACAACGAGGGATAAGCCGGAAGATCCGGGAGAATCCCCTAAGATTGGAGACGTTGATGGCAGCCGGAACGACACAAGCACAACTGACACTGCGCGAAGTGATGGATATTCGCCAGGCTTCGGATTATCTGGGGATCAGTGGAGACACGCTCTACCGCTACGCGTCAGAGGGGTTTGTCCCTGCGTTCAAGCTGGGAAACCGTTGGCGGTTTCGCAAGAGCTTGCTGGATCACTGGATGGATGTTCAAAGTGGGGTAGCGCCGAAGGGCGCGTTTGAGCCAGGGAAGAAGAAGCCGGTAGCCAGCGCGCGTTGAGCGTGTTGGCATGCTTTGCTCCACCGGCGTTGAGCCGGGAATCCTCGCCGTGGAACGGGTTCCAGTCAAAGCCAGAAGCGCGGCCTTGAATGCGGTCTCTCCAGGCGGATCGGGTTTTCGCTGCGGACGGGCAGCGAGTATGGCCCTGGGACGGCGGGAATCTGCGCCAGGCTCTCTATAGCCCACGCTGAAAGAAGATGGGCTAAGCCCGCACCAGGGTGATGTGCGTGACTTCCGGTGGGCAGTTCAGCCGGAAGGGCAGGCCAACAGTGCCCAGGCCCCGGTTGACGTAGAGCTTCATCTGTTGAAGTTGGTATAGACCCTCCACATACTTCTCTCCCATGGGCGGCAGGACCAGCGGGCCAATGTAGGGCAGGCAGATCTGTCCACCATGGGAGTGGCCGGAGAGCATCAGGTCAATGAGCGGGAAGCGAGGGTGAAGCACCACCTTTTCAACGTAATCCGGCTCGTGGCACATAAAGAGGACAGGGGCCTTCGGATGGGCTGGAATGGCGGAGAACAGGTCGGGAGTTTCGGTGCCGGCATCGTTGCAGCCACAGATCCACAGGACATCGCCGCCGCGCTCGATGGGAATATGGCGATCGACCAGGAGCGGAGTGCCGTGCGCCTTGAGTGGTTCGATCACCTGCGCCGCGCCCACGTTGACGTCATGGTTGCCCAGCACGCCAAAGCGTTGCGGTGCCTTCAGCGCGGAGAGAATCTCCGCGGCAACTCCGGCGGCGTTCCAGGAGACCTGGCGGGAAAGTGGGCCAAAGCTGACGAAGTCGCCTGTGATCAGGACCAGGTCTGGGGCCAGATCATTCACTTGAGCCACCACGCGCTCCAGAAAGTACGGCTCTGTGTACTCCTCCAGATGAATATCGCTTATCTGGACGATCCGGAAGTCTTGGAAGCTGTCGGGAAGGTTGCGAATGGGTATGGTTCGTTGAGTTACCTCAATCTCATGGCGAGCGTGGGTGCCGGCGTAGGTGGCCAAACCGAGTCCCGTGGCCGCAAACGCAGATCCAAGGAACAGCCGGCGATTGAACGAAAAGGAAGAAGAGGTTACATGGGATTCGGGTAGCAATTCTGGGTCGCTGTTGGGCGGAAGACCATTCTGCATCTTTCCATGGTAGCTGGTTGGCCTTTGCGGAGATGCGGAGTGTGAGGCCAGGATCGATCGGATGGGACGGAGGCGAGGGGGCAACCAGAAGGTCACTAGGGCCCCCAGGTACGTTCTCCCGGCAATGGAAACTGCTCTAAAATAGGCGGATGCGCGAAAAGTTGCGGCGAACTCGGGCGATGCGAGCGGCAGAGACGGCCGGAGCCGACGCGCTGCTGCTTACGCACGGTGCGGATGTGCGTTATCTGAGCGGTTTTACCGGTTCCAGCGGAGCCATCGCGCTGCTGGGCGGACGCGCCACGCTGTTCACCGATGGGCGCTACGCAAATCAGGCCAAAGCGGAGGCCAAGGGCCTGCGGGTCGTCATCGACAAACGCCCGCCAGAGATCCAGGCGGTGGAATGGCTGGCTTCTTCCGGCGCCACGCAGTGCGCCTTCGATGCCGGCATCACAAGCGTGGCCTCGTTGGAGAGGATGAAGAAGGCTCTTCCTCAGCCACTGCGAAGAGGATTTTTCCTGCCCACGGAAGGCCTTGTAGCGCGGCTTCGCCAGATCAAGGATGACGATGAAGTGGCGCGCCTGCGGCGCGCAGCCGCCATCGGGTGCGGGCTGTTTGCCATGGTGCTGGAGTACGTCACCAGCTCTGCCACAGAGTTGCAGGTAGCAGCCCAGCTCGAGTTCATGGCGAGACTGGCGGGCGCTGAGGCGATGAGCTTTGAGACCATCGTCGCCGGCGGAGAAAGATCCGCTTTGCCCCATGGGCGAGCCACCTCGGCCCGATTGCCGGCACAGGGTTTCGTGACTCTGGACTTTGGCGTCCTGTTGGATGGCTACTGCTCGGATATGACCCGAACGGTGCACCTGGGGCGCGCCACGGAACAGGAGTGGGAAGTGTATCATTCCGTGCTGGAAGCCCAGCAAGCCGCAATCGCGGCTGTGGCCGCTGGGGTTCGCTGTGCCGATGTCGATGAAGCAGCGCGTTCCGTGCTACGCAGAGCCGGGCTGGAGAAGGAGTTCGCGCACTCCACCGGTCACGGAGTAGGCTTGGAGATTCATGAAGGACCGAGGATTGCCGCAGCTCAGGAACAGATCCTGGAAGCGGGTATGATCATTACGATTGAACCAGGAGCTTATCTGAGCGGCTCGCCGGGGGGGAGTGCGCTAAAGCCGGATGCGATGGCGGCTGGGAGATCGCGGGTCGCCTCATCACGTAGCCGTAGGGTTCATCCCGTGGAGAAGGGATTCGGGGTACGAATTGAGGATATGTTGCTGGTGACCAGGAGTGGGTGTGAGGTGCTCACCGCTGCAAGCTCCAGGGATTGGATGGAACTTTAACGTCTTGCCGGCGGTACAAGCCAGCGAGATACGGAATCAGGCATCGAAAAGGTAGCCGCATGGTGGCCGCCCCGGCCAGGGTTCTTCGACGGGGTAGTAGAAGAGGAAGATGAAAGTAGAGGTGCAGGAAGGCATGGCGGGAAGCGGAAGCAATGATTTGCGGGAGTTGAAAGAGTTGGTCGAGTTTCTCAAGGCCAACGGAATAGCCGAGTTTGAGATGGAGCGGCCCGATCTGAAGGTTGGGCTGCGTTTTGCAAGCGAGGCGACCGAAGCTGCTCCAACCGCGGGCGCTTCGGCGGCTTCAGGGGGAACGCCGCCGGCCGGCGGGATAGATGCCCTGCAGCTTGCAGCGCTCCTGTCGGCGCTGCGAGGCGGGGCTGCTCCGGCTGCTGCGCCCGCAGTTGCTCAGGAGACGGTAAGCATCGCTGCTGTGGCGGCTCAGGCCCCGGCAGCTCAAACTCCACCCGCTGAAGCCGACCCATGGGCTGGGGCGCACATCGTGCGATCACCGATCGTAGGTACGTTCTACGACACCCCCTCGCCCGAAGCTCCACCTTTCGTGCAAGTCGGCGATACGGTTGCCATTGGCAAGGTGCTTTGCATTGTGGAGGCGATGAAGCTGATGAATGAGATTGAAAGCGACGCCGCCGGAACCATTGCGCATGTCTTCGTGAAACGCGGCCAACCAGTAGAGTATGGCCAGCCGCTGTTTGCGATCAAGTAAGGACGAGCGGCTGCATCGGTCGTGCGCGTTTTCCTGGAGAGGACGGGCAGACGCTACAGGACCAGATGCAATCGTCCAACGGCACGGGTACTCCCAAGGATAAAGGCGAAGCATGTTTCGTAAGGTATTGATTGCCAATCGAGGTGAGATTGCGCTGCGCGTGATCAGCGCGTGCAAAGAGATGGACATCCGCACGGTTGCGGTTTACTCGGAGGCTGACCGTCATAGTCTGCACGTGCGGTTCGCTGACGAAGCGGTCTGCATTGGGCCGCCGCCATCCAAAGAGAGTTATCTGAATGTTCCAGCGGTGATCGCGGCTGCGGAGATTGTGGGCGCGGAGGCGATTCATCCGGGCTATGGGATGCTCAGCGAAAACGCGAACTTCGCCGAGGTTTGCCGAGCCTCAAACATCAAATTCATCGGGCCGCTGCCTGAGGTGATTCGCATGATGGGCGAAAAGGCTACCGCCCGGCAGACGATGAAGGCGGCCAAAGTTCCCATTCTGCCCGGCAGCGACGGAGCTATCCTCAGCGTAGATGCTGCGCTGGAGTGGGCAGAGAATGTGGGCTATCCTGTGATGCTCAAAGCTGTCGCGGGCGGCGGAGGCCGGGGTATGCGCATCTGCCGCAACAAGGAAGATCTGCCGTCGCTGTTTCAACAGGCATCCCATGAGGCGCTCAACGCCTTCTCCAATGGCGCTCTTTACATGGAGAAGTTTATCGAGCGTCCGCGGCACATTGAGTTCCAGGTGCTGGCCGACGAGCATGGAAACGTGATGAGCCTGGGCGAGCGCGAGTGCTCGATTCAACGCCGCCATCAGAAGCTGATCGAAGAGGCGCCAAGCCTGCAAGTAACTCAAAAACAGCGTGAGAAGATGGGCGACCTGATCAAGCGATCCATGAAAGACATCGGCTACTGGAATGCGGGCACCATTGAGTTCCTCATGGATGAGGATGGGTCGATCTACTTCATCGAGATGAATACCAGGATTCAGGTGGAGCACTGCGTCACTGAGATGGTTACCGGTGTGGATCTGGTGAAGGCGCAGTTGCGCATAGCGGCTGGACAAAAGCTCGGAAGCATCGTGCCCGGCCAGCCCAAAACCATCGGGCACGCCATTGAGTGCAGAGTGAACGCGGAGGACCCAGTCAAGTTTATTCCCAGTCCGGGTAAGATTACCGTGTTCAGCCTGCCGGGCGGCAACGGAGTGCGCGTCGATACGGCGCAGTACGCCGAGGGCGTGGTGCCGCAGTATTACGACTCCATGATCGCCAAGCTCATCTGCCATGGCAAAGACCGCGAAGAGGCGATAAACAAGATGCAGCGCGCTCTGAGTCAGTTTGTGGTGGAGGGAATCCACACCTCCATTCCGCTCCATCAGCGCATCTTTGCGGATGAAGATTTCCGGGCCGGCAGGTTTGACACCAAGTTCATGGAGCGATTCCTGGAACGTGAGAAGGCGGCGCGAGGTTGAGCCAGGAATGAAGCTGCCCAGACTCTATCCGATTGCCGATCAAGCGTCGCTGGATGCTCGCGGCATCAGCCTGAGAGAGTTTGCCCGGGAGATGGCGCAAGTTGGTCTCGGCGTGCTGCAATACCGGGACAAGCTGGGCTCGGACGAACAGGTGATGGAAGCGGCGCGACAGATTGCGGCGGAGTTCATCGGCACAGACTGTCTCTTGATCATGAATGACCGGCCTGAGTTGGCCCGGGAACTGCTCTGGGGCGTGCATGTGGGGCAGGAAGATGAGAGCCCGGATCGGGTGCGTCAGCTGCTGGGCGAGTGCTCTTGTGTAATCGGCGTCTCAACCCACAATGCGGCCCAGATCCTGGCGGCCGATACCGGAAGCGCGGACTATGTGGCGATAGGGCCGGTCTTTGCCACCGCAACCAAAGCGGATGCCGAGTCGGTGGTAGGGCTGGAGGGTGTGCGGCTTGCGCGCGCCCTCACTCGTAAGCCGCTGGTGGCCATTGGCGGCATCACCCAGGCCAATGCTGCCAGCGTGATTGCCGCCGGAGCCGATTCGGTTGCGGTAATCGGCGCTTTATTGGCGCCAGACCAGACGCCCGGCCAACTTGCCCGCAAACTTCTCTCCGAGTTGCAGAGGCTGTGAAGCAGTCATTCGGCAGTGCTGGTCAGGACACGGCGCCGCAAGTGGCGCTTTATGCCAGATTTCGGTAAGGTTGGGAGACGTGACGCCGCAAATCTCTCCCGCCATAGACCAGCCCACCAAGGAAACTGCGCCGACGTTTGTGCGCGGAATGGGGCTGTTTTCCGCCACGGCGATGGTGATGGGCTCCATGATCGGTTCAGGGATCTTCATTGTGCCCGCGGATATGAGCCGATCCCTCGGCTCGCCGGCGCTGTTGATCCTGGCCTGGCTGGTCACCGCGCTGATGACGATCACCGGGGCTCTCAGCTACGGCGAACTGGCGGCCATGATGCCGCGCGCTGGCGGACAATATGTGTATCTGCGCGAGGCGTTGGGGCCCATCTGGGGGTTTCTCTACGGCTGGACCTTGTTTCTGGTGATCCAGACCGGGACCATCGCCGCCGTGGGCATGGCCTTCGGAAAGTTTCTGGGCGTGTTCTTCCCTGGCGTCAATGAAAGCACATGGCTATGGCATATCGGTCATGTGCCGGCCTGGCGCGTGGGCCCGATGCTGCTGGGCAACATCCAGATTGGGTTGAACACCGCAAACCTGGCGGCGATTGCCATCATCACCTTGCTCACCTTGAGCAATACCCGAGGGGTCAGGCTCGGAGCGGCTGTCCAGAACATCTTCACCAGCGCCAAGGTGTTGGCTCTGCTGGGCATTGTTGGCGTTGGGCTGGTCACCCGCAACGCCGCCGCCATCGCGGCGAACTTTGGCAGCGGCTGGCACAACTTCTGGGCCCACTCCGGATGGCACACACGCCATGCGCTTCAGGTGGGAATGGGTGGCCCAACGGCCTATGTCGGGATCTTCACCGTGATCGCCGTGGTCCAGGTGGGTAGCCTGTTCAGTTCGGATGCGTGGAACAACGTGACCTTTACCGCTGGCGAGATTCGCAATCCAAGGCGGAACCTGCCCCTCTCCCTGGCGATCGGAACCAGTGTAGTGCTGCTGTTGTATGTGGCCTGCAACGTTGTGTATCTCACGGTGTTGCCGCTAGTGGGAAACCCGGCCGCAGCCACGCTGACGGGACGTGGAATTCAGTTTGCCGCCGAGGATCGCGTGGCCACCGCGGTGATGCAGTTGGCGTTTTCAGGGGCGGGAGCCAAGGTGATGGCCGCCGCGATTCTGGTCTCAACCTTTGGCTGCGTCAACGGCCTGTTGCTTGCCGGCGCCCGCGTGTACTATGCCATGAGCCGCGATGGTCTGTTCTTCAAGAGCGCGGGTCGGCTGAGCAGAAAAACCTCGGCGCCGGTGGCTTCTTTGTGGATGCAGTGGATCTGGGCCTGCCTCCTGTGTTTGAGCGGCAGCTACTCCCAGTTGCTGGACTATGTGATCTTTGCCGTTCTGGTCTTCTATGTGCTGACCATCGGCGGTCTGTTCGTGCTGCGCAGAACCCGTCCCGAGGCGGAACGGCCCTATAGGGCGATTGGATATCCGATGCTCCCGGCGCTCTATATTCTGTTGGCAGTATGGATCTGTATTGTATTGTTGCGATACAAACCGCAATTTACCTGGCCGGGGCTCTTTCTGGTGCTATTGGGCGTTCCGGTGTATGTGCTTTGGACCAGACACAGCCGGCTGGACCGGCTCGGCGAGGAATCAGAGATTCAGGCCATCGAGTAGAGGCCTGACAAATTGAGAGTTGGGAGAGAAGGGAAGCGAATGGCGAATCTGCTGGCGATCAAGCCTCTGTCCGTCCTGCTAAAGGAATCTGAGAATGAGGGAGAAATGGGGCTCAAGCGCGCCTTAGGGCCTGTGAACCTGATCACGCTGGGTATTGGCGCGATCATCGGAGCAGGCATCTTCGTGTTGACCGGGCAGGCTGCCGCCAAACACGCAGGCCCCGCCGTAGTGTTGAGTTTCATCATGGCAGGGATCACCTGCGCCTTCGCAGGGCTCTGCTACGCGGAGTTCGCCTCTCTGATCCCGATTGCAGGCTCAGCCTACACCTATGGCTATGCCACACTGGGCGAGTTTGTGGCCTGGATCATCGGTTGGGATCTCGTGCTGGAATATGCGTTCGGAGCGGCGACGGTCGCCTCCGGCTGGAGCGGCTACTTTGTCGGCCTGCTCCAGGACTTCCATATTTATCTGCCACCGCAGTTTACAACCACCCCTGGCAACGTACTGTGCCTCTATCAGAACCACTGGATGCCGGTAGCATCCTTGCCTGCCGGCGTCAATGCTGTTGGTATGCCGCACGTCACCGGGGTCTTCAATCTGGTGGCGTTTTTGGCGATTCTGGTGATCACAGCCGTGCTGGTGATCGGAATCGAGGAGTCTGCAAATCTCAACTCGGCGATCGTCATGGTCAAGCTGTTCGTCGTCTTCGTCTTCCTTGCCCTTGGAACCGTCTTCTTGCTGCATCATCCGGCCGTGGCGAGGGCGAACTGGCATCCCTTCATTCCACCCAGCCAAGGACCGGGAAGGTTTGGCCTGGGTGGCATCACCGCTGGAGCAGCTTCCATCTTCTTCGCTTACATCGGCTTTGATGCGGTCTCCACCGCCGCCCAGGAGGCCAAGAATCCGCAGCGCGATATGCCGATCGGGATTCTGGGATCCCTGGTTGTCTGCACGCTGCTTTACATCCTGGTCTCTGGTGTGCTCACTGGGTTGGTAAACTACCGCGCTCTCAACGTTGCAGATCCGGTAGCCATCGGCATCGACGCCACAGGCGTGGTATGGGGATCCATCCTGGTGAAGATTGGCGCGGTCTTCGGATTGGGAACGGTGATGCTGGTCATGCTGTTGGGGCAGTCCCGGGTCTTCTTCTCCATGTCCAAGGATGGTTTGTTGTGGAAGTGGGCCAGCCAAATTCACCCCAGGTTTCGGACGCCGTGGATCTCAAACATCGTCGTAGGAATCATCGTCGCCTTTATGCCCGCCCTTCTACCCATCGACAGGCTCAGCGAGTTGGTGAATATGGGGACGCTTCTGGCCTTCGCCATCGTATGTGCCGGGGTGTGGATTCTGCGCCGCAGAAATCCCCATCTGCACCGGCCGTTCAAGACGCCGCTCGTGCCCCTGGTGCCAATTCTTGGCATACTCAGCGCACTCTACCTCATCTGGAGCCTGCCTGCCCTGACCAAGATTGTGGTGGTGGTTTGGCTGGTAGTTGGACTGGTGATCTACTTCACCTATAGCGTCAAGCACAGTAAAGTGCAGAAGTTGGCGCTTCAGCCCCAGAAGCCACAGCCCCAAAGTTAGGCCGCAACGTCATCGTGCAGGTTTGCCAAAAACACCTCCCTCGCAGCCAGATCCAAAACAGACATGATTGCAGAAAACCTGCTCCGCCACGCCCTGCATTCTGGCTGGTGAGCGTTCAAACCTGCCATGGCCCTCGTTCCATCCGCGATTCTGGATGCGTCATGGCGGCTTTCGAAATCGCCCCTTGAGAGCGGGGTGCGATCTCCAATGATCAGGAGGTAATCAGTTGGGAGATCCGGGTTCCTGGCTCTCAGGCCTTGGGGCGCTGGGGGATGTTTGCGTGGCTGGAGAAGCCGGTAAGGGCTGCGTGGCTGGGGCCGCGGAGGGTGGAACCACCACGGGAACGGAGCGCTCGGGTGACGCCCCGCTGGATCCATCGGGAACCGCAGTTGCTCCGCCGGGATGGGGCGACAGATCCATCTGTGGCGTGGGTTGCTGCATCACCGCGGAGTCGATGCTGCTGGGGTCGTCGCGCAGCTTGAAGAAGATGGTTCCCGCCGTTGGACGAGGCACGGACAGGGTGGTTCCCGTGTAGCCGTCGGGGACCTCAACCGGGTCCGTGAACTCAGGATTTGCTGCAACCGCTTGCAGCAGAAACAGGTTATAGCCAGCCAGCGTACATGTCTCTTTGGTATTGGGCGGGCACTGGATCTGAGTCAAAATTGGTAAGCGAACCAGCGTGGCCAGGGATAGCCAGTCACTGGATTGTATGTTGCTGTCGTCCGCTGAACTATTCTCGGTTGCGGCTGCTTGCATCTTCTCTCGGGAGCCATTCGCAGGCCCGGAGACCGCCGGGAAGATGGTCCGCATCCGCAATGCCCCAAAGGCGCTGGGACCGAATGAGCTTAGAGGATCCAGCGTTGCCACCACGGTGTGAGGATCCTGCAGAAGCAGTCCGCCCGAGGGAGCCAGCGTCAGCACCGTGCGCAAAGTGCCGTCCAGGGTTTCGATCTCTACCTGGCCGTTTCTCGGGAAACGTTGCTGAATCTTCAGGGTAAAGGTGAGCAGAGAGGTAAGAGGAAGATCATTCGAGTTGGAGAGATAGATGTTGGAGTCTTTTGCCTCTGGAAGTTCCGTCTTGCGCAGAAGCGTGACCACCGGACGCGGTGTCAGCACGAGGAATGGGAAGGTGAGCGAACGAGAGTCGCGGAGTGAGATGCTCGCCGTAAGCGCCTGGTTCACTTGAGTAGATGGAACCGGAGCGTTGTCTGGCAGCGAGAAGTGCAGCGTTCCTGGACTGTTTTTGTCTGCCGGTTGGATATCGTGCGAAGGGTCAGGGGCAGGTAAGAAGACCAGGTCGCCAACGGTGATCTTTACAATCTCTCCCAGCCGTGTGCCTCTCACAACCAGGATCTTGTCATGAGCGTGCAGCTCCACCGCGGTCACCGTGGCGGGCGCTGAGAAGGTTCGGGCAGAGACTTCGTCAGCCTTGGGCTGTTCGTATTGCTGGATGGAAAGATGCAGATCGCCGGGCGTAAGATCCTGGTTCAGAGGAAGCGTGAGGGCCAGAAGATTCAGGTCTCCGGGTTTTGGCGCCCGCTTGAAGGCAACCGGGAATGGCGCCTGCCCGTCAGGATGCGCCGTGATGCTGTCGACACAGGCTGATCCCGTGGAGTCCAGCAGCAGGGTCGAGGTGCGGCCGGCGATCAGGTCGTAGGTTGGCTCCCTTTTGGCGTCTTGTGTGGAAACGGTCTGATTCGTCTGGGGAACGATCGTCCAGTCAGAGCCTGGAAGTTGCTGTAGTCGCAGCTTTGGGCCAGTAAAGCTATCAAAGCCCCAGATGCCTTTCACCTCTCCGGTGATCAGTACGGGCTTCGGCTTGGTTATCCGTGCAGAAGATTGGGACTTCTGTGTCTGCGCCTGGGGACTCGCCCCGCCTGACAGCGGCCCCGCAACATCTTCCAGAGGGATGCGATGTTGCTGGTCCTTTTGCAGAACCAAACCACCATAGTAGGCATCCGCAGTGACGGGAATATCCGGCTCGGGTGGAGCGCCCGGCGGCGAATCAAAGTGCAACCGCATATCGTGCGCAAAGTCCGTTGAGAAGACCAGTGGCGATCCTTCGATGGGAATCACAACCCTGGGTTTGATCAGACACGTTACCTCCTCCGCCTTGGGCGGACGCAGAGAAGGAAGGGTTGCGGCTTGCACCGGAGGAAGAGCGATCACCAGCACGGACTTCGGGTTTTCAAAGGATGGTGGCGTGTTCAGGCGCAGATTCATCGCATCATCCTGGGGAAAGCTGATGGCAGGGATGTATTGATACTGCGCCGTATGCATATTACCCATGATGCGGACCACATCCACGATTGCGCCAACATAGGCGGAGTAGAGTCCTCCACCTGCGGCTGGCGCATAGCTTGCCTGGTTGATCAGATCCGCGGTGGGTCCGCTCAACACGCTTGCAATCGTCCGGCCCTGCCCATTGTCGAGCACCACTTGGGTCCCAGTCTGCGTGAGGCAGGCGAACTGCATATCCACCGGCTCCTTGAAGCAGTTCTCATTCGGCTGCAGTTCAAGCGTGCGCGCCAGCAGATTGGAGTGATTCAGCAGACTCGTGGGGTCTGAGGGAGGCACGCGACGGATGGATGCCACGTATCTCTCAATGCGCTCCTCTTCCAGGCCTGCATTGAAGAGGTCCTGTGCTGAGCGCACAAACGCCCCCGGACGGCCACGTACCGCCGCTCGAAGAGTCTTAAAGTCTCCTCCAGTCGCTGGCGCAAGGAACATTAGAGCTTGCTGCGCCTCGGCGGGAACGGTCACAAAGGCCCCCTCCAACCGGGCGTTACGATCCCCGG
>DAHXNO010000046.1 GCA_027365345.1 Granulicella sp.
TCTCGGCGGCGACGAGTTCGTCGTGCTCCTGGAGAACCCGCAAGAAGCGGCCCACCCGGAGATCGCCGCCGAACGCCTCCTTCACGCCCTCGATGAGCCCTTCCGCGTCGGCAGGTCCCAGCACGCCGTATCGCTCCAGGGGGGGTTGAGCGTGGTGTCAAGAACCAGGCTGTTGTGCAGGATGAACTTGGCGTCGAGCCCGCCGTAGCTTTGCAGGCGCTTGTGTTGAAAGTAGGGATCGAGGGGATTGACGGTGTTCAACTGGCGCAGGTTGCGGGCCAGGATATAGGGCTCGAACTGCAGGTTCTGCCCGTGGGCGATGTCGGCGAAGCCCTCCACCTCCATGTCCTGGGTGAGATAACCGGCGATGTTATGGTTGCTGCGGGGCCAGAAGTCGTACTCGTTGGTGCGGGGCATGGCCCGTTCCAGAATGATTCCCCAGGTGCGCGTCTGGCCGGGCGCAGCTTTGGCAAAGTAGAGGCTGGCGAAGGGGATGCGCATGAGCACGATGTAGCCCCAGGGCGTGCGCCTGCTCCACGTATCCCAGACCGTATCGAAGGAGAAATCGTATCCCGCCTGCTCGCTGTAGAGGGCGTCGGCCTGGATGCCCAGGGGATTGCTCTCAAAGACAAAGGCGCGGCGCTCGTCGTGAAAGGTGTCAATCATCACCTTGACGTAGTCGTCGTCGGAGAGCGCGTCCCGCGCCAGCATGTGGGCGCGGACCTGCCGGGAATGGTGATCCTGGCAGATGAAGGCGATGAAGAGATCCTGGTGGGTGTAGCCGAGAAAGGCGGTGGTCGGCTCATTCGGAGCTTTCCCGTCCTCGGGATAGCGCTGCACAAAGTTGGAGATGCGCAGCATCTGCCGTGCGCCGTCCTCGAGCACGGGGCCCAGAAAGTCGCGGATCTGCGGCGCCGTGTTGAGCCGCGGAATGAAGATGTGCCCGGCGTGCAGGGAGACGCCGCCGGTGGGCAATGAAGGATCGAGGATGCCTGCGCCGCTAGTTGAGCCAGGCAAAGGCGCCACAGGCAACCGTGTCCGGCCGGCAAAGAGTACCGAAGGGCGGGCGCAGAACGCCGCCAGAATCATCGGCAAACCAAGGCGAACCCAAAAGCGAAGACAGTTCCGCAAGACAGCGCCTTCCGGCCTTCCGAAGACCGTCTTGTGTGCCGGAATCCGCCCGGCGCGCGGCTTTCAGGAAAGCCTGCTTCCTGAGCTGATTATAAGTTCTGAATCTGCTTTGCTCAATGGTTTGTCTTCCGCAGAGGCGGACGGGCAGGAGTGCGTCATGAACGACTGCGCCGCGGATCCGATGGGGAGGGTGTGCGGCGGGTGTCGGCGCGTGGACGAGCAGGGCCGCTCCAGTCCAAGTTTTCTTTTCCGCGCCGATACCGACGGTTCCGTTCACGTCGCAGATGAGGGGATCTGCTTTTCGAATGGACTGGCGCTTTCTCCCGACGAAAGTACCCCTCTACTTTTCCGACACCGTGGAGCGTTGGATCTATGCCTATGACTGGCGAGGCAGCGACGGTGCGCTCAGCCATAGCCGGATCCTCACGCGCATCGATCGCTCGGTAGGGTTGCCGGACGGGCTGGCGGTGGACGCAGAAAGTTTTATCCGGTGCGTGCACTGGTTCGGCGGATGCGTGACCCGCTACGATCGTGAGGGCAAGTAGGAGCGCCGCATTGAGATGCCTGCGGCGCAGACCTCATCGCTTTACTTTGGCGGACCTGATCTGGATGAGATCTATCTAAGCTCTGCTGCGCGCAGCCCTGCGCAGGACGTTGCCGCCTATGATCGGTTCATCCTGCAGCGGCGGGGAGCGGAAGGCGGTCTCTTGCAAGAGCGTATCGCGGCTGTGCGCAGGCGCTTCGAGAGCGTGATGCCAGAGTTCATCCAGGGGCTGGAGCGCATGCTGATCGCCGGTCTTTTCGGCCTCTGAATCGCCCTACGATCGAGAATCGATGCGCGCCGTTATCGCGCAGTTCAAGGGTGTGACAGCCGAGGACCTGCAAGGAAAGTTGTTGGGATTTTTCCAAGCGGTGGCTCCGGTGGCGCAAGAGCTGGTTGAAGGAGAGGAAGTAGAAGCCTTGTTGAATGTGCTGGAGGAAATCCAACCGAACCTTTTGCTGGTTGGACTGCGGCAAGGCAGTGGCATGACGGGCAGGATCTTTGGCGGAACGGCTCATCGGATTGCGTTGCACGCAAAATGCGATCTTCCTGGTATACGCTGACCGCTTTTTCCTGACTTGCGCGAGGACCGAGTTCCCTGGTGGTCTGGATGGGGAATGGTTCGATCTCAAGGAACCACTCATAGGCTTTTATGAGCCTTCAGACGACCATCCAGCATCGGATTGGTGAGAGTCAACCTTCGATGAGGAGTTGTTCATGCTTCCAGCACTTGCTCCCACGTTGTACCTTCCGCATGGCGGCGGCCCATGCTTCTTTATGGACTGGGAGCCGGCTGACACCTGGAAGCGCATGGAGGATTGGCTTCGGGCGCTGCCAGGCACTCTTGATTCCAAGCCTGACGCCATCGTGATGATCTCCGCGCATTGGGAGCGCCCGGAGTTCACGGTGAATATTAACCCGGCTCCGACCCTGCTCTTCGACTACTCCGGATTTCCTCCGCATACCTATGAGCTTACGTATCCGGCTCCTGGATCTCCTGGATTGGCTGCGCGGGTGCAGGAGTTGCTTGGACGCGCCGGCATTGCTTGCCAGACGGAGTCGAAACGCGGCTATGATCACGGGGTCTTTGTGCCGTTGAAGGTGATGTACCCGGAGGCGGACGTACCGATCATGCAGCTATCGTTGAAGGGTGGTCTTGATCCTGCAGCTCACATGGAAGCGGGACGCGCTCTGGCTGAGTTGCGGCAGGAAAATGTGCTGATTCTCGGCAGCGGCATGAGTTATCACAACATGCGTGGATTCGGCTCCGCGTATCATCAGGTCTCCGAAGAGTTCGACCGGTGGTTGAGCGGCACAGTGAGCATGGATCCGAGTGGGCGCGATGGACGACTGCTGGACTGGCAAAACGCTGCGGCGGCGAGAATAGCTCATCCTCATCCGGACCATCTTTTGCCTCTGATGGTTGCGGCTGGGGCTGCGGGGCACAGCCCAGGGAAGTGTATTTTTACAGATACAGTGATGGGTGTTGTGGTATCGGGGTATCGGTTTGGATGATTCGGCGATATCTGCTGATGAGATGCGCTGGAAGTGAGTTGGAGTTTGCCTGTGACCTTAGCGGTGGCTTTCGGACTATCGTCTATGCGCGTGGGCGCGAAGTGTTGGTTGGCAAAGAGGTTTATGGCGGCATGGGGAATTTTGGAAAGACGAGATTCCGATTGCTCGGGATAGGACGACCGCAGGGTGTTGATGGAAGCAAGCGAAGCGTGAAGTCTGAGAGAGATTCAAAGAGTGCGATAGACACTGCGTTTCCGTGCGATTCCGCAGGGCGGTGGGATTCGACGAGACACGAGCGTAGTATTCTGTTGAGACAAAAACGCGCCTCAAAGAGGAGGATAAGATGTCCATTCGACCTGTCAAGCAACTGATCGTATCCAAGCCGACGCTGGAGGGCGCAGGAGTTCGGCTGCGGCGAGGATTTGGGTTTGGAAAGACGACGGAGTTCGATCCATTTCTGCTGTTCGATGATTTTCGAAACGATATTCCGGAGGACTATCTGGCAGGCTTTCCGTGGCATCCGCATCGCGGCATTGAGACGATCACGTATGTTCTGGCCGGAACGGTGGAGCACGGCGACAGCATGGGGAACCATGGAGCCATCGAAGCCGGGGATGTGCAGTGGATGACGGCGGGAAGTGGAGTGATTCATCAGGAGATGCCCAAAGGCGATGCGGAGGGAAGGATGCACGGGTTTCAGCTTTGGGCGAACCTGCCGTCTTCCCTGAAGATGACGCCGCCGCGCTATCAGGAGGTGAAGGCCCCCGAGATTCCTCTGGTTACCGACGACGATGGGACTGGGGTGCGTATCGTCTGCGGAAGCTTCTGGGGCAAGAGGGGTCCGGTGGACGGGATTGCGGCCGATCCGATCTATCTGGATGTTTCGGTTGCTCCAGGAAGGAGAAAGGCTCTGCCGGTGGAGACGACGCGCCATGCTTTTGCGTATGTGTTTGCGGGCTCCGGGAAGTTCTGCAATGCGTCCGGGCCGCTGGCTGTGCCGACCGAGCCGGTGGGATGGTGGGACAAGACGCCTCCGGCGCAGGCAGATAATCGCTCGCTGGTGCTATTTGATAGCGGTGACGAGGTTGTGGTGCAGGCAGGGGATGAGGGGATCCGATTTCTGCTGGTCTCCGGCAAGCCGCTGCAGGAGCCGGTGGCGTGGTACGGACCGATTGTGATGAATACGCAAGAGCAGCTTCGGCGCGCCTTTGAAGAGCTCAATGAAGGGACGTTTCTGAAGTAAAGGGTAAAAGGGATCTGCGGGCTTCGATGGAGGGATGAGAGGCGATGGTGGTTGGCCGCGGCGCAGGTGCTTTGATTTTCTTCTGGTCTGTGCGGGTCGGCAGGCTCCGTGGCCTGGGGTGCTGAACCTCTATCGAAGAAGCTGCGGTCTCCCGGCCGCGCTGGTTGCTTCGGCCGGATTGCAGCTTACGGGAAAGACCCACGATGAGGGTGTCCGATCACCTGCGGTTGCACCCCGCATCTTGAGAGCAGAGTGGCACGATTACGGAGCCGCGAATCCCTTGCTCGCGAGCGAAGGCATGATCGCTGCCCCGTCGATTGCAGCACGGAGTTCGATTCCGACATTCTGTTCACGGAGCAGGCAACTCTGATAACGCTACTATCAATCCAATACGCAATTGGCTTCAGCTTTACTGATCCTTGAACGACGTTCTTGAACGACATTGAGGGCTCTCCCAGGTAAGACGCTCAACGCCAGCAAGAGATGAGGGGTTCTCGTTCGGGTCTGAGGAGTGGTGGAATATCAGCGCTCCAGAGACAAATACAGTTACAGTCAATGTCCAACCGCAGCTAAACCGGGCGGCAATGGGGGGACGGTGGTGCAATGTCAGGCGACGATGCCTTGGCTGTGGTGCTCTTGCCGTGCCCGCTATTCGCCGCATATGACCGCAGGAGACCGTGCTGGCTGCGGGCAATCGTACTTTACCACGCAGTACAGAAGCATAGACGAGCAGCGCCAGGAAAGCATGAATTGAATACCTGTTTTACGGAGTATCCATGCGCAATCTTCTAAAGTTATTTCCAGACGTCATTGTGATAGGTGTTTTTGCAGGTATGCTGTGCCTTTTGCCGTCTGCGGCAAGAGCCCAGACCATCACCGGAAACATAGCCGGCAGGATCACCGACGCCAGCGGTGCTGTGGTGCCGAACGCGAAGGTGGTTGCAAAGAATGTCGCCAACGGCTATGTATTCAATACCGTCACAGGCGCATCCGGGGCCTATAGCCTGCGATTTCTTCCGATTGGCGATTACACAGTGACCGTGAGCGCGAAAGGCTTCGCTCCACAATCGTTTGGACCTTTCTCTCTTGAGATTGACCAGACGGCGAAGGTGAACGCGGCGTTAAAGGTGGGTACGGCGAGCACCACGGTTACGGTGGGCACGCACTATGTGCCACTGCTGAACACCGAGGACAGCACGATCGCCACCACGATCGATAACAACACGATCCAGAACATCCCACTGAATGGGCGCAACTTCTCCAGTTTGACCATTTTCCTTCCCGGATCGGTGGAGACGGACCCGGCAGGAATGATCGGCGCGAACGGCACTGAGCGAGACACCAATCAGGCAGGCCAGACCTCCATTGATGGCCAACGCAACCAGACGAACAACTACTACCTGGATGGCATCGAGATCAATGAGACCATTAATAACGTCATCGGCTACAACCCGAGCCCGGATGCGCTGACACAGATGCAGGTGATCTCTGCGAACGCCCCGGCGGAATACGGCAACGTGAACGGTGGTGACGTGCTGATGGTGCTCAAGAGCGGCACCAATAATTTTCACGGCAGTGCATTCTACTTTGTCGAGAACTGGCATCTGGACGCCAATACCTGGACGAATAAGGACTCTATTCCAATTGTTCCGAGAACGCATTACACGCAGCCGATGTTTGGTGGCACCATTGGGGGGCCAATCTTCAAGGACAAGCTGTTCTTCTTTGCCGATTATGAGGGCTTCCGCCATCCGAACAATGGCGTGGGGCTAGCCAGTGTGGCGACGGCAGCCATGCGCCAGGGAGACTTCAGCGCGCTGCTGAGCTATGGAAAAGGAACACAGCTCTATAACAACTCAAACAACGCCACCACAGGGCCAGTGCCCTACGTGAACAATCAGGTGCCGATCAGGAATCCGGCAGCAGCTTATCTGTTCTCGCATCCGAACATCTATCCGTTGCCGAACGCTACGCCGATCGATGGCTTGATTGAGAACAACTACGAGGGCCCTACCAGAGGCTTTACGCGCAACGACCAGGGCGATGTCAAGGTGGACTGGAAGCCGAATGAGAAGGATACGCTGTCCGTTCGCTATCTACAGGGTGAGGCATCCAACGGGACGACTCTGGCGGTGCTTCCAATCACATTTCCAGGACTGGACGACTATCCCACCAAGGGAATCGCTATTAACGATGTACATGTGTTTTCGAACTCGATTGTGAATGAGTTCCGAGCAGGGTTCACGCGAGTGAGGTGGATTCAGGGTGCGCCGATTGATACCACCGGGGTGTTTGGTCTGAAGGGTGACTCGGTGCTGGGAATCGATGCGGCACAGCCGTACGTTGGATTCACCGGGCTGGACTTTACCTGTTCCAGTACGCCAGGATGCTCGAGCGTGAGCCTTCCCTCGAACCTAGGCAACTCTGTGACGGCTACCCAAATTACGGACAACACGTTTGAGTATGGGGACGATCTGACCTGGCTGAAGGGCAACCACAGCTTCAAGATGGGTGCGCAGTTCCTGCGCTACCAGCAGAATAACTACTATCCTGGAAATAGTGGCGCCGATGGGTACTTTGATTACTATCCCTGGGCTACGGAGAACCTATCGACCGGAGAGGCTGGTTATCCAGTGGCGGACTTCGCGCTGAACGATGCCTCACAGATCGGCCAGGGAGGGTTGAACCAAAATGGGCAGTTGACGGGCGACAATGGTCAGCGCCAGTGGAGGGATGCCTATTACTTTCAGGATGATTGGAAGTTCCGGCCGAATCTGACGTTCAACCTGGGCATTCGCTACGAGTACGATCAGCCTATTTACGAGGTAAACAATAAGGAAGCGAATATCGACTTTGCCACGAAGAGCGTGGTGTATGCGGGAGTGGATGGCCACAGCCGCGCACTGTACCCGGCAGTCTATACGAACGTGATGCCGCGCGTAGGATTCAATTACCAGCCCATGAACAAGTTGGTGATTCGCGGAGGGTACGGGGATACGGCCTATCTGGAGGGTACGGGTGCAAATCTGCGCCTTGTGTACAACCCACCGTTCTGGAATGAAAAGATCGGCACCACCCCCACGCCGAACACGACTACGGATGGACCGTTTTTCCAGGTTCAAAATGGGTTTGCATCCGGAAGCGCGCCGACTCTGGCGGGTAGCACCTTCCGCGCCTGGCATAAGGTGGTCCCTTCGATAGTCAGCGAGTGGAATCTGGGCGTACAGTATGCCCTGGCGCCGAAGACCAGCATCAACGTGACCTACCTGGGAGAGTATGGAGAACATCTGATTCAGGCTATTGCCTACAACCAGTTGGTTAAGCCGTGTGTTGTCAATGGTGTAATTGATACGAGCACAACTTCCGCGGCCTGCGCTGCGGCCGATCCGGCGCCGTTCATCAATATCGTTGGCCAGAATGGGTCAGTGGTTGGAACTACCAGTGAGGCCATGATGGATTACAACGCATTACAGGTGACGGTGCGCCAGCGCCCGATTGAGGGACTTGAGTTCACAGTGAATTACACGTATGGACACGCCTTTACCGACAGCAGCGGGTTCTTTGGGGTTGCGGATGTGAACTCCGCAAGCCCCTACGCGGAGGATGCGTATAACAACCACGCCGAGTATGGACCGTCAGGCATGGATATTCGGCATAACGTGAACGGGACAGCGGTCTATACGGTTCCTTTTGGCCATGGCCGACGGTTTGGCTCCAATGTGAACCGAGTTGTGGATGGTGTGCTGGGTGGATGGAAGGCGGCCGTCTCTGCCGTTGCGTACACAGGATTCCCTGAGACCGTCAACGGCGTAGACAACTCGGCTACGGGAGCAAGTGCTGCGCGGCCGAACCAATACCGGAAGCTGAAGATCGTCCATCGTTCCGTGAACCACTGGTTTGGCACTGATCCATCGGAGAAGAGCTGTACGGAAAACGGAGTGGACAATGGAGTTTGCGCCTTTGGCAATACGGCCCTGGGCACTTTTGGCAACGCGCAGGTGAACAGCGTGCGCGCCCCGGGATTCCAGCAGTATGACTTCTCCGTGTACAAGCAGTTCCCCACGTGGGCGCATGAGATGCTCACCCTCCGGGCTGATATCTTCAATGCGTTCAACATTTCGAGTTATGGCAATCCAGATAATGGATACGCAGACCAGGATTTTGGTGAGATCACCACCGTTCGCTCAGTACCCCGGCAGATTCAGTTCTCCGCCAATTACAGCTTCTAATCTCCACGGGCGAAGGGCGGTTCAGGCTCTTCGCCCGCATCCTTTCTACTTGGAGGCTCGATTCGGCCATCGTGACTCACTGCGCCGTATGGTGGTGTGTGGTTGCTTTGTGTTTTGTAATGTGAGCTGCGCAACTCTGGGCTGAAGGGTGGGTTTGACCGGACAGGCGAACGGGTAACAGGTTCCGGAGATCCGCTGGGATGGCGCTGCGATGTGGAGGGATGCGTGAGGTTGGGCAGGCTGCATGGATCGGTGTGCTGTGTGGACTGATGGCGGTTCCGAAGGTGGCATTTGCGCAAAGCTATCCTGTTCCGCCTCCGGAGGCATCTCTGGGAGGCAGAGCGGCGAAGGCCAGTGGGCCAAAACGGCCGAAGCGGCGGGCTGCGCTGACGCAGGAGGAACGGGTGCTCCATGCGCTGAACCGGTTCACCTTTGGGCCGAGGCCGGGTGATGTGGAGAGCGTGGAGCAGATGGGGCTGCGGAGGTGGTTTCTGCAGCAGCTCCAGCCGGAGACGATCGACGACTCGGCGTTCGAGCAGAGGATGAATGCGTATCCTCTGTTGAGGTTGAATCAGGCGGAGCTTATACAGAAGTTTCCGCCGCAACCAGTGCTGCGGATGGTGGCGCGAAGGGATCTGCCTGTTCCGAATGACCGAGTGCTGCGCGCGATCTACGCGGATGCGGTTTCTGCGTTCGACCAGAGGCAGGAGGATCTGAAGCTGCAGGCGGAGGGCGGTGGACGGCCGAGTGAGCCTGGCGTTGCAGTGCAGCCGCCGGGTGTGAAGGCGAATCGTCGGCCAGGGATTGAGGCGCGGGGGGCGCTTGCGAGGGAGGAGGTGTGGGAGGTTCTGGCGATGGCTCCGCAGCAGCGTATGGAGCGGCTGGTGAGGATGGCGCCGGGTGAGATGCTGGTCTTCAAGGACGCGCTGAGGCCTGCGCAGAGGCGGCTGCTGGTGGAGGGGATGTCGCCGGAGGACAGGGAGATTGCGGGGGAGTTCCTACTGCCGCCGGAGCGGGTGGTGAGGACGGAGATTCTGGAGTCGCGGCTGGAGCGGGATGTGTTCAGTGAGCGGCAGCTCCAGGCAGTGATGACGGAGTTCTGGCTGAATCATTTCAGTGTCTATCTGGGGAAGAACGAGATGGAGCCGTACTATCTGCCGGAGTATGAGCGGGATGTGATTCTGCCGCATGCGCTGGGACGGTTTGAGAATCTGCTGGCGGCTGTGGCGGAGAGCCCGGCGATGCTGATGTACCTGGACAACTGGGAGAGCGTGGGGCCGGATTCGCCGCTGGCTGAGCGGCAGCGGATTGCGAATTCCCGGCGGGCGCCAGCGAAGAGGCAGCCGCCGCTGGGGATCAATGAGAACTATGCGCGCGAGCTGATGGAGTTGCACACGCTGGGCGTGAATGGCGGGTACACGCAGCAGGATGTAATTGAGGTGGCGAAGTGCTTTACGGGCTGGACGATTGAGAGACCGTATCGGGGCGGCGGGGCAATCTTTGATGAGGCCCGGCATGAGCCGGGGACGAAGGTCGTGCTGGGGCACACGATCAAGGAGGGTGGGCAGGCGGAAGGGCTGGAGGTTTTGCACCTGCTGGCGACGAGCCCGGCGACGGCGCACTTCATCAGCGAGAAGCTGGCGGTGAGGTTTGTGAGCGATGATCCGCCGGCGAAGTTGGTGAATCGGATGGCGGCGGCGTATTTGAAGTCCGATGGGGATATCAGAACGGTGCTGCTGACGATGTTCCGGTCGCGGGAGTTCTGGCGCCCACAGGTGTACCGCGCCAAGGTGAAGACACCGGTAGAGTTTCTGGCTAGCGCGCTGCGGGCGAGCGGGGCGGATGTAAAGAACCCGCTGCCACTGGTGCAGACCATGCAGACGCTTGGGATGCCCATCTATGGGATGCTTACGCCGCAGGGGTATGGATGGAAGGCGGAGGACTGGGTGAGCAGCAATGGGTTGATCGCGCGGATGAACTTTGCGCTGGCGCTGAGCAGCAACAGGGTGCCGGGCGTGACGATCGATTGGACGGCGCTGCTGGATGAAGGGAGTGGCGGCGCGGTGAGTCCAAGTGCAGAGACGGAGAACCGGCTGGAGATAGCGCTGCTGGGTGAGCCGGCGACGCAGACGACACGTTCGGCTGTGCTGACGCTAGCGGATGAGCCAGCGCTGGCGCAGCGCGCCGAGGATACGTGGATGGCCAGGCCCGCGATGCAGAGCGGCGACAGGATGGCTGGCGCAGGATGGTTCATGCAGGCCAGGGGCGGCGCGCAGAGGCAGGCGGCGACAGCAGGATTGCGGCTGGATACGATGGCCGGGTTGTTGCTGGGCTCGCCGGAGTTTGAGAGGCGCTAGCAAGGTGATGGCGTGAAGAGTGAGGAAGGCAGGAGAGACGCGATGACGGAGAAGATGTGGTTGACGGATGCGATGGGATGGGGATGCGAGGCGTGGGGGCGCGAGGGACGGCCGCGCAGGGGCGTTTCGCGGCGGGGATTTTTACGTGGGGGCGCGCTGGCGCTGGTGGGCACGTCAGTTGTTCCGGCGTTCCTGACGCGCGCGATCTATGCGGAGGCGGGCCGCGCGGCGCAGGAGAAGAAGAGGCTGTTGGTGATCTTTCAGCGCGGCGCGTGCGATGGGCTGAATGTTGTGGTTCCGTATGCGGAGACGAACTACTACAGGATGCGGCCGACGATTGCGATCCAGCAGAAGGATGTGCTGGAGCTGGATGGATTTTTCGGGTTGCATCCGGCGATGAGCGCGATGAAGCCGCTCTATGATGCGGGGTTCCTGGCGATTGTGCCTGCGGCGGGGTCGCCCGATCCAACGCGCTCACACTTCGATGCGCAGGACTTTATGGAGTCTGGCACGCCGGGGGTGAAGAGTACGCAGGATGGATGGTTGAATCGAGCGTTGCAGGTTGAGGCGTTGCGTGGGGCTCCGTCTCCGTTCCGGGCGGTGGCGCTGGGGGCGGAGTTGCCGAGGACGCTGCAAGGCAAGGCGGCGGCGGTGTCGGTGGCGAATCTGGCGGCCTTCTCTGTGGGCGGGCGTGGCGCGGGCGGTGGCGGATGGCCACCCAGCGCGGTTGCGGGTGCGTTGGAGGCGATGTATGACGAGAGCGCGGACGCCTTGCTGCAGAGCGAGGGGGAGGAGACGTTTGAGGCGGTGAAGATGCTGCGGGCGGCGAATCCGGCACAGTACAAGCCAGCGCAAGGGGTGGTGTATCCGAACGGGGCTTTTGGCAACAGCATGAAGCAGATTGCGCAGTTGCTGAAGGCGAACCTGGGCGTGGAGGCGGCGTTTGCGGATGTTGGTGGATGGGATACGCATCAGAACCAGGGCGCGGCGAATGGACAGCTTGCCAACCGGCTGAAGGAGTTTTCTGAGACGATTGCGGCGTTCTGGCGTGACATGGGGGATGAAGCGGAGAATGTGACGCTGGTGACGATGTCTGAGTTTGGAAGGACGGCGCGGCAGAATGGTAGTGGCGGCACAGACCATGGTCATGCGAATGTGATGTTCGTGCTGGGTGGGAGTGTGCGCGGCGGCAAGGTGTATGGCGAGTGGCCGGGCTTGAACGATGAGCAGTTGAACGATGGGCGTGATCTGAAGGTGACGACCGACTTCAGGACGGTGCTGGGCGAGGTAGCGTATAAGACGCTGGGCGCGCGGAGGCTGGATGTAATTTTTCCGGATTCGCAGGTGGAGCAGCAGACGTTTCTGAATCTGCTATAGAGGCAATTCCAGAGGCGAGGCGTGCGGCATGCGTCCTGGCCGTTGTGTTTCCGTGAGACAGATTGGGAGAACGCAAGGATTTTCTATCGGCATGGCCGCTGCGGCAGAGGTCATAAGACTGCGTGATGGGGTATCACAAGTTGTGATTGGACGCGGCAGCGGGGTGGGTCTGAAATATAGATGAAGGACAGGAGATGCTTGAAGAGTTGCAGGGCGGCTCAACGGAGCCAGCCGATGCAGTCGTTTGTGTGGTGGATTGATGGATGACGTACAGCCTTTTGCAGAAAGGGAACTATGCACGAAGTGATGGAGAAAAAAGAGACGAAGGCGCAGCGGGTAGAACGTTTGAAGCGTGCGAAGAATCCGTGGGAGTGCTTCGACGAAGTACGAGCGTTCGCCCGCCAGGACAGGTCGCAGATTGTTCCCGAATGGGCCTCCACGTATTTGAAGTGGTGGGGAGTGACCACCCAGGGCGACGGAGCAGGCGCGGTGGGCGGCAAGGATGGCGAGGGTCTGGCGACGGAGTTCTTCATGGTGCGCATCGGAGTTCCCAACGGAACGCTCTCTGCCAAGCAACTGCGCGCGATTGGAATGTTGGCGCGCAAGTACGGTAAAAACTTTGTCGACATCTCAGGCCGTCAGGCGATTCAACTGCGCTGGTTGACGCTGGAGACGTTGCCTGAGGTGGTGGATATGCTGGATGCAGTAGGGTTGACGCCGAGGAGCTCGAGCGGGGATTCGACGGTGAATGTGACAGGATGTCCGCTGGCCGGAGTGGCGGATGATGAGATTATCGACGCATCGCCACTGGCGCACGAGATTGCGCGGATGCTGCAGGGGAATCCGGAGTTTTATAACCTTCCGCGGAAGTTGAAGATCTCGGTGACCGGCTGCAAGTCCTGGTGCTCGGATCCAGAGATCAACGACATTGGCCTGACAGCGGTTCGGAATGGATCCACGGTTGGCTACTCGATTCGCGTGGGAGGGGGACTCTCCAAGGAGCCGCACTTCGGTGTACGGCTGGATGCCTTTATTCTTCCCAACCAGGCGGTGCGTGTGGTGCGCACGGTAGCGGAGATCTTTCGTGATCAACACGCGCTGCGGGTGAACCGCAAATGCGCGCGGATGAAGTATCTATTTTTGCAGGAGGGATGGAGTGCGGAGAGCTTCCTGCAGGAGTTGCAGTCACGGCTGGACTTCAAACTGCTGCCGGGCGTGCCGGAGCAGTTTCCCAGCAGTGCGGTGCGCGATCATGTGGGGATCCATCCGCAGCGCCAGCATGGGCTGAGTTCCGTGGGAGCAACGGTGCTGTGTGGCCGGCTGAGCGCGGAACAGATAGAAGAGGCGGCGAATCTGGCGGAGCGCTTTAGCAATGGCGCCCTGCGCACGACGGTTCAGCAGAATCTTCTGTTCATCGATGTCCCGACTGAACGGGCTCGCGACCTTGCGCTGGCCCTGGATACGGTTGGTCTTCCGGTGCAAGGTTTTTCGTTCTGGCGCGGCGCGATCTCATGCACTGGGTCAGAGTTCTGCAAGCTGGCGTTGACGGAGACGAAGGGCTTTACACGCTGGCTGATGGACAAGCTGGAAGAGAGGCTGCCGGAGTTTGATCAGCAGCTCAAGCTGAGTGTTACCGGCTGCCCAAACGGATGCGCGCATCATTGGATTGCGGACATCGGGTTGGAGGGTAAAAAGATTAAACATCAGGGCGAGCTGCAGGATGCCTACTATTTCTGCCTGGGCGGGGCGGTAGGCAAAGATGCTACCTTCTCGCGGCCGGTGGGGTATCGTTGTATCGCGCCGCTGGTTCCCGATGCGATTGTGCGACTGCTGCAGCAGTATATGGCTAGCCGCAGGTCGGGAGAGAGTCTGAGCGCATGGTTCAGCCGGCACTCTGACGAGGAGCTGCGGACATGGCTTGCGGGTAAAGAGGTAGAAGCTGTGGAACGTGATCTGTCCAGCGGACATGTGCCGCAGGGTGTGGCGGATTGAGGGGCGATGCCATGTGTCCTGAGCCCATCGTGAGGAAGGACGCGAAGGTCTATCTGGTGGGGTCCGGTCCTGGCGATCCGGATCTGCTTACGGTGAAGGCGCTTCGGCTGATACAGTCTGCCGCTGTGATTCTTCATGATGACCTGATTCCGCCGGCGATTCTGGCGCTTGCTTCGGCGGCGGAACAGGTGATCAACGTGGGCAAGCGCTGTGGTAAGAAGTGCATTACGCAGGAGGAGATCAATGCGCTGATGGTGCAGCATGCGCGCAAGAGGGGAAGCGTGGCGCGATTGAAGAGTGGCGATCCGCTGCTGTTTGGGCGGGCCTCTGAAGAGATGGCCGCACTGAAGGAAGCTGGGATTGCATATGAGATTGTTCCCGGAATCACTTCTGGATTTGCTGCCGCTGCTGCTCTGGGATGTTCATTGACCGATCGCAACGGAGCGTCGCGGGTGGTGATTACTACCGGGCATCATGCGGCGTCGCACCAGACTGCTGAGCTTCCTGAACTTGAGGCGACGACGCGGATCGTCTACATGCCGGGGCGAGATCTTCACCGCCAGGCTGAGGAGTGGCTGCAGGAGGGCTTTTCGCCGGAGTTGCCTTGTGCGGTGGTTTCGTGTGCGTCACAGAGTGATCAGCAGGTCCAGCGGATGCCGCTGGCGGAGCTGAGCGAGGTGCAGCCAGTGCCTGCCCCCAGCTTGTTGCTGGCCGGATGGGCCTTTCGCAGTGCGGCTAAGGAAGAGGAGGAGGTTCTGGCGACGGTGTGAGGTTTGCCGGGGAGGGTCGGCTTGTTGGGTGTCTCGGCCTGTTGTGCCTGGGTCATGCCGCGATACGTGACGGTAGCTTCGGCATCGGTTGGGGTTGTGTGCAGGTCTGGGCCTGTGGCTGCTCGCCGGATTCGAGCTTGGCGGCTTCCTATATTTGCGGTTGGCAGGGTTGATGCTTCGTTCATGCGGCCAGAAAACCGCGAATTTGTGAGTGGGCGCAATCGGGGTCGTCCCGCGTGGTTCTCTGGTCCGTTCCTACTGCTTCAGGTGGAGCAATTGGCGGCGCTATTGTCGCTTTCTGTGGCAAAAAGCGTGAGTTGTCTTCCGTAGTTCGCATCCGTGGTGAGGGGCCCATGGGTATAGCTGTGTTGCGAATTCATGGGCGTGGCGGGTGTTTTGTGATACATTTTCGAGCATGTCGAAACGTTTGTGGATCGTGGGGATCGTTGTCTCGGTCTGCGCAATCCCATTCATTGCTAGAGAGCAGTATTCGGCCCGAGAGAGACAAGAGGCCAGCCGCGCCCATGATTGCCTGGCCCTTGCGCTTGCTCCGGCGGAGCGCCATGACTGCGCGGAAGCTGCCCTGGGACGCAGGGACTATTCGCATTGGTGGGACGTGCTCATCGCATGGCCCAATGGAATTGAGACATGGGTGCTGATCGCTACTTTAGCCGGTATTTTGTGGCAGGCCGATGCAACGCGCAGGGCTGCGGAGGCCACGAAGGAAAGCGCCAGGGCCGCGGCGCTCCAAGCGGAGCATATGGTGGCGTCGGAGCGTGCGTGGCTCATCATTCGTTCCGCGATGGAGGATTTCCGGTATGAATCCGGTATTCTTAGCTTTAGCTGGAGCGTCGAAAACGCTGGGAAGACCGCGGCCCGAATTACGAAAACTCAGTGTATGTATGAATTGGTCGGGAAGAAAGGGCTCTCTGATTTGCCGCCCGTTCCCATCTATCCTGATCCCATAGAGCTGAATGGTTTTCTGATTCCCCCCGGCGGGAGGGAGGAGTACAGCACCTTCCTCAGAGAAGTCGGCAGCGGGCGGCCCATTGAGAGGAAGGAGCTCGACGCGGACCTCGGGACGCAGCTTGTACATGAACGCCTCAGGGTGTACGGGTACGTGAGATATTCCGATGCCTTTGGCGAGGTGAGGGAGTCCCGCTTCATAGAATATTTTGAGTCGCCCCCGCGAGGCCACGCCTCTCGTTCCGGTGGGTTCAGGCCTCTGATTGGAGTCCCGTCTGCGTATACCCAATGCCCATAGGGGTTCCGCGGCTAGTCCCAGTAGACAGATTAGGACGCAGCCGACGCTTTGGCGCATGGCGCCGACGGCCCGGGTGGCGTAATTCGGAGCTGGCGACGACTCCAATTCGGGGCGTGACGTTTGAGATGATTGGCGTTCCTTTTGGCGTCATCATCACTATCGCGTCTATGCGTTGCACGGGTGGGCGGATGGGGGGCTTGTTGCCTTAACGATGCGGCTACCCGATCAAGCACAAGACATTCTCGATGCGCAGGAGTTGGTGCTGGTCACGCTGGTTGCGTGACACTCTGCTGCCGGAAGTAGGTTTCGAGTTGTCACACGCCGGGCCGTCCGGTCGGCGAGGATGGCCTCGGGTGACTCAAGGAGTTCTGGGGTCGTGGCCGACCCGTCGAGGCTGCTATGTGCGGGGGGTGGTGGGCGGTGGAGTGTGGGCCTGAGACCTTGTCTTGACCTGAGCTTGGAGGGCTTTCGCGTACCACTCGCTCACTTGAGCGATAGCCAGGCAGAATTCGGGGAGCATCCCTCCCGAGTCAGGCATGGATATGTGCGCAGCTAACTCTCTTGCTTCTTCTTCGGTGAGCGATGCGTCAAGAACCCGCTCTTCGATCGCAGCCTTCCTTAGCTCACGAAGCATATCGTGGTCCAGCTTCAGGATCTCAATAGAACTCAACGCGGCGGTGTCCGCTTCGCCCGCGCGAATGGCTCCGTCCGCAGTGTATCGAAATCTTTTTTTCACGTCTGCACTGAGCGGCGAGACGAAGTTCGAATGGTCGATGTGCCTGCCACCCTTGTGCTGCGCCCCATAAGGAAGCCTGGGGTTCCATTGAGGTGGGGTAGGCGTGCCCGGAACGCAGGCCAACAGGTTGTCATAATCCAGGTCGAGATCGGGGGCTTGTGATTGCGGAATTAAATGTTCAATGTGGCAGTCGTCGGTTGTTTGGATCCGCTGCATGGTGTAGGCGCAGAGATAGCCTTGCTCCTGCATCATTTGGGATCTAATCGCGCGTTTCACGCTTCCGTGAAGCGCGTCAAAGGTTAAGTTCTGTGGTACAGCCTGGTTGTCTTCCTTCCACTGTCGAAGCGCGGCGGGCTCATGCCCTTTCCTGACTCGCCTCATCTGGCCGTTCCTGCAAGGCGGTCGATCCGTGCGGAGAGTCGGACCAGTTCCGGGTGATTGCCGCGAATCTTCTGTCGAATTTGGTTTACGACAGTTTTCGCTTCGTCGAGCCTCAGGCTTGCTATCAGCTTTGCCACTCTTTCGAACTCGTCCTCGATTGCTTTGTCTTGTTGGTTTGCGTTCATGATGTGTTTAAGGATCCAATTCGAATCCATCCCGAATGACTGAGCCGGGCTTTGGGGCGCCTGGCTTTCCAGACGGATGATCTCCCAAGGCTCAGCTTCCCCGATGAGTTGCGGGGAGTGGGTCGCGGCAATGAACTGTATCTTCGGGAAGGTTCTCTTGAGGTCTTGGATGACGCGCCTTTGCCACTTTGGGTGCAAATGGAGGTCCAATTCGTCGACCGCCACAATCCCTGGAGTCTCTGCGAGGACTTTTTCGTTCAGCGCCGGGTTCAGTTCTATCGCCTTCCTTGCGATGTCCCCCACGAGTGTGAGCATCGGACGTTGTCCATCGCTGAGGTGGTTGAACGGGTGCGTTCCATGTTGTCTAAAGGTCACGACCAGGTCATCGAGCCGGACGTCGTAATAGAGGCTCTCAGCGTCATCGATACAGCCAACAATTGCCCCCGTGACCGTTCGCAGTGCAGGTGATGCCGATCCCTCCTGGAGTTCCGCGAACGTTTCCTTCGCCAGCCAATCGAAGAGCCCTTTCTCGTGAATTAGAAATTCAATGTTGCGGTATCCAAGGAGGCGGGTTGGCCGCTCGCCGCTCCACCCATGATTGGCAGGCCTGGGCTTTCTCGGGCTCTCCGGTTCAACCCACAACCTTTCTGTTCCATAGGAAGATATCAGCGGAAGAATGACCGTTTCGCCCGCGCGCAGGTCTGCAACGGTCTTCCGTCCGAGTTCCAGGATTGACTCAGCATCACTGTATCTCGTTGTGCTTCGATCTGAGACCCTCTCCCGCTTCCAGACTGCTGGCACTCCCATGACCACGCCTGAGGCTTCAATACTTACCGGGTACTGCCTTTCAAAGGTGTACCTCCCGTTGTTTTGACTGAGAGCCAGCAATCTGACGTCCCCATCGCTGATGGCCGGAGCTCGTTTCGGAGCGTCGACACCCAGAAGCCAGCTGCCAGCCGCGATGTGGATGGCGTCGAGGAGCGACGTCTTTCCTGATGCGTTGTCTCCTACCAAAAGGTTGAACTGCTTGTCGAGCCTCAGCTCAAAAGACTCAAAGCAGCAGTAGTTCCTGATTGCGAGATGGTCAATCCTCATCTTTGATCCTCAATCACCGTCGATTGAATAGTTTACTCTGTCCATGGCTCCGGTTCCTCAGGTGCTTTGCCTCCGCGCCGAGTCCACTATCTCAAAGGCGGTTGGATCTCCGTGAACGCCCTCTGCTGCAATGAAATGCCGGTCAGGATCGCGGGGGTTCGGCTTATGCTGAATCGCCTGTGCGCTTGCCGATCGTCGAGTTTGGCGGCGTGATGGCGCTCGCGTCGCTGCCAAAGGATGGTAGGCGATGCCTGGATGGCGTGGGGCGCTGGTAGATCGATGCGTTCAACTCCAGTGGAGGGAGCGCTGAACGACTTCTCTCCAGCGCGTGAGACGGGAGGTTCGCTCTGCGGCGGTGATCGAGGGGTGAAAGATCGTGGCGGCGGTGTCGCCGGGCGTGGGATGAGGGGTCGGCATGGATTTGAAGGTGCGATTGCAGGGTGCGATTGCGATGGCCTGCGTTCGACGGGCAAGAGCAGGATGCGGACGGCGAGAGAGTGTGCGAGATGGTGTTGCGCAGGTGCGGAACGCTCTGCGATTGTGTGGTTTTGGAAAGACGGATGTCAACTCCGGCGGGCTGAGGGGTGGAGAGTTCGGTGGGCGTTTAACGGATGGTGCGGTGTTTCCATACCGGGCCGATGCGAGGCCGAGATGCGCGGCGATGGCGCACAGTCTGCCGTGGGGTTACCATTTTGACGGCAGAGATGCGGATGGCGAGTGGAGCGGAAGCCGCAGAAGAGTCCGGTGAGGAGAGATGGTTTGAGCGAGCAGAGAGATTCTTTTCCGATCGTAGGCCAGGCGCACGGCGCGGCGGCGCACGGCGGTGTGAGCCTTGAGCCTGCACGGCTTGCCGCCCGGCTGCGGGCGGCGATCCGTGGAGAGGTGAGGTTTGATGATGGATCACGGGCGCTGTACAGCACGGATTCATCCAATTACAGGCAGGTTCCGATTGGCGTGTTGGTTCCGCGTGACGCCGCGGATGTGGAGGCGGCGCTGGCTGTGTGCCGTGAGTTTGGGGCTCCGGTGCTGGTGCGCGGTGCCGGCACCAGCCTGGCAGGGCAGTGCTGCAACGTGGCTGTGGTGCTGGATTTCTCCAAGTACATGCGCTCGATCCATAGCCTGGACCCGGCGGCCCGGACAGCATGGGTTGAGCCTGGCATTGTGCTGGACCGGGTGCGCGAGGCCGCAGAGCAGCATCGGCTGACGTTTGCGCCGGATCCGGCAACGCACTCGCGGTGCACGATCGGCGGCATGATCGGCAACAACTCCTGCGGAACGCATGCTTTGATGGGCGGAAAGACGGTGGATAATATCCGTTCGCTGGATGTGCTGCTCTACGATGGCACGCGCCTGAGGGTGGGCGCGACCAGCGCGGAGGAGATGGCGCGGATTGTGGCGGAAGGAGGACGGCGCGCGGAGGTGTATCAGGGGCTGGCCCGGATCCGCGACCGGTATGGCGCGCTGATCCGGGAGCGCTTTCCTGACATTCCGCGGCGGGTCTCCGGGTACAACCTGGATTGGCTGCTGGAGGAGAACGGCTTCCATGTGGCGCGTTCGCTGGTGGGCAGTGAGGGAACCTGCGTGACGATTCTGGCGGCGGAGCTGGAGCTGATGCCCAGCCCGCCGTTCCGCCGGTTGGTGGTGGCTGGATTTGACGATGCGTTTCAGGCCGCGGATTATGTGCCGGCGATTCTGGAGCACAAGCCGATTGGCCTGGAGGGGTTCGACTCTATGCTGACGGATTTTATGCGCCGCAAGCGGCTGGCGCTTGACGATCTGAGCGTTCTGCCGGAGGGCAAGGGAGGGTTTCTGCTGGTGGAGTTTGGCGGCTGGACGGTGGAGGAGGCCGAGGAGCAGGCGGAGAGGTTCTGCGCGGCGGCGAGCGGGTATGCCGCCAGGCCTGCGACCATCCGGTACTCCGAGGATGAGGCGCGGCGGGTGTGGCATCTGCGCGAGTCTGCGCTGGGCGCGACGGTGTTTGTTCCGGGTGAGCCGCATGGCTGGGAGGGCTGGGAGGACTCGGCTGTGCCGCCGGAGAAGTTGGGATCATACCTGAGAGAGCTGTTTGCGCTGATGGGCCGGTATGGCTATCGCAGCCCCATGTACGGGCACTTTGGCCAGGGTTGCGTGCATCTGCGCATCAACTTTGACTTTGAGAGCGCGGAAGGAGTGGCGCGGTTCCTGGAGTTCATTGATCTGGCGGCGGATATTGTGGTGGCGCATGGGGGCTCGGTTTCTGGCGAGCACGGCGACGGCCAGGCGCGGTCGACGCTGCTGCCCAAGATGTTTGGCCCAGAGCTGATCCAGGCTTTTCAGGAGTTCAAGGCGGTATGGGATCCGCTGAACCGGATGAATCCGGGAAAGCTCTCGATGCCGACGGGGGTTCCGGGGGAGATTTATACGCCGACAGAGAACCTGCGGAGTGGTCCCGGAGTGAAACCTGAGCCGGTGGAGACTTACTTTACGTTCTTCAACGATAGGAGTTTCCATGGAGGGGATTCGAACGGCAAAGGATCTTTTGAAGAGGCTACGCTGCGTTGCGTTGGAGTGGGGGCGTGCCGCAAGGAGGGCGCGGGAACCATGTGCCCGAGTTACATGGCCACGCAGGAGGAGATGCATTCGACGCGCGGGCGGGCGCATCTGCTGTGGGAGATGTTGCAGGGCGACCTGCTGCAGAGGGACTGGTCAAGCCCGGAGGTGAAGGAGGCGCTGGATCTGTGCCTCTCCTGCAAGGCGTGCAAGGGCGAGTGTCCGGTGAATGTGGATGTGGCAACCTACAAGGCCGAGTTTCTGGCTCACTATCACGAGACCCAGCGGCGGCCGGTGCGGGATTACGTCTTTGGCTTTATGGACCAGTGGGCGCGGATGGCCTCGCTGGTTCCGGGGGTTACGCCCAGGCTGGCGAATCTACCGTTGCAGATTCCGGGGTTGCGGGACGGCATCAAGGCCGCGCTGGGTATTGCCGCGGAGCGCAGGCTGCCGCAGTTTGCCCCACATAGCTTCCAGAGCCGGGTCAAGAGCGCGGGTTCGAAGGGAAGCTCTGTGCAGACGGCAGCGCAGAGCGTGGTGCTGTGGCCGGATACCTGGAACAACTATTTTCATCCCCAGACGCTGGAGGCGGCCAGAGGGGTGCTTACGGACGCAGGCTTCGGCGTGGAGGTTCCGCGCCAGCACGTGTGCTGCGGGCGTCCCTTGTATGACTTTGGGTTGCTGGATGACGCGCGCAGGTACCTGGTGCGGATCCTGCGGATTCTGGCTCCGCAGATTGATGCTGGGCTGCCGATTGTGGTGCTGGAGCCCTCTTGCGCGAGCGTGTTTCGTGATGAGCTGGGGAATTTCTTTCCCAGAGATGAGCGTGCGGCGCGGCTGCGCGACCAGACCTTTCTGCTGAGTGAGTTTCTGCTGCAGAGGGCTCCGCAGTACCAACCTCCGGAGTTGGCGGGAAAGAAGCTGATTGTTCAGGGACACTGCCACCACAAGTCGCTGTTCAGCATGAAGGCCGAGATGGAGCTATTGCGGCGGACGGGCGCGGAGGTTACGTTGCTGGACTCAGGCTGCTGTGGCATGGCCGGCCCCTTCGGGTTTGAGCGGGAGAAGTACGAGATATCGCAGAAGCTGGCCAACCGTGTTCTTTTGCCCGCGGTCCGCGAGGCGTCTGCGGAGACGCTGCTGCTGGCCGATGGATTCAGTTGCCGGGAGCAGGTTGCGCAGAACTCGACGCGGCGGGCGGTGCATCTGGCGGAGGTTCTGGAAACGGGGGAGGCTGCGAAGAAGCAGAAGCCTGGCGAAGCTTGAGTTGGAAGCTTAGATGAGTTCGAGACAGGAGGAGGTTGCAGCCGACGTTTGCGTTTTTCGTGTTGGCGTGCTCTGAACGCATCCGGTGGTCCACTGCGACGGCGATCCCTGACTGGGTGCCATAAAGAGGATGTTTCATCCAGATAAAATCTCGGTGATTGGCGGTGTGCTGGGCCTGGCGGGTGTGCTGGCGTGGCGGATACGCGAGGGCCGCACGGCGGTGACGTTGAAGAAGATTTTGATCCCCCCCCTGGGCATGGCTAGAGCATTTTTCCCGTAGGTGTAGTCCAGCAGATTGAGATTGATGGGCGTTTTCCCCAATGAAAACGCCACTGCACAATCGCTTTTGGATACCCATCAACGGGGAAAATGCTCTACGGAATTTCCCATGTTTCTGGTTTCCCATTTTCGCTTCCCGTGGACCTGGGGCGTTGTTGCGTTCCTGATTGGCGCTGTTGTTCTTGCTTATCCGTTGCTGCGCACCTCGCGTTTGTTGGTTCACGGAGAGGACATCATGATGCAGACAGCCGGAGCGACCCGAAATGGTCTCTATCGTGGATTCACCTTTTGGTTGCAGCGTTCGGTGTCCTGGTGCTGTTTGGAAGCTGTGTGTACAACGCGAAGCACGATTCTGTGAGCTGGGACGAGTCACAGCACCTGTATTCGGGATGGATTTCATGGGAGCGTGGAGACTTTGGGTACAACCCGGAGGTTCCGCCGCTGTTGAAAATGTGGGATGCTATGCCGCTGTTGCGGCGTACCATCGCGGCCCCGGCATATACGGGCGACGATTTCAAGAAGGAAGGGTTTGTCCTGGGGCAGCGCTTTCTGACGGCTAACGGGATTGACCGGACGCTGATCCCAGCGCGGGCTATGGCTTGCGTGCTCACGCTATTGCTGGCGGTGCTGGTGCAGATAAGGACGCAGGAGAACGGCTGAGGTGCCTGGAGACGGGCAGGGGAGGGGCGAGATGGCGCAACCGATTCCGTGGGAGGCAGGGCCGCAGGATGCGCGGGCGGAGCTGCCGCGAAGGCTGGAGGCGGCTCCGGTGGAGTATGCGGAGTCTCTGCTGGACTCCTATGAACTGTTGCAGGAGATGCATGAGCAGGGGGTGTTTGAGCTGCTGCGTGGGGCACTGGGAGCGAAGGACAAGATGGTGGAGGCTATGGCGGAGGCGGCCAGCAGCGATGAGGCGGTGCGCGCCATGCGCAATGGACTGATCCTGATGAAGATGCTGGAAGCGATCCAGCCGGAGGTGCTGCAGCGTATTGCCAGCGCGGCGGGAGAGGCGCTGGGTGGCGGTGAGGATGGGAGCGTTGAGCCGCCGGGGTTGCTGGCGCTGCTGGGGCGGTTCCGGAGCAGGGAGGTTCGCCGCAGTATGGCGCTGTTGAGCCGTTTTCTGGAGAAGCTGGGTGAGCAGATCCCGAGGCGTTCCGTGGATGGGAGTAGCGCTTGAGGGCTGCACAGAAGCAGCAAGCGGCTTTTGGGCTGGCCACGTCTGGGCGAATTCGTGACCGCGAGTGGAGTCGACGACCGCATTGGCCCGGCGGCGACTTTTGAGCTTGGATGCGGTGATTGCCGGCTACGAGCCAACGTCACGGTCCTGTTCCGGGCCGAGTGGGTGATGGCGATGATGCGCTCACCAACAGGGGGCCCCAGCGAGATTCCTTCGTTCCATCTGGCTCATGATTTGCCGCTGACAGGAGCCGAGGAGGGAAGAGAAGATAGGCTAGCGGGCCAACGGGCTCTCCCAAACGCGAAAGAGGAGCTTCTTGAGCTGAGCGAAATCCTCAGGTCCAAGCTCGGCTCGCCAATCGCGCTCGATATTGCGGAGTAACCCAAGGATCTTTGCATACGCGGCGTGTCCGCGCTTGGTAAAGTAGACAATTCGTGCACGGCCTTCGTCGGGCGCGTCGGACCGGACCAAATATCCGAGATCCTCCAGGCTTCCGAGTAGCCGGTTCATGGCCTGTTTGCTCATCCCGGCGCGCTCGGCAAGAACGCCGGGGCGAACCCCATCTGGACCGGGAAACTGCAACGCCGCCATATGCGCAACGGTGAGTCCCTTAAAACCCGCCGCATTGAGTTCCTTGATAATACGGCGTTGAATGGCCTGGGCCGGAACGCGCAACAGTGCGCCGATGAGCATATCGTTGGTTTTGACCGTGGAATTTTCTTGCAAAAAAGTCATTGACACTCTCTGTAAACCGCGATTACCATGTGTTCGCGGTAAACATAGTTTACCGCGAGGAGGCTTCTCCGTGACAACCCAGACTACCGACCCGCTCGTCCATTCCTCTGACGAGACCATATCGCATGAATTGCAACAGGCCGGCGCCGGCAGCGCAAACGGCGCCGAAACCCCTTCGCAGCAAAATCGCGTCAGGTACGTGCCCACAGGGACCGGTGCAGCCTATTGGGGTCCCGGAAGCTTGATGACGTTCATCATGACCGGCAAGGATACGGGAGGCGCGTTTTTCCTGGCTGAAATGTCTATCCTGCCGGGCGGAGGCCCGCCGCCGCACATCCACCACCGCGAAGACGAATCGTTCCACGTTCTCGAAGGCAAGCTGACAGTTCGAGTGGGCGCGGATACAATCACGGCATCGCCTGGGGATTCCGCTTTTCTTCCCCGCGGAATCGCTCATTCCGTCAAGAACACCGGCGATGTGACTGCGAAGGCTCTGGTTTTGGTCACGCCGGCGGGCCTTGAGAACTACTTTGCTGAAGTGTTTGATCCCGTTGTGGATCGTTCCGCGGCGCCGCCTCCTCCCGGCAAAGAGTTGATCGCTCGGGCGCTCGCGGTTTCCCCCAGGTATGGACTTGTGCTTCTTCCCCCGGCATAGTGGGCGCAAGTTGGAATTAACAACAAGGAGGTCAATCCTATGACACTGCAAGCTAGCGATCTGTGCGTCAATCCCGCCGAAGAATCGATCCGCATCGGGCCACTCACGGTGCGCTTCCTCATCACCGGTGAGAACTCGGCTGGCACCATCGCGGTCTTTGAGGTCGTGGTCCCAGGCGCGCAGCGCCTTGCGGGGCCGGCCCACAGCCACGACCACTACGAGGAAACCATCTACGGCATCGACGGCGTGTTGACGTGGACCGTGGACGGAAAGCAGATCGACGTGGGG
>DAHXNO010000056.1 GCA_027365345.1 Granulicella sp.
CCGAACTACTTTGTCGATCCCCGTCTCGAACTGGCCTGGTTCGGCCTGGCTGACACCCAGCGTGGCTACAACCAGATCCAGGACGCGGCCTACAGTTACACCCAGGCCGCCTCTCAGCCGAACCCCAGCGACTGGCTCCGCAAACGCGCCGAACTGGCCGCCGGAGAGATGGACGACCTGCTCCATCGGCGCCAGCAAGCCATCCGGATGTACCAACAGGTGCTCACCCCCGGCGGCGACCAGACCCAGGCCAGTGAAGCGCGCTCCTACCTTCAATCGCCCTACACGGGAAAGTAGACTCGCCGATCTCGCCGGGCCCCGAGCCAGGCCCCAAACCAGACCCCAAAAAGCGGGGAGCCGGCCCCGGCCGTCTTCCTCCTCCAAGCCCCGGCGCTCTCCGTGTTCGCTTGGTTCCATCCGCAACCAGCCACAATCAACTGTCGATGTCTAACCGTCCAAAATGGCAGCCGCCACGGCGATGGAACCGATCGGCGCGCTGCAACGTAACAGCACCCAGCCCGGCAGATCGTGTCGGCAGGAGGCGTCCGATGAACTGCACAGCATGTGGCAAAGAACTGGGCCCGGGAGCAAGATTCTGCAGTTACTGTGGACAGGCGGTTGCTGTGCCGGGCGTCGCCCCACCCCGGGCACAGCGTCTCTATCGTCAGACGGAGGGACGCATGCTGGGCGGCGTCTGCGCCGGCATCGCACAGCACTTTGGCTGGGACGTCACCCTGGTTCGTCTGGCTCTGCTGGCGATCGTCCTCTGCGGCTTCGGCGCACCGTTGATTGCGTACTTGGTCGCCTGGATCGTCATCCCCAAACAGCCGCTGGTCTGGCCCTATGCCACGTCGTCGCCTCCTTCGAGCGGCCCTCTGGCATAGCTCCTTCGCGTCTCTGGCGTGGGCCTGCAATCCGCGCTACGGGAGCTCCACAGCGGATGGCGTTCCATGCTCGCGGTCTGCGCAGGGCGGTGCACTGTCTCCGGCGCCATCTCCTGCGCAGGGCCAGGTTCTCGCGCCATCCCTGCCCGCGCCCAGCCCTCCCGGCAGACCCACAGCGTCAGCTCCCAGCAGCCCAGGGCGTCAGCTTGCAGCAACCCATCCTCAGCCGAGGCGATACGATAGCAAGGTGAGCCCCTCCCCTTCGCCTCGTCCCTTCGTCTACGCCGATCACCGGCTCACCTGCTCCGGCGTGGACCTCACCGCGCTGGCAGAAGAGTTCGGAACCCCGCTCTACGTCTACTCGGCAGAGGCCATCCGAGAGCGCGCCGGCCTGCTTCAGGCCGAGTTCGCATCGATTCCGCACACCCTCTGCTACGCCGTCAAAGCCAACTCCTCGCTGGCCATTCTCAAGCTGCTGGCTGGTCTGGGTTGTGGCTTTGATATCGTCTCCGGAGGCGAGTTGGAACGTGTCCGCCGCGCGGAGCCTTCCGCCCTTCGCCAAGTCGTCTTCTCCGGCGTCGGCAAGCAGGTCTGGGAGATCGATGCCGCCCTGCAGAGTGAGATTTTGCTCTTCAATGTGGAGAGCGAAGCCGAGTTGGAGGTGCTCAGTCAGCGCGCCAGCCTCTCCGGCAAGACCGCCCGGATCGCTCTCCGCGTCAACCCTGACGTCTTCGCTGAGACGCATCCCTACATCTCCACCGGAATGCGCGAGCACAAGTTTGGCATCGACATCCAGCGTGCGCGCCACGTCTACCAGCACGCCGCCAGGCTCCCCGGCATAGAACCTGCCGGCGTAAGCGTCCACATCGGATCTCAGATCCGCGCCGTCGAGCCCTTTGCCCAATCTCTGCAGCGCGTCCGCTGCCTGGTGGAGGAGCTCCGCTCCGACGGTCTCTCTATCCGCTACGTCGATGGCGGTGGAGGCTTCGGCATCGAGTACGGCTTCGAGGCCTTCGACCCCGCCGCGAGCGTAGCGGCCTACGCCGCCGCCATCCGCTCGGTGCTCCAGGGTCTTCATGTTCATCTGCTGCTTGAGCCCGGCCGCTTTCTCGTCGCCCAGGCGGGCGCTCTGCTCACCCGCGTCCTCTACACCAAGCAAAACGGAGCCAAACACTTCGTCATCACAGACGCCGCCATGAATGACCTCATCCGCCCCGCCCTCTACCAGGCTCACCATGAGATTCTGCCCGTACTGGAAACATCTCCGCAGCGCCCCACGGTGACCGTGGACGTCGTCGGCCCGGTCTGCGAAAGTGGAGACTTCTTCGCCCGCGATCGCGCCCTCCCCGAGCTTCGCTCCGGCGATCTGGCCGTGCTGCTCGACGCCGGGGCCTACGGGTTCTCACTCGCCTCACACTACAACACCCGAGTCCATCCCGCTGAGGTCCTCATCGATCAGGGCCAGGCGCGCCTCATCCGCCGCCGTGAGACCCTCGACGACCTCTTCGCCCCGGAACTCCTCTAGCGCGCAGCCGGTTTGGCCCCAACCTCATCTGCCAGCCCGGGCTGGCAGCAGAGGCTGCATGCTACAATCAGGGGGTAGCCGACGCCGTGTGGAGGTCTGTATTTACAGCCTGAAACGCATGGATTTCGTGCCTGGATTCGAGCAGTACAATTCGTACGATTTTTATTGCAGCAGAGGTCTTTTCGATGTCCGGCCACTCAAAATGGGCGACAATCAAGCATAAGAAGGGCGCGCTGGACGCCAAGCGCGGCAAGATCTTCACCCGCCTGATCAAGGAGATCACCATCGCGGCCAAAGGTGGTGGCGGCGACCCCGACGGCAACCCTCGCCTGCGCACCGCGATCGCTGCGGCCAAGGCGGAAAATATGCCCGCCGATAACATCAAGCGAGCCATCCAGAAGGGTACCGGCGAACTGGAGGGAGCCAGCTACGAGGAGATCGTCTTTGAGGGCTATGGCCCCGGCGGCGTCGCGATCATCGTGGAGACTCTCACGGACAACCGCAACCGCGCGGTATCAGAGATCCGCCATGCCTTCGCAAAGAACGGTGGCAACCTCGGCGAAACCGGCTCGGTGAGCTATATGTTCTCCAAGAAGGGCGTCATCGTTGTGGCCAAGTCCGCCGCAGACGAGGACAAACTGACCGAGATTGCCCTGGAGGCCGGTGCTGAAGACTTGGCGGACGAGGGCGACAACTGGGAGATTACCTGCTCGCCCAAAGACTTTGAAGCGGTCCTCAACGCCATCAAGGCGACCGGTATCCCAACCGAGATGGCTGAGATTACCATGGTCGCCTCTACCTACACCAAGCTGGAGGGAGCCACAGCCAACGCCATGCTCCGCCTGCTGGAGACGATCGAAGATCTGGATGACACCCAGAACGTCTACTCCAACTTCGATATGGATGAAGAGTCGGTTCCTGCTTAGAATCAGTGACTTTGGAAGAGTGGGAGTTACGAAAGCCGCCACTGGATGGCGGCTTTCTATTGTGAGACAGATGGGAAGGTGAAGGTGAAATTCAAGCTGAAGGTCAAGACTCCTCTCCGTGGAGTTTGCTCAATCAGAGCGCCCCTGAACCCAGCCCGGATCTCGATGCTGATCGTCGTATCGATCGCGATCCTCACCACCCCGCTGCTGGCCCAGACCACATCTTCATCTTCTGCGGCGCAGTTGTTCTCTCCCGTCACCACCTTCGCCAACTCCACTCCGTGGGAGTTTGGAGGGCTGCTGCAGGGGGGCGTCGGGCTGGAGCAGCGAACCAACTTCAACTTCATCCTTGTCGGCGGCCATCTGGGCCGGATTCTTACCCCGCAACTTGGCCATGGACTCTTCCGTGGGAACTTCGAATACGCCGTCGAGGTCTTTCCCTTCTGGCAGGCCCATACGCCTGTCTTCCAGCGCATCATGTGCAGCGGCGTAGACACCGGATGCAGCGCGCCATATAACGTTGGCGGAACCTTTACCGGGGTGAGCATCACGCCCATCATCCTGCGCTGGAACTTCACCCGCGGGCGAAGGTTGATGCCCTGGGTGCAAGCCGCCGGCGGTTCACTCTGGACAAACCACAAGTTTCCAGCAGTGGGTGACCTGAACCCTTCGAACCCAACCCAGACCGGCCCCAACGCAGACACCAGCGTCTGGAACTTTACCCCCCAGGGTGGCATCGGTGTCCACTACTTCCTCAAGCCCAGGCGCTCCCTGGACTTCAGTGTGAATGGGGTTCATATCTCCAGCGCCAGCCTGGGCGATAAAAATCCCGGTGTGAACGTGAGCCTTCAGATGTCTATTGGTTACACATGGTGGAAGTAGAACAATGACCGGCGAACCAGGGAAGGACAGGACAACGCAACTGCCGGAGGATGCTGGCGGCACGGTACGCGATGCGGCCAGCGAAGAAGCCACCACGGATTCCAGCGCAGCCGTGGATGCCGGCGCTGCAACAGAGGCTATCGTCGAGTGCGTTCCCAACTTCTCTGAGGGCAGCGATCGCGCCAAACTGACTGAAATCATGCGCGCCATGCGTCTCCCCGGGGTTCATCTCCTGGACTTCTCCATGGACGCCGACCATAACCGTTCGGTGGTCACCATCGCAGGCGCCCCGGATGCCGTGGTGGAAGCCGCCGTGCGCGGCGCGGGCAAGGCCTCCCAGCTCATTGATCTCACGCGACAGAGCGGGGCTCACCCCAGAATCGGAGCCGCTGACGTCATCCCTTTCGTTCCAGTCAGTGGAATCTCTCTGGTCCAGTGCGCCGTGCTGGCCCGCCAGGCAGGGTTGGCGATCTGGCGCCGATTCGGCGTCCCAGTTTACTTCTATGAAGCCGCAGCCTCCCGTCCCGACCGCGTCAACCTGGAGGATGTGCGGCGGGGGCAGTTTGAAGGGCTCCGCAAAGACGCCGTCAAAGACACTCGCCGGCAGCCCGACGTAGGCGGGCCAGAGCTGCATCCCAGCGCCGGGGCGAGCGCGGTTGGCGCGCGTAAGTTCCTTATTGCCTATAACATATACTTAGATGCCGAAGGAACGGCGGAGGCGGTCAGCCGGGCCAGAGCGATTGCCAAGGAGATTCGCGCCTCCGGCGGCGGTCTCTTCGGCGTTAAGGCCATGGGCGTTTTGGCCAATGGACGGCCTCAGGTAAGCATGAATATTACCGACTTTCAGCGCACGCCCATGGCGCGCCTCCATGCCTCCATCCGGGAGATTGCCGCTCGCCACGGGGCGGAGATCGCCGAAGGGGAGTTGATTGGACTGATTCCTGAACTTGCTTATGAGCCAAACGCCGACTGGGTACGTCAAATAAAGCAGTTCGATCCGGAGGATAAGGTGTTGGAGCGGCGTTTGCGTCGGCCGATGGACTGGCCTTGAACCCGAGCCAACCTCTTGAGCCCAAGCTCCAATGCCTGACGGCGACAAATTGCTTCGTGCAACAAGTTCAGAAGAAAATGTAAGTTGCAACCAGATGCGCAACATATCCAGGAGTTGATACGTGAAGACCTTAAAGAGATGGCAAACAAACACAACGATGGCGGTCGCGACGGTCATGGTAGCGGTCATGGCCACCGATCCAATCGCAATGCATGCCGCGCAGTTGAACACCGATGCGCGCGCCTCGATTCCGCAGGCCGTGCAGCAGATCATCGTCGTGGACTACCGCGCCATGCAAAACTCCCAGGCTGCCATGAAGCTCAAGGATAAGGTCCTGCCGCCCCAGTTGAAGTCTCTGGAGCAAACCTTGAAGAACTCCGGATTGCAGGTGGACCAGGATACGGACACGCTGGCGTTCGCTGCCTTTCAGTTGGCAGGAGCCAATAGCTCCAGCGACAACTCCGGCGGTAACTCCGACACCGCCGACGCCGAGATCCTGGGCGTGGCCCAAGGCCAATTCGACACCCAGGCCATCCTGGCGAAGTTTGCCAAAGCTAAGACCAAGCCCATCATGATCCGCAACAACACCGTCTACCCCATGGGCGCCGGTGGCATGAGCGTTTGCTTCCTCAATGAGACCACCATGGTCTTCGGAACTCGCGAGGCCGTGAAAGCCGCGCTGGACGCTCGCGATGGTCTGCAGCCGAACTTCCTGCAGAACAGCCAGATGATGAATGAGATGACGGCCATCGACTCGGAAGCCGTCTGGAGCATCCTGGACCAGAAGGGCACCCAGACTATGATGAAGAGCGTGCTGGGATCGGCCTCTGGTTTGGAGGACTATGACACCGTCAAGAATCAGATGAAGGACGCCAACTACACCATGGACTTCAGCAACGGCGTCCGCTTCGATATGACCGTGGATATGGGCAGCACCATGACGGCCGCTACCGCCTCAACCATCTTGAAGGGCGTGGCTCTCATGAAGGAAACTTCCGGAACCTCGCAGGAAAAGCAAGCGCTTGACAACACCTCCATCAACTCCAACGGAGGAGTGCTCTCGGTCTCCTACTCCTCCACTGATAGCCAGTTCGCCGATCTCCTGCAGTCTCCGCTCTTCCAGCAGGTCGTAAAGTAGAAAAGGAACAGAAGTCTGCAGCATCGCCTTTCTGCAGTCGGCCGGCCGGGCCTCTACCCAGCCGGCCATTTTCTTGCTGAAACTTGGCTTCTCCTTCAAACCGGCCTGCGTCTCGCCTCTGCAAGACGCTACTCACCCTTCCTATCCACGTGCCCCGGCAAAGTTGTTTTTCCCGACAATCGATGCCCAAGGCCCACCTCAGGTTGCAGTTTCTTCAACACTGCCCCGCCGGCTTCTCCGATCCCTTCACCTTAATGTCCGGCAGCTTCCCGGTCGCCCTGCACCGCTCCATCACGGCCGCGCGAAGCCGGTTCGCTAGCTCCTCTGGGAACTCGTAGGACGCCGCGCCGCGGTAGACGTCGATGGTCTTGCGCGTGGTGTCCACCACCACCTCACAATGATGGCAAGTACCCAGGTGTGCTTTCACCTCGGCCAGGAGCGATGGATCGATCTCTCCATCGAAGTAGTCGGTGAGTTTGGAAAGAAATTCCGTGCAGGTCACTTGGTTGCCTCATTTTGCCGAAAGTAACGGCTGAGGCGTTCCC
>DAHXNO010000057.1 GCA_027365345.1 Granulicella sp.
CCGCCTTGCATGGCGATCTCATCGCCAGAGTAAATCTGCGGCATTCCACGGGTGGTGAGCACATAAGCCAGGGCCAGTTGCAGCGCTCCTTCCCTTTCCAATTCAGACCCCTGAACCGCACTGGCAAACCTCTCCGTGTCATGGTTGCCGATGAACGGAACCAGCCGCTGCGGATGCGGATACAACGAATCTTCACCCAGCACATCCGCCAACCGACTCATCGGCGCACCTTTGGTAAACACATCGCGCAAAGCAAAGTAGGTTGGGAAGTCGAAGGGAGTGTAGAGCCCGGTATCCACACCGGCGCGGGTTACGCCTCCGGCAAAGGAGGAGGTGATCACCGGATCCCCGTTGAAGACCTCCCCGACCTCGGTCAGATGCGGAAACAACTGCTTCAGCTCGCCGTTGAACGCATGCCAGAAAGCTCGATCGACGTAGGGGAAGGTATCGATCCGCAAGCCATCGGCGCCGGTCTGCTCCACCCACCAGACAGCGTCTTGACGCAGATACTGCGCCACTGCGGGACTCTCGGTATTCATATCCGGAAGCACGCCGGCAAACCATCCATCCAGCGTACCCACTTTGTCCCGCTCCGGCGCATGGGGATTAATCAAAGCCGGAAAGTTCGTTTGGCTATCGAGATGGTGCTCTTTGGTTCCATGGAACCAATCGGGTGCCGGCTCATCGTTTACCCATGGATTTCCAGGTCCAACATGGTTCGGGACGGTGTCCAGAACCAGCTTCATCCCACGCGCATGCAAGGCGGCAGCCAGCGCCCGCAGATCCGCAAGGGTCCCGTAGTGCGGGTCCACGCTGTACATATCCGTGGCCCCATAACCGTGGTAGCTGTCCAACTCCTGGTTCTGGTAGACCGGCGTGATCCAGACAGTAGTGACGCCCAACTGCTGGAGGTAATCCAGGTGATCTTGAATCCCTTTCAGATCGCCACCATGCCAGCCCCGCGGCTTGGCGCGCTCAGCCACCGCAGCCGCGCTATTGGCATCGCTCCGCGCATCCGGCCCGTCGTTATGCCGATTGCCGTCCGCGAAGCGATCGGTCATGATCAGGTACATCACATCACGAGAGGAGAATCCCTTGAAACCGCCTGTCGCTGGCCGAGGCGCCGCGAAGCTGTAGCTCTTCTCCACGCTCTCCCCGCCCAGTCTTGCCGTCAGCGTCACCTGCTCCGGCTCGGATGGCGAGGCTGAAAGCCAAAGCTGCGCCCAATGTCCATTGGCTGAAGGCGTCACCTTCTTGATCCGCAGGTCCCGGTCGCTGATGGAAAACGTCGCCCCGCGCAGACCTTCTCCATGGACCAGAAGCATCGGGCTGGGCAACTGCGCCCACCAGTTCGGCGGATCAATCTTATCGATCGCTAACGGACTGCTCTGCGCCACGGCAAACAACCCCTGCGACAAAAGCGCCGTCCAGAGAAATCCCAAACAGAGTCCCAGCCGGACGCTGCGAATGCCCAAACCATCCCACTTCCTAACTCCGCATCCCTGCAGACCCACGATGAACCTCCCCAACTACCAAATTGATTTCACAACAAAAAAGACAGAAAGACCCTCAGAGAAAAAGGATGCGGTATGGAAGAGATACGAGAGGCGTCACGACGATCCATTGTCGTTGCGGATCTCCTTCCAGGGCCGGCTAGAACGTGAAGCGGACGGAGAGCTGCATCTCCTGCTCCGAGTCCTCGCCTGTACCTTCGATCTAACCAACGTGCCTGTTATCCAAACCTCTGTCATTCGACCGGCAGGTTTCGGCAGCGGCCCCGTTCGATTCGCAGGCATCGAGGTGCCCGTTTTGATTGATGAAAACCTACGTCTTGACCAGATGAAAGACCTTGGCCTCGAATTGACTCCCGGTGCGCGTGATCGAAATGCAGCTTGCCAGGTTCGTTGTCGAACTCGCCTGACTTAGAAAAGCAATGCTCGCCTTTTCAGTCGTCAGGCAGAACGAAAACCGTCACTGCGTTTGCCAGATAGTAGGCTTCAACAAGATTGAAGACCGCCTGCCCACAATAATGCTCCACTCACATCCCTCACGCTGCTGAACGGACAGCGAAGGGTGGCGACCGCAACCGTCAGAGTACCTCTCGGGCAAGACGGTTAGTATCCACGCTCACGACCTGCGCGCAACTGCGCTGCTCTTCTACTTGAAAGCGAGTCTCCTGGCCATACCCTCTCGCGATGATGAGAATGAAATGATCTGCAACAGATTGACTCCCATTGCTCATCAAGCCAGTAAAACATGCTCGTGTTGACTGGGACTCCTTATTCTTCAATGCAGCAGCACTGACGAATGAGGTCGAGAATACGTAGAGCAAGATAGACACACTGGAGATGGCCTTTGCTGCGCTATGCAGAATAAGTAACACCTCACCTCTCTGCCTTGGTGGACCTAGAGCATTCTTCCCGTCGGTGTAGTCCAGCAGATTGAGATGGATGGGCGTTTTCCCCAAGGAAAACGCCACCGCACAATCGATTTTGGATGCCCATCAACGGGGGAAATGCTCTAAGCTGCACCTCTTGGTCGCCCATGCCCCTCTGGAGAGATCCCATTGTGATAGAGCTGACTCCAGAACTGTTTCCTGGAGCCAGCCCATACCTTAAAACACAAGACGCGCAGCTAATTGAATCTGGCGATTGCTATAGTCCTGCACTCCTGTGACTTTGCCAAAAGTCTCCGGATCACTCATGCTACTGCCGGGATTGGTGAACTGAGGCGTGTTGAAGACGTTGAATGCGTCCCCGTGTAGTTCCAGATTGAAGCGGTTCGTAAGATGCACGTCCTTCTGCATGGAGAAAGCGACCGTTCGCTGTCCCGGCCCGTAGAGCTGATTCCGAAGAGCGGTTCCTGGACGCGTATACACAGTAATGGAATTCGCGTTCGTTGAAGTCGGAATATTGCTGGAGAAGGAAGCCGGATTGAACCAATACCCGTTGATGCTTTTCTTGTACTCGATCGGAGCTACTTCGTCCGGCTCGTTCGCTGAATCTGTAAACCCCGTGGATAAGTCAAATGGTTGCCCGCTCGACACCATGGCAATGATGTTGGTCTGCCAGCCGCCAATCAACCAGTCCATCTCACGAGAAATACCGTTTCCAAATCGTTGTCCCCTGCCAAACGGCAGAAAATAAACGGTCGAAAAACTGAAGACCTCCCGCTGATCTTGACCTGAATTGCCGTAGCTAGCCTTCGGATCATAATACAAGCAAAGCGTCCCGCAGCTATCATCCATGGTGTGCGACCATGTGTAGGACGCTGTAAGGATCAGATTGCTGGCTCGATGTGTAGCTGACAACTGCAAACCGTTGTAGCTCGAAGTTCCGTTGTAGTTCTCATAAGTGATCGTACCCAGATTCGGAAATGCCTGATTGCCTTCTCCGAGCGGCCCATTGCCAAACTGGAACAGATTGTAGTTATAGTAGTTTGCCATATGGTCAGCCTTGGTCCCAACATAGGCGATGTTCAGCACGTCCTTGGGGCTCAACTGCTGGTCAAATTGCACGTTCCACTCTTGAATCTGGCTGTTCTTATTGTGCTGGTTGACTGCCAGAGTACTGAGGCCGTTGGGCGGTTCCGCTGGGTTGAAGTTTGGAAAGCCAGGCTGTGGCAGCGGAGTGGTCTGGTCAGCCGAACTGACTTTGCAGCTATCGAAACCATTCGTGCCCACGGTGGGCGTCTGGCCAGTGAAGGCGACGCAACTTCCCAGCCTCGCCTGGTAATCCACCGCTCCGCCGAAGGGCGGCTGCTGGCCCAGTTGGTTACTGATACCACCGTACGTTGGATAATAGTAGATACCATAACCACCACGAACTACAGATCTACCGTCTCCATGCAGGTCATAGGCAAAGCCCAAACGTGGCCCAAAGTCGTCATAGTTCTGGTACATGATGCTGCGGGAGACTCCGTTCTGTCCAGCCATTAGAACTTGACCGTTGCTGATGTCAAAGGATGCTTGTCTGTTGTGCATCTCATAGGGCCAGGTCAGCAGATCCCAGCGAAGACCAAGATTTACCGTCAAGCGCCTGTTTACTCGCCAGTCATCCTGAGCGAAAATACCGTCTTCCTGGCTCACGTTGGCGAAGTATCCGTTCTGCGAACCAATTTCATAATTGTCCATGAAGGAAGCCAACAGATCAGACACCTCATAGCCGGTAAAGTCCTGTCCATTTCCAGAGATATTGAAGAAGCCCTTGCCGGCGATGGGACGAAAATATTCCATCTCGCGGCGAATGAGTGTGCCGCCTAACTTTATGGAATGGTTCCCACGCTCCCAGTCAAGGGTGTCCGTCCCCTCTATGTTGTTCTGCGGAACTGCATACAAGCCATAGTCGCCCGTGTAGGATATCTCCGTATTGTAGCCGCCGATCAATGCGCCGCCGCTGGTTTCGATATTACGATTGGCATTGACAATGCCAAGGTCTTTGGAGACCGGGATGCCGTACATCGGCGGCATGTAACCGTAGTTGTCTCGATTGTAGTTGAGGTGCGCTTCATTCACCACGTTTTGCGTGAAGATATGCGTGTAGCCAAGATCATAGCCACGTGCGTGGGTGTAGCTGGAGCCGGTGCCAAAACCAGCCGGAAGCTTGGCGAAAAAGGAGGACTTCGTTTCCACGGAATTATCATAGCTGAAACGCGCAAAAAATAGGTCTTTTGCGCTGGCATTCCAATCCATCCGAACATCAAAATCGTTGTAGTTAATGATATCTGTTTGAAAGGTTTCATAGTTGTCAAGGATGGAGTTCGTCGCCAGGCTTGGCGTTGGCAACGGGAACGCATTCAAATAGTTCACTGCGGCCGGATTCAAACGAGATAGCGGAATGATATTGCCGGCAAATGGCTGGCAAGTAATCGGGTCGTAAATCACGCCATCTGGAGCCGCATTGCCTGGCTGACACAAATTGGAGTGGTTGATGAATTGACCACCCGTCAATGCCGGATTGAGCACTTCGGACAAATTGCCCTGGCGCATCAATGCAGTGGGGACCGTCTGGAACGTGCTGCCAACCGGTTCCGACTCCCGCCATGCCTGGTAATCGCCGAACATGAAAAGCTTGTTCTTGACGATGGGAAAGCCCACATCCCCTCCCCATTGGTTGCGGCTGTAGGCGGGATTGGGGGTCGGCCCCGCGCCCAGGAACTGATAGTACGGATTGGAGTCGAATGCTCCGCTGCGATTATATTCAAACGCTGAACCATGGATCGAGTTGGTCCCGGATTTGATGGAACTGATCACGATGCCACCACCTGCGCGACCATATTGCGCCGGGGCCACGTCAGTTTCGATCTTAAATTCCTGCGTAGCGAAGATGTCCGGAAAGAAGATCAAAGTGTTCATCAAATCGTCGTTGTTGTCCACGCCATCCAGAATGTAATTGTCCGCCGTTGGCTGCAAGCCGTTGACGGAAAGAGCCCCGCCTCCACTCTCGTTATAGCGAAATGTCTCTGCGTTGCCAGCCTCTCCACTTTGGGCGTTGCCGTAATTGCCACGTGTCACTCCCGGGGCCAACAGTGCGAGATTGGTAAAATTTAAACCATTTAACGGAAGCTGCGTGATTTGCTTGCCTTGGATGGTTTCTCCCAGAGTTGCATTGGCCGTGTCCAGAAGCGGAGCAGCCGATGAAACCTGCACGGTCGTCGCCACCGCCCCTGGCTGGAGCGTGAAGATCAGCGTTTGTACTTGAGTGACCGCAATTGTGAATGTCTGCGTCTGTGACTGGAATCCTGGGGCAGTAATCTTCGCCGTATAATTTCCGCGCGGAACGGCAAAAATGTTGAATTGACCCTGGGTATTCGAGGTAGCAGTAAGTTGGCTGCCATTCTCTGTGTTCGTAACCAGAATTGTAGCCCCTGGGATTGCTGCCCCTGTCGTATCGCTAGCATTGCCAACGATTCGACCGTTGTCGGATTGTGCGTGAGCCTGCACTAGAACTCCACACACCCCAAATAACAATAGACAAACGGAAAAAATCTTACGGAAGAAATAGGGTTTTTTCAGCGAAAGCGTCAGAATAGTTTGCATTGACTTGATCTCCTAAAAGTTAGTCCAGGCTGACGGGATAATGTCCACCAGGACGCTACCGAAACGGTTTTCGCTCCAGATCGTTGGCGCTCTTGCATACCGAAGTTCATTGACGGCGACGCCTGGAATGATGAATTGTGAAACAGGCTATTTAGAAACCTTCACAGCGACACATGCAATACTCTACAAATCGTTTATTCGTCGAATAGATATCAACAAATAAACTACCCGTTTTCATTGCATTACATCGATAAGTAATCTTGCGTCATCGAGCCTTTCTGTATTTCACACTGCAAATGGAATACTTCTGGGGAGGGAATCGCGTGGTGCTCCATGCTCCATGGTGGGCTGCTCTGCAAACTGGTTGGCTGCCTGGAGAACGCCGTACGGCCCACTGTGACCGACATAGGCCATCCGCCCGCCGTTGATCTCTGCGCCGTCCAGAAGGGAGCCTGGGATTGCGTTCACCATGCCCAGATCAGAAGAGACTGGAATATCGTCGATTGGCGAGCTGTAGTCATAAAACTCTTGCAAATGGCCATGGAGAAAATTGTGAGTCAGGTTCGGCATCAGGATATGGGTAAACCCAACAGCCTGACTGCGGGGATACGTGCGGCTTGCACCCTCTCCATAGCCTGCCCGCAGGTCCAGGAACAAGCTGCCTCTGTTCAGACGGGCTTGCCCGGAGCTAGAGTGATCGAAGAGGATGGCTGACCTGTAATAGCTGTCAGTTCCAGACTTGATGGAACTCTGGACGGTCGCGCCACCTGCATGGCTGAAGACAGTCGGCGCCATCGCTGTAGGCACACGGAACTCTTCGGTCACCCCCACCGACGGGAAGGAGATGACCGTGTTTAGCCGCGTGGGTTGGTCGTCCAGGCCGTCCAGCTCGCCGTGGGCAGCCAGCGCGAGCATTCCGTTCAAAGGCAGCGCAGTTCTACCCATTTCGCTACATCTCCAACCTTCGGCATTCTGGCCGGCATCCCGGGTCGCCCTACCGTATCTGCCACGGGGAACGCCGGGAGCAGGCAGGACGAGCCGGGTAGCGCTCGGGCCATCGAGCCGCAAACTCGAGACCCGCTTGACGTCAAGGACCGGACCGATCTCGGATCTCGCAGCGTTGACGGTCGGCGCGGCCTCAGTTATGAAAACGAAGGTCCCCGCCGGTTTCAATTGGAAGGTCAGCGCTGGAGCCGACAAAGCCGCCAAAGGAAAGATCAGTTCGGTCTTTCCAAACTTTCCAATCCCAGCCGTCGACACGTCCAGACCGTAGTTGTCGCGGGAAATGTCTTCATACTGGAACTGGCCCCCTCTATCGCTGACTGCTGTCCGCACAGCACCGTAATTGGAGTTCACCAGTGGAACATTGGCTCCAGCAAACACGGCGCCGGGCTTGTCCTGAATAACGCCATGGAGTCGACCGAAATCGGACTGCGCCCGCAGCACAGTCCACGAAGCCGCAGGCAGACAAGAGACCACTCGAACGCTCGCCAATCCCAGTCCGGCGCCTTCGGCTCTTGATTGATGTTTCATCGGTTTAGCCTCCAAGCTCCTTGCAGATCCCAGGAACCGCTTTGTGCGATGCCAAAGAAAAGATCTGTTGTAGGTTCGCTGCTAACGATGCGAAAACCTCTCCCCTCAACGCAATCGTCTTGCGTCCTTTTGTCGCTCAATTTTTCATCATCTACTAAGTCCTTATCAGTCAATCACTTTAATCAACCTCATCATCTCGCTGAGAAGTGTTACAGTCTAGGACGTGAGGTTGTTGAAGGAAAATGACGGGCCAGGTGACCAACGCGCGTCTTAGCTTTGGGCTTTACGAGATCAACATCCAGACAGGAGAACTCTGGAAAGCGGGCTTCCGCATCAAGTTGCAGGGACAACCCTTCAAGGTCCTGGCCATGCTTCTGGAGAGGCCAGGGCAGGTAGTCTCCCGAGAGGAACTGCAAGAACGACTCTGGGGCAAAGACACCGTGGTCGACTTCGACCACTCCCTCGGAACCGCCATCAATAAGATCCGCGAGGCGCTGGGCGACTCTGCCGATAACCCTCGTTTCATTGAGACGCTAGCCCGCCGCGGCTATCGCTTTGTTGCCCCGGTCGGGGTCATCGGACCAGTCCCTGAGTCCCCAGCCGAACCCAACCAGGGCGTGGCCTCCCATCCCCTAGCCGCAAGCGACTCCGCATACCATGACGAAGGGCATCTGGCGGAGGGGGGACCAAGAACCCCTGGCACAGAGGCTGAGTCCGCATCCGTAGCGGCCGCGTTCACGGCCAGCCATGTGGATGGCGCGGTTTCGAGCACCCGTCTCTCAGCTCAGATGTTCTGGGCCTCCATCGGCTTGTGTGTGCTTATCGCGCTAGCGCTGGGCTACTACGCCGGCTCTTCGCGTACGACTACCGTTCCACCGCACATCTCCCAGATCACGCATAACGGGCATCTGGCGCCCAGCGTTTCCAGCATGGAGAACTTTGCCGCAGCCACAACCGATGGCGTGCGTCTGTATGCGGCCACGATCGACGGTGGCCACTCTGTTCTCTCCTCGATCTCCATCTCTGGAGGCGTGGTGGAACCCATCAATATCCCTGCCGAGGTGGCCAGCCCCGCCCTAGGTGACATCTCCCCGGATGGCTCAAGGTTGCTTCTCCGCGACCATCTGTCGCCGGAGTCTGAGCAGCCGCTATGGGTTGTGCCCACAACCGGGGGATCTGCGCTTCGGGTGGGCGACGTGCTGGCCCACGACGCCACGTTCATGCCGGACGGAGACGGCATCCTTTACGCCAACGGCAATGACCTGTACCTGACACGGCTCTCTGGCCAGCAACCCGTGCACTACGCCTCGCTGCCGGGCCGGGCCTTCTGGTTGCGCTGGAGGCCCAACGGAACTCTGCTGCGATTCACCATCCTGGACCCGGTTACCCATACCCTCTCTCTGTGGCAGATCACGCCGACGAACCACACGCCGCAGCGTATTCTGGCCGGCTTCAACCAACTGGCGGGCGAGTGCTGCGGTGTGTGGACGGCCAACGGCCGGCACTTCGTCTTTGAGTCGTCGAAGGGCGGAAGCAACAATCTTTGGGAGCTCTCTGACAGCTCCACCTCGCATCCCATCCGCCTGACCGACGGTCCGCTGGACTTCGAGTGCCCTATCGCCGCCCGCACGGGGAACCGAATCTTCTTCATGGGTACGGACTCCCGCTCTGAACTCGAATCGGTCTCTGCCGGCGGCGAACTGATCCCCGTCAAAAACTTTCTTTCTGATGCGGTCCGTGTGGAGTACAGCCGCGATGGACACTGGGTAGCCTGGACGGACACGCAGGGCCAGCTATGGCGCGCACGCTCCGATGGCACGGAGAAGATCCAGATTACGCCTGGGACGCTCTCCGCCTTTCTGGCCAGGTGGTCTCCGGATGGCTCGCGCTTGGCGATCATGGCCCGCGAGGCCGGAAGACCGTGGGAGATCTACATTACCAGCGCCAATGGAGGGAATTTGGTCCCGTTGCTGCATCAGAGGCAGAATGCGGCTGACCCCTCCTGGACTCCCGACGGCAAGTTCATTGTGTTTGGCAGCACCAACGATGAGATGGGCAAGGACAACGCCAACCGCTCCTTGCACATGGTTAACGTGGCCAGCGGCGCGATGGAGGAGATTCCCGGCTCCGATGGGCTCTTCAGCCCGCGCTGCTCCCCCGATGGACGCTACATCGCGGCGCTCTCTCTGGATCAGCGCCAGGTGCGCCTTTACACCGTGGCGACCCATACCTGGACCACCCTGAAGGTACCCTCGGGCGCAGACCCGATATGGTCCCCGGACAGCCACTACTTGTTCCTCCACGCCTCACTGGATCCCGCCCAACCTATCGACAGGGTCGCGATTCCGGATGGCCATGTCGACGAGGTGGTCCGTCTGGCAGACTCCCGCGAACACGACGCCGTGGACTACGTCTTTGGTGGCCTCACGCTGGATGGCCGCCCGTTCATTCGGGCGAGGGTGTTCACCGGCAACTTCTACTCGCTTGATGTTTCGTAGCCAGTGGAGCTGAAGATCAGGCGGTCTGGGCCCGGTGGTGCTGGCAGGATGATTTTGCCGGTCAGGCACGAAGGGAGCGCCGAGGGCGTTGCCCGCTCCATCGTTGCCCTGCGGAACGATCCGATGAACCGCGGAGACAAATCTGAGGCATTCTTGATGGATTGCTTACGTTTTCTTAACGGGGGTCGCCGATAGGATGGACTCGTTGAGAAGGAGACGGATGCTTGAAGGCTAACGGATTGGTTGCAGCCATGCTGGGCTGCATGATGGGGATGCAGGCGCCGGGACAGGCTACGCCTGCATCCGTGGCGGCTCCGTCGCCGCTGCCCACCCCTGCGCTCAGCGGGCCGCTGCAGTGGCTTCCGCCAGCCGTCTTGCATGCCGGCCCGCTGGGCAAGCTGGACGCCAACGGAATCGTCTCCGGCTATGGCCTCTACCAGGACAATCACGTGCCGGGTGACAACATCGGACAGGCGACCCTGAGCAACGGCCTGTTATTTCTTCAGAAGGCGGACGGGCCCGTGCAGTACTTCATCCAGACCGGAGCCTATACGATTCCCGAACTGGGCGTGCCCTTTCTCTCTGCCGCGAACACCGTGAAAGACTTCTTTGGACCGGTTCCGGTTGCCTTTCTTAAGCTGCCAGTGGGCAAGACGGCGTCGTTCCAGATCGGCTCTCTGCCGGCGCTGGTGGGAGCCGAGTCCACCTTTACCTTCCAGAACATGAACGTGGAGCGCGGCCTGTTGTGGAATCAGGAGAACGCCGTCAATCGCGGCATCCAGGTAAACCAGACTCTGGGCAAGTACTTCACCGCCTCGCTAAGCTGGAATGACGGCTACTACTCCAACCGCTACTCCTGGGTCAGCGGCGCTCTCACCTTTACCAAGGGTGTCCATAGCCTGGCCTTTGAGGCCATGGGCAACGCCGGGTCCACCAAATTCCAGACCCTGGCTACCCCGGTCCAGAACAACAGTTCGGTCTACGCCTTGGTCTACACCTACACCAAAGGAAACTGGATCATTCAGCCCTACTACCAGTTCAGCGACGTTCCCACCGATGCTCGCGTGGGGGTGACGCAGGGAGCCACCACCAACGGCGGCGCTCTGCTGCTCAGCTACGCCTTCAAGCACGGATTCTCGCTGCCGGCCCGCGTGGAGTACATCAAAACCTCCGGCAGCAGCGCCAACGGAGCGGTAAACCTGCTCTTTGGACCGGGCAGCGATGGAACCAGCGTCACCCTGACCCCCACCTGGCAAAAAGGCGCCTTCTTTGCCCGCGGCGACCTCGCCTGGGTGCACGCCGGCAGTCCCTCCCCAGGGGACGCCTTCGGCACCCAGGGAGAGGCCCCCAACCAGCTCCGCGCCGTGGTTGAGCTCGGCATCCTCTTTGGCAGCAATATCACCGGCAAGTAACCTTCCCCATCCCTGCTGGTTCGGCATTCTCCGCAAAAAGCGGGGGCACGGCGTAACATGAAGAAGATGCTGGCGGATGGTGAGGCTCAGCAGGAGACGGACGAGCCAGGGACGCTGTGACGGATGGCACCGGATGCCGAGGTTGAGGAGTTTATGCTGGGTCTGTGGCGCGCCTGGAAGCCTTGAGATTCGAAGCAGAAGAGCCGGCAAATTCCTGTTGCATTTGGTGTATAGTAAAGGGGACCAACTTGGTCGGATATGTGGTCCGATGAATGTTCTAGCTTTGAGTGATGCGAAGGTCGGCAGTACGGGCGTGGTGGAACGTATTGAGCTGCCGGACGAGGTGAGTGATTACCTTGCGCATCTTGGATTTCTGCCCGGGACCAAGGTCGAGATTCTGCGCCATGCTCCGGCGGGCGATCCACGCGTGTACCGCATTGATGGCATTGAAGTTGGACTTCGCAATGAGACCGCGCGGCATATCTTTTTAACGCTCCCCTCTGAGACGAGCGAGGAGGCGGCATGAGCTGCCACTCCTCGGTTGCGGAGCCGATGGAGGAGACTCCTGTCTCTGCGCCGGGAGCCCCGTCCCGGTTGCGTACGGTTGCGCTGGTGGGACCTCCGAACTGCGGCAAGTCGACGCTTTTCAATCGCCTGACGGGGATGCGCCAGAAGGTGGCCAATTACCCCGGAGTGACGGTGGAACACCACTCGGGAAGGATGAAGGGGATCGGGCGCAACGACCTGACGCTGATCGATCTGCCGGGAATCTATTCGCTGGCGACCTACTCTGAAGACGCCCGTGTGGCCGTGGACGTGCTGACGGGCAAGATGCCCGGGGTTCCCAAGCCGGACAGCATTCTTCTGATTCTGGATGTGACTCACCTGAACCGGCAACTGATGCTGGCGGCTCCGGTGTTCTCCATGGGGCTGCCGACGCTCGTCCTGCTGAATATGGCGGACCAGTTGGAGGCGCGGGGCGGCAAGATTGATCCGCTGGGATTGGCGCGGGAGCTGGGACATCCGGTGGCGCTGATCAGCGCGGCGCAGGGTAAGGGTCTGGAGGCGATTCCGGAGTTTCTTCTGCGCGCCAGCATGCACCTGGACGAGAGACTGCGGCCGGTGCAGTTGCCCGTGCTGCAGAGCGCCGCCTCCTGCCGAAGCTGGGCGAGCCAGGTAACCGGCCGGACGAAGTACCAGACGCCGGCGGCTTCATTGTGGACCCGGCGGCTGGACAGCCTGTTGCTGCACCGGATCTTTGGACCGCTGTTCTTCCTGGCGGTGGTGGTGGCGGTGTTCCAGGTGGTGTTTAGCCTGGGCCAGCCACTGAGCGATGGGCTGGGAACGCTGCTGACCCATGCCGGCGCGCGGGCCGCGCTGCTACTGCCCGACAACTGGCTGCGCGTGATGCTGCGCGATGGCCTGTGGAATGGCGTGCAGTCTGTTCTGGTGTTCCTTCCCCAGATCCTGCTGCTGTTCTTATTCATTGGCGTGTTGGAGGACTCCGGGTACCTGGCCAGGGCAGCATTGATTGCAGACCGGGTGATGCGTTCCATTGGGCTGAACGGCAAGGCCTTTATTCCCTTGCTCTCCGCCTATGCGTGCGCGGTTCCGGCCATTATGGCCACGCGCACCATTGAAAACAAGCGGGAGCGAGTGGCTACGATTTTGATTGCGCCGTTCATGACCTGCTCAGCCCGGCTACCGATCTACACGCTGATCATTGCGGCGTTTATCCCCGATCAGCGCTTCCTGGGCGGGGTGCTGGGGCTGCGCGCCCTGACGATGCTGGGGCTGTATGTGATTGGGTTCCTGGCCGCTCTGCTGACGGCGAAGATGTTGAACTCCTCGGTGATGAAGGCTTCGCACGCTCCTTTTATTCTGGAGCTGCCGCAGTATCGCTGGCCGACGTTCAAGTCGCTGGGGTTCCGGCTGTATGATCGCGGCAAACTCTTTCTGCACAAGGCCGGGACGGTGATCCTTGCCGTCACCTTCCTGGTATGGGTGTTCAGCGTGCTGCCGATCCATGGCGGACAGTTCTCTGACCTCTCCAGCAGCATGATTGCGCACCTGGGAAGATGGATTGAGCCGGCGATCCGGCCCTTGGGCTTCAACTGGAAGATTGGCGTAGGGTTGCTGAGTTCCGTGGTGGCCCGCGAGGTGATTGTAGGAACGCTGGGAACGTTGTATGGCGTGGATCCGGCCACGCATGCGCTGGGACTGCAGGCGGCGCTGCGACACGACATCACCCTGGGCGGAGCGCTGGCCCTGGTGGTGTTCTTTGCCTTTGCGATGCAGTGCACCTCGACACTGGTGGTGGTGCGGCGGGAGACCAATAGCTGGAAGCTGCCCGCTCTGCAGTTCGCTTACATGACCACGGTGGCGTACGTGGCGGCCCTGCTGACCAACCAGTTGATTCTGCATCTGCTGTAGGGCGGACACCGGCCACAGCGAGCGGGGTTGAGCGAGCGTGTGAGGCTATATTGGATCCTGCCGTTCCATAGAGCTGGAGGAGATTTGCGGGCGTGGATACGTCCTGACGCCGGGGCGCTACGTTGGCGCCGAGGAAGGGAAGGATGACCATGAGGCCTTTGCAGAGAAAGATCAAGAAGCTCACGTCGCTACTCTCCGAACAGATGGACAAAGGCGCGGAGTTGGATGCGGTGATCCGCGGGAAGCTTGAGGGCGGTGTGGTCTGAGGTAGCTGCTGCGCTGGGAGGCGCCAAGCAATCCTTGACCGTTCCCACTAAGGATCGTGGTGAACTTACAGGTGTTCTTTGCGCGTTCGCCACAGGCATCGACGTTGGCATTGCGGCGGTATCATCTGAATGGATCTGTTGGGCGGCGCTTTTTTGAATCGGAGAGACCGAAGCGATGATCGATTATGAGAAGCTGCAAAAGTCGCTCAAGCATCTGGAGCTTCAGTTTGAGAATTACCAACGCGCCAAGGACAGGGCGGAACTCACCGATCTTGACCGCGAAGCCATTGGCGAGTCTGTTATCCAGCGATTTGAAACCTGCTATGACACGCTGTGGAAGACGCTCAAGCGGTATCTGACCGAAGAGGCCGGTCTAGCCGATACGCCAAACAGTCCCAAGCCGCTCCTGAAGCTGGCCGGGCAGAACCACCTTCTGGCTGCTCCCGTTGAACAGTGGCTGAAGTATGCGGACGCGCGTGTCAGCACGGCGCATGACTACAGTGGCGAAAAGGCCGGGGAGTATCTAGCCATCATGCCCGGCTTTCTCAAGGACGCTATCAGCCTGGTGCAGACGATGACAGGACAGACCTGGAGATGAATGCGACGATAGACATCACGAGCGCGCAGCGCGAGATGCTGGCGGGTCTGTTGCAACGATATCTTCCCGGGGTCGCGGTATGGGCCTATGGCTCGCGGGTGAAGGGATCGGCGCGTAAGCACTCCGATCTTGACCTGGTCGTTTTCAGTACTGCTGAGCAGCGTTCCGCGGTGAGTGAACTGCAAGACGCGCTGGACGAATGCAATCTGCCTTTTCTGGTCGACCTGCATGTTTGGGATGAGATTCCAGAGCGCTTTCGCGAGATCGTGCGCAAGGAGTATGTCTTGGTTCAGGAAGCAGCCGACAGGGACGTGGCAACGTGAGCGCCGACGGCGATAGCAGGAGAACGTTCCAAGGTGGTGGTGACCGCGGCCGTATCGACGTTCCAACCCTGTCGTCATGGGGTATTAATATCCTGCAAACCCACATCTCATAGAGCGAGATGTGGTGCACCCGCCTTATTACGGGCGGAGAGGCCGGGTGTGGGCCACCCGCCTATGGCATCAGGCGATGCACGGTCCTACGGTCGGTTTGCCAAGGTCTGGATCATCTGCTGGATCCATGGCTCGGTGTTTCTCGTCGACTCGCCCATCGCAGCATTCATCACCTCCTCCCACGCCTCCCACGTGGCCAGGCGATCTGCATAGACTGCGCGCGCCCGGGGCAGAATGGAGTTTCCAAGGCCTAGCCGCAGCGGAGGTTCGTTGGCGTCCACCAGTTTAAGGATGGCCTCCGCGGTGGCATTCGGATCGCCTTGTTCCCTGTTGGCCAGCAGGGTGAGAAACTGCCGGCGAAGTTCGTCGTAGGGCTCCAGACCGTCGGCAATCTGCCCGGAGAAACCGGTGGCATAGGCCCCGGGCTCAATCAGCGTGACCTTGATGCCGAAGGATTTGACCTCCTGCGCCAGCGCCTCATGAAGCGATTCCACAGCCCACTTGGTGGCGCTGTAGAAGCCGACGAACGGCAACGACGTGATTCCCAGACCGCTGGAGACGCCGAGGATGTGACCGCTGCCCTGCCGACGCAGCAACGGCAGCGCGGCGCGAATGACCCGGACCATGCCAAGGTAGTTGGCGTCGAAGATGTTGCGGATCTGTTCGTCGCTGGCCTCTTCTGTGGCCGCGAACAGATTCGTTCCGGCGTTGTTGACCAGAATGTCCAGCCGACCGAAGTGCGTGAACGCCTGCTGAACCGCCTGCCGGACCTGCTGGTCCTTGGTGACGTCCAGCGCCAGCGGCAGGGCCGCTTCTCCAAATTCCTTTCGAAGTTCGGCGACATCCGCCAGATTGCGGGCCGTGGCCGTTACCTGATCGCCGCGCCGCAACGCCGCCTGAGCCCAGATGCGGCCGAAGCCGCGGGAGGCGCCTGTGATAAACCATGTCTTTCGCATTTGGATCCTCGTGAGAATGAAGGTGGGTTGGATAGAGTTGCTACGCCAAGCTCTTCGGGAGAAATGCTATCGCGTCATCTTCCTGTTCCCACGTTTCCTCTTCCCTCAGGCCATTGCGGTGGCCCAGGTTGGGGGAACGCGCAAGCCGAGGACTACCGTTCTCCCCAGTGGAGCTTGGCGCGCAGGACGTTGAAGAAGCCGTTGGGGTGAAGGCTGAGCAAGTGAACCTCGCGGTTGGAGCGGCGGCAGAGGATGCGGTCATTCAGGGCCAGTTCGACAGCCTCCTGGCCATCGACGGTGAGGTACATCTCCTGCGGAATGACGTCCACCACCACCGCAACCTCGGTATCGCCGGGGAAGACGATGGGACGGATGGTGAGCAGGTGGGGGCAGATGGCAGAGAGGATCATCGCGTTGACGCCCGGGGTGAGGATGGGTCCGTTGGCGGCCAGATTGTAAGCCGTGGACCCGGTGGGCGTGGAGACGATGACTCCGTCGGCGCGGAAACGTGCGACGAACTGGCCGTCGAGTTCGATGGCGAACTCGCCCATGCGGGCGATGGCTCCCTTGGAGAGAACCACGTCATTGAGCGCCTCCCACTCGCGCACGAGCGCTCCCTGGCGGAAGAGTTGAGCATGCATCAGTCTGCGGCTGTTGATGACGGCGGCGCCGGCAATCCATGCCTCCATGGTGTCATAGAGGTCGGCGATGGGAACCTCGGTGAGGAAGCCAAGCGACCCGAGGTTGACGGCGAGGATCGGCGTGGTGGTGGAAGCGAAAGCGCGGGCGGCGGAGAGGAGGGTTCCATCGCCACCCAGGCAGACGACTAGTTCCGGCGCATGGGAGGCCATCTCCGTGCGATTGACGGCGAGGTGGTTCAGGCCGGTGTACGAGACGCAGGTGGGCTCCAGGATGGGAGTAAGACCATGGTCTTGTAGCCAGTCGACAAGTTCGGTGAGAACGATCTTCAACTCCGGCTTCTGTGGCTTGGAGATGATGGCGACCTTGGGCATGATGAGTTGAGTGTATCGTGACCGGCCAGCCCTGGATTCGCAGGGAAACTCGAATCGTGATGGCGAGACAGCGGGGAGTGTGGGTTACGCCGGGCAATCCGCAGGCTTACTTCAGGCGGAAGTGGAACATCTGGGCCGCAACTCCGGATCGAGCCAAACGGCGGAGACGCCTGCGCGGTTGATCGAGCCGAAAGAGAAGCACGGATCAGCCCCGTCCCTTCGGGACGTTACTCTGCTCCGGGTGGAACAGTCTGCGGGGATGCGGTGGTGGGCGCAGCCGCAGGGGTCTGTTGGGTTGTGGAGGGCATCTGAGACTGCACCGCCGACGGCGTTAGCGTTGGAGTTGGTGTGGTTGGCCTGGGCGCCGGACCGCTGAAGGGCATGGAGATTGGGGTGGCCTGGGTTGCACCTGTCGCGGAGGGCAGTGTCGGCGCCCCGGATGATTTGATGGCCGCCGGTTGGACCGCCGCGCCGGAGCTTGCTGGTTGGGAAGGCGCAGGAGCGGACGCAGGCTGTGCGGAGCGATTGGGAACGGCGGCCGAGGTGGATGGTTGCGAAGCCGAGGCCGAAGCTGAGGCCGATGACGGCTGCGGATTTACGGCTGCAGTAGTTGACGGCTGAACCTCCGCGGGCGCAGGGAGCGCAGCCGGCGGCGGGGGCGCGGGCTTTGGGATGGGTGTGGACAGCGTGAGCGTCGCTATCTCGGTGGGATCATCGCGCAGCTTGAAGTAGAGGGTCTTCCCATCGGAAGGGGTGGGGACGTTGAAGCTGGAGTCGGTGAAGCCGATGGGAACCTCAGTGGGATGGGTGAAGTCCCTGGCGGCGCTGAAGTATTGCGCCAGATAGAGATCATCCCCCTGGATGGTGCAGGTGGGATCCGCGAGCGTGGTGCAGTGAACGGCCGTGATGTGAGGCCTGCGGACGAGGGTGCCGAGGGTAATCCATGCGCCGTCGGCTCCGTCAGCCGCGACAGCGCGGATGCGCAGCTTGCCGAAGGCGGATCTGCCGAAGGCGCGAAGAAGATTGAGGGAAGCCACGGCGGTGTGTTCGTCCTGCAGGACCAGGCTGTTGTCCCGGAGGGATAGTTCTGTGCTGAGGGCTCCGTCCGCGGTTGCGACTTGAATTTTCTCTGTGCGGGGGAAGTTTGTTCGAGTCTGGACCACGAAGGTGAGCGTGCCGTCCAGCGGAATATCGCCGGCGTCCGACAGGGTAACCGGGAGGCCGCCGCGTGGCTGTGCGGGGTTGGCGTGGACGTAGACCAGTTGCAGGCTGGGGCGGGCGGCGAGGACCTGGATGGAGACGTTCCGGGTTCGACCGTCCTTGAGTCTTACGATGGCCTGAGATCCGAAGCTGGGAGAGACAGCGGATTGGGCCTGGAGTTGCAGCGTTCCAGGCTGGCTGGCGTCATCGTCGGCGTTGCTGTTCGAGGAGGGGATCACGGGCGTGAAGGTTTGATGATCGATCTCGACCGAGGCGACGTTCTGCAGGCCCTGACCGGTGAGGGTGGCGACGTAGTCGCCCGTATGGATCCTGAGTTCGCTCAAGGTAATGTCATTGGTGTAGACGGTGAGCGGAAGGGTAACCGGCTTGGGTTCGCCATACTGCTGGATGGCGAGCGAGTAACTGCCCGGTGCAACGCCTTTGAGCGAGAGGTTGAGATCCAGCATGGCTTGAGCCGACCGCTGGCCGCTGGATTGAGGCTTGAAGGCTACATGGCCAGCCTCTCCGGCGGCGCTGGTGAGCTGGATGTGCTGCACGCAGCCTGTGCCTTCCGCCGTGAGGGAGAGATGGTTAGCCAATCCGGCGAGCAGTTGCGTGTCACCCAGGATCTTCCAGTCTTTGCCGGCTGTCTGCTGAACAGTGAGGGTGGGCCCCTGAAAGGGGGTGAAACCCCAGTAGCCGCGGACCGTGCCGGAGAGGAGGAGGCTGGAGGCGGGGGCGGGAGGGCCAGCGGCAGCATCGGGAGCGAGCGGCCAGGCACGGTCGGGATTCAGCCTTCGCCGTCCATCGTCTTTGGCCACGACCAGGCCTCCGGCGGCGGCGTCTGGCACGATCGCGAGGTCGGTAGAGCCCGCGCTGCGATTCAGGTGCAGGACCATATCATGCGCGAAGCCGGTGGAGAACACGAGCGGCGCTCCAACCAGCGGAAGGACCATCCGAGGTTGAGCCAGGCAGACCACCTCCTGGAGATCGGGAGGGCGCAGGTGCGGGGGTTTGACGCTCTGGATCGCAGGAAGACCTACGACGATGACCGACATCGGGTTATGGAAGGAGGGCGGCTTGTTGAGCTTGAGATTCAGGGTGTCTCCCTGCGGAAAGCTAAGGCCAGGGATGTACTGATACTGCGCGGTGTGCAGACTGCCTACAAGGGCGATCAGGTCCACGACCGTGCCGACGTAGGCGGAGTAGTAGCCTCCGCCAGCCGCCTGGGTGGTGGAGGCGGTATTAATGAAATCAGAGGAGGGCCCGCCGGAGAGCGCCTCCGCGATGCCCTGCCCATGGCCATCGTTGAGGATGACCGGCGCCCGGGATTGGGTGAGACAGGTGACCTGCTCCTCTACCGGCTGACTAAAGCATGCGGCGTTGGGTTGCAGGGCCAGCGTAGCGGCGAGTTTGGCGGAGCGCTGCTGGATGGTCTTCGCATCAGCGTCGGCAACGCTCTGCATGGCCTGGAGGTAGTGCTGGATGCGTTCCTCCTCGAAGGATGCCTCGTTGAGGTCGGCGTCGGCGCGGATAAAAGTTCCGGGGTTACCCCGCACGGCAGAGCGAAGCGTCTTGAAGTCGCCGCCGGTCTTGGGAGCGATGAAGAGCAATGCCTGCTGGGCTCCTTGAGGGACCACGACGGTAGTGCCTTCGTCGGTCTTGCGACTCCAGGTATCGATGGCGGTGAACCAGTTATCCGGGGGCTCGTTGGTGGCTCCGCGAAGGAAGGCAACGACGAGCAAGAAGTGATTGGACTGGGTGCGAGGGAGGTCTGCCTTGACCCAAAGACGATCTCCGGGTTGGAGGTCAGGAACCTGCGCGATGGGAAGCGTCAGGCCGTTGCGAGTGACTTGCACCTGGATTTTAGGTCCGACGAGATCAAAACGGGCGCCGTCAGCGCGGAGCGCCGAGGGAAGGAATAGTGCAACGAGAGAGATTGCTACGACTCCAAAGGCCTTCATCTCTTCCAGTTTAGACGCGTCACTGTAATTAAACGGCTACTCCAAAGGCACGTCTGAACTCAGGTGCTTGATTTCAATCACTTTGCCATCCTGGTGGAACAATGGGGCGGGGAGGTCAGGCCCAGCGGAGATGGAGGAGAAACTCCCGATTGCCTTCCATGCCCAGGATGGGTGAGTCCATGGTGGAGAGCACCTGGCCGTTCAAGGCTTGGACGGCGAACTTGACACGCTCGAGGGCGAGTTGATGGGCGGCCGGGTCGCGGACGATTCCGCCCTTGCCGACGTGTTCGCGGCCGGCTTCAAACTGCGGCTTGACCAGCAAGACGGCGTCTCCGTTCCAGCGCTGATCCGCCGCAGCCAGCGCGGCGGTGACGGCGGGCAGGACCAGCGTGGCGGAGATAAAGCTGACGTCCATGGCGAAGAAACGGATGGGTTGAGGAGAGCGGGAGAGAAGCTCACCCGGAGTGAGGAGGCGGGCGTTGGTTCGCTCCATCAGGGTGACGCGGGGATCGGAGCGAAGTTTTTGGTGGATCTGGCCGTAACCGGTGTCAATGGCCAGAACGCTGGAGGCTCCATGCTGCAACAGGCAGTCGGTAAAGCCGCCGGTGGAGGCTCCGATATCGGCGGTGGCGAGGTCCTGGACGGGGATGCTCCAGGTGGCGAGAGCGGCTTGAAGTTTGAGGCCGCCTCGGGAGACGTAGCGCAGGTCTTCGCCGAGCAGGCGGATGGCCGCATCGGCGGCTACCTGGGTTCCTGGCTTGTCCACGCGTTGTTCCTCGACGAGGACGCGGCCGGCCAGGATGATGGCCTGGGCGCGCTCACGGGAGGCAGCCAGGGAGCGGTCCACCAGCAGCTTATCGAGACGGAGTTTGTCGAGACGGAGCTTCATGAGTACGGCGCAGGCGGACCCTTCGCAACTCGATAACCGTTGTGCGGCCCATTGGCCGATCTTTCCACATGGCATCTGAAATGGAACGTAGGGAAAGGCTGCAGAAGGAAGCCTATAAAAGAGTTGCTCCCAGAGACAGAATAGCGGAGGATGGGCAACCATGGGCCGGAGGTATACGGATAAGATGCAAGACCCAGGGAATGAAATGGGAGGGGCAGCCGGGCGGCGGAATGCGCCGAAGCACACGGGCCTGGTGGCGGCCAACGCGGCATTGCCGTGGATTTTGCGCCACAGGAGGGTGATGCCGCGTCTGCTGGAGACGCTGCCGGGAGGAAGGTTTCGGCAGTGCGGAAGCCGCCGGGATGGGCCTTGCGGAACTGAAGGCGTACGCCTGCCTCGTTGCGCTAAGGAATGACGTACACTGAGCATTCAGAGGGCAGGGCATTCAGAGGGCGGGCTTTCAGAAGGCTGAGTAGTCCAAGGCGCAGGGTTCTCTGGAATGAGGCTGGAAGAGCACGGGTTCCAGCTTTGATGCGTAACGGCTGCCTGCTTCCGCATCCTGGGGACAATCCATTCGAGCGAGTACGTTCTATGAATAGTGGTATGGATGAAGCAAAAGCGTTAGTGCAGCCGGAACCCGATGGCGAGTTGCTGACACGGGTTCAGCGAGGCGATGAGCGGGCCATGGCCGTATTCTTCGACAGGTACTCGAAGATCGTCTACTCGGTGGCCTTGCGCGTATTGCGCGATAGCGCGTCCGCCGAAGATGTGATGCAAGAGATCTTCATGCAGATCTGGAGAAGTCCGAACAGTTTTGCCGCCAGCAAAGGCGCCCTGGGCGGATGGCTGGCGGTGATGGCGCGCAACCGGTCAGTGGACATGCTGCGACGCCGACGGCCCAGCGAACTGATGGAAGAGTTGACGCTGGCCACGGCCTGCAATCTGGGCGATGACGCCGAGCGGTCGCTGCTGGTGCAACGCGCCCAGGCGGCCGTGAAGTTACTGCCGATGGAACAACGAAAGACACTGGAGATGGCGTTCTTCGATGGACTGACCCATGCCGAGATCACAGAGATGACGGGAGACTCCGTAGGAACAGTGAAGAATCGAATGCGTAGCGCGTTGGTGACGCTGAGAAAGGGAGTGCAGGCATGAACGAAGGCAATCACGTCACGGCTGACAATCTCTACCTGTTCGCTCTGCAGTTACTGCCGGAGGCCGAGATGCGCAACGCTGCAACCCATTTGAAAGAGTGCGCGGTTTGCCGGAGCCAGTTGGGCGAGATTCAGGGAGAGATGGTGATCTACGCGCTGACGGCGGAAGCGCGGACGCCGCCATCCCAGGCTCGCGAACGGCTGCTGCGGCAGGTTGCAGAAGAGAAGAAGGAGATTCCCCCAGAGCCGGTTGAGGAAAAGCGGGAGCCGGTGCTCTACCCACGCAATAGCAAGATGTATCTGATCGATACCCCCGAGGAGCGGGAGCCGCGCCGGGTTGCCGTGCTGATGGCGTGGTTAGGGTGGGGCGTGGTTGCCTGCCTGGCCGTGGTGACCGGGATGCAGGTGGACCAGCGGCAGATGGTGCAGCAGGACATGGCTGTGGCCACGGCGCAACTGAGCCAGAGCGAACAGCAGAATGAGAGAGCGCAAGAGGTGCTGGAGACGCTGCACGATCCCAGCGCGATGCAGGTGGCGCTGCGTCTGCCGCTGAGCGCGTCTGCGCCTCCGAAGGTGGACCCAGAGGCTCATGTGATCTATCTTGCCCGGACCGGAGGGCTGCTATTCCTGGCCGATCACCTGGACCCGTTGCAAAGCGGAAAGACCTACGAGCTTTGGCTGCTTCCGGCGCAGGCGGGACAGCCTGCGCTTTCCGTGGGTCTGTTCAAGCCGGACGCCAACGGCAACGCCTCCGTGGTGATGCCGCAGTTGCCGCGGGGCGTAGCGGCCAAAGGCTTTGGAGTGACGATAGAGAAGGATGGCGGAGCGGGTTCTCCAACGCCGCCCATCATTCTTGCAGGCATGCAGCCCTGAGATGCGGCACTGCGCCCGGTGGGAGAGATCGGGCGAGAGCGGTTGCCGCTGAGAGCGCGACGCGATGGAAGCGTGGAGCAGCCGAGGTTGCGACAGGCCAGATTTGTGAGGCGGCGGTTGGGGCCGGATGGGAAACGAAGAGACGATTCCCTGGTTATGCCGACTCAGGGGGCTGTGACCTCCACCATGAGACCATTGCCTTGCAGCGGGATGTGGGTGGACACCTGGTTAGTGTCCGTATGGATCACGCTCAGGTACTGATTGTCGGATGAGGTAACGTACACCCTGCCGGTAGGCAGGCCACCGGTGGCGGCGACCGAGTTGGGATGGCCAAAGATGACGTTGGACTGGCCGTTGGCGAGAAGAGTAGCAGCCGAGCCGGAGACGCCGCAGATGGTTGTGGTGACGGTATCACTTTCCAGACTGATCACCGTGACAGAGCCTTGACCCAGGCCGCAGGTTCCGGTGCTGTCCAGTTCGTTGGTCACGTAAGCTGCGGGGGGATTGCCCTCAATGCCTTGCAGGACCGAGACCATATTGGCGCCGATGCCGACGGGGACGGTGGCTACCACATTTCCGAAACCTACGCCATCCTCTGGGTTGGTGGGCACGCAGTTGGGGTTGTTCGGCTGCGCCGCAGCATTGCAGAGGGGAACATTGATGATACTAAGGCTGCCTGCAGTGAGTTGCTTCCAGCTAGCGGTGTTGGTGGGCGGCGTGCCTTTGAGTCCACTGTTGAGCGCCATGTAATAGCTGGTCTGCGAGCCGACCGTGTAGGTGACGATCTGATTCTGCTGATAGGTGGCAGTGGCGCTATAGGAGCCCATATAGTACTGCGATATCGACATACCCGTGGCATTATCCAAATGAGGGGCGTTACCGGCATTGAGGACGACCACTTCATCGCCCGTGGTATTCACATCCGCCCAGACCGGGTTTGTGCCGACTGTGATGGTGGGCTTGTCCACGTCGAGTTCATTACTAGGCACGTTGATGACCGAGACGGTGCCGGAGCCTTGATTCAGGATGAAGGCTCGATAGGTATTCGTGGTCATGACGCCGTAGATGGGAGCAATGCCGACCGGAATCTGTGCGGAGTCTGAGAGGGTGGTGGTCGAAACCGTCTCGATGGAGTCCACCTGACCGTTGGTTCCGGGAGCGTTCTGGCTGATGGCATAAACGCGTGGGGTGCCTTTGGCGCCCACCACATACACAGGGTTGGAGCCGCCGGCCTCGATGCCAACCGAGTCATAGAGGGCAGCGGTAGACGCGTTGACGGCGGCGATGCTATTCAATCCAGCCTGGGGAATAAAGACGGTGTCGAGTCCACTGGCGGGCGCGAAGGCGGAGATGCTCACCGGATCTGATTCCACCGGAAGCGAGGTCGCCACCACGTCACTGGTAAGGAAGGTGGATGGATTGGAGAGAGCAAATTCATCCAAGGAGCCATCGGGGTCAATCACGTACCCATTAGCGCCATTGACATCGACCTGAAGGTAGTTGGGGTCCGTGACCAGGTTCGGGGTAGCCAGGACGGTATCGCCAGAAAAGTCCACGATGGTGGCGAGGGACGGGGCGTTGGCGATTGGAGGAATCGAGACAGCGACAGCGTACTTTGTGAGCTGGCCCGCGGGGCCGACCGGATTGATGGCCTGGACCACGGGACGATAGTTATCGCCGCAGCCGGCGGTCGCGAATAGGATAGAGAGACCGGCCATGCCGACGAGGCTGGCTTGGCGCAGGGAGCCGAGGCGGCAAAGACGATTCCAAGGCTGATGCATAGACATTGAATGCGACATTCGAAACAAACAGTACTCCCCGGAAAGAAGCCGCTTTGAGTGGGGCAAGGGAATGAACCCAGGTGCTCTGCCCCGGACACAGCAAACCCAGACCCTACCTGCAAAGTCTGTGACCGATCTTCGTGGCTGCCTTCAGCATCTGATTGTAAATGAATCCGGCCAACGATCCGGGTGCTAAGCGAGAAACAGGCTGGTGCGGGAGTTCCAGCGGGGATTCCAGCAGGGACAGGAGAGAAGGATGAACGAACCGGAGAGCATGCTGGAGATGCTGGGAGGAAGGCAGCGGGAGGCACGGACATTGGCCGTTGTGGGGCTTTCCGATGACCCGGGCAAGATAAGCAACGCGGTTTCAGCGTATATGCAGGCGCATGGATACAGAATCCTGCCGATTAATCCGGCCATCGAGGGCGCCCTGGGGGAGAGGAGCTATCGCAGCCTGGCGGAGCTGCCGGAGAAGCCGGATGTGGTGAATGTGTTTCGGCGAGCTACCTACATTCCGCTGGTAGTGGATGCAATGCTGGCGCTGGGGCTAAGAAATCTTTGGGTACAGATGGGAATCTGGAACCCAGAGGCGGCGGCCAAGGCGGAGGCCGGCGGAATTCGGGTGGTGATGGACCGCTGCATCATGGTGGAGCACCGGCGGCTTTTTGGAGCGGATACGCGAATCTAAAGGCAATCGGTTGACCATGGCGTTGGCTCTACAATGGCAACTATGATGGAACGGCGCTGGAGTGGTGTACTGCGTTTGGCAGGGCTGGCCTGGCTGACTCTGGCGGGGCTGATGGGTGGGTCCGCGCAGGGGCAGATCGTCGAAGTGGGCAATGGCGGGCCCGGGCCGGTGAAGGCCAACCATGTGACGGCGGAGCTGACGGCGCTGGCTCCGCAGATCGCCATAGGTGGAACGTTGCAGGCCGGGCTGGTGCTGACCATGCAGGAGGGCTGGCACGTTTACTGGATCAACGCCGGCGATTCCGGCGAGCCGCCAGAGATCCATTGGAAGCTGCCGAAGGGGATGACTGCGGGGCCGATGCAGTTCCCTCCCCCCAGCCGCTTGCCGCTGGGGCCCCTGATGGACTTTGGGTATGAAGACAGCGTGGCGTTCCCGGTGCTGCTGACGGCGTCCCCTAGCATGCAGCCGGGCAAGGCGCATCTGGATGCGCACGTAAGCTGGCTGGTGTGCAGCAGCGTCTGCATACCGGGCAAGGCGCATCTGGGCATGGATCTCAAGGTGGTGAAGGGCCCACTGCCGGCGCCTCCGGCGGTGGGGGCAGTGGGGACTGCGCTCTCGGAGTTGCCCTCGCCACTGTCCGACGGCATGAGCGCGAGTGCGGTAACCGATGCAAAACGGATTCTGGTGACGCTGAAGACCGGCTCGCGAGAGACGGGCGCACAGATTTATCCCTATGACTCCGAGGTGATTGACAACGCGGCCGAGCAACGGGTGGAACCGATGGCGGATGGCGCCAGGGTATGGCTGAAGAGGGCTGGAGATTCGACGAGCGCGCCCCAGACTCTGCATGCGGTGGTGGAGTTCCCGGATATTGGAGCGTTTGACTTCACCGTGCCGGTGACGCAGGGGGTGGTTCCAGCGCCTCCGCCGACGGCGCAGAAGACCCCGGATAACGGAACAGAGCAGTCCCTGACGGCGTTCAGCGCAATCGGGTTGGCGTTTCTGGGAGGGCTGCTGCTGAATCTGATGCCGTGCGTCTTCCCCGTGCTGTTTTTGAAGGGCCTGAGTCTGCTGCACTCCGCCAGCGAGGATCGCACCCGGCAGAGGGCGCATGGATGGATGTATACGGCGGGGATCGTGGTGAGCTTCTGGGCGATTGTGGCCGTACTGCTGATTCTTAGGGCCGGGGGCCGGGCGCTGGGCTGGGGGTTCCAGTTGCAGTCGCCGGGATTTGTGGCGGTTTTGGCGGCGCTGATTTTCTTCCTGGGTCTGAGTCTTGCGGGCCAGTTCGAACTGGGGTTGAGCCTGACCAGCGCGGGCGGCGAACTGGCCGGAAAGCCGGGGCTGAAGGGCAGCTTTTTTACCGGGGTGCTGGCCACGGTGGTGGCTACACCCTGCATGGCTCCGCTGATGGGCGCAGCGGTGGGCTTTGCGCTGGTGCAGCAGGCATGGCTTACCTTTGTGGTGTTCACAAGCCTGGCGCTGGGTCTTGCCTTTCCCTTTCTGGCGCTGACGATGCAGCCGCAGTGGACGAGGTTCCTGCCGCGGCCGGGCGCGTGGATGGAGACGCTGAAGCAACTGGTTGCAGTACCTTTGTTTGCCACGGCGATCTGGCTCTGCTGGGTGTATGGCCGACTGTACTCGTCCGATGGGATAGACCACATGGCGTTGCTGCTGAGCTGCTTTCTGGTGCTGGCGATGGCCGGATGGGCGCTGGGCCGCTGGCCGGCAAGATGGGGCTCTACGCTTGCCGCAGTGGTGCTGATTGCGGTTGCGCTGGCGCTGCCGCTGCACCAGCCAGCGGTGGACAAGCTGGTATGGAAGCCCTATAGCGACGCGAACTTTACCGCGGCCAGGGCGACGGGTGATCCGGTGTTCATTGACTTTACGGCGGCCTGGTGCCTGAGTTGCCAGGTGAATGAACGGGCTGTGCTGGAGTCGCAGGAGGTGGAGCGGGAGCTGGCGAAGAACCACATGCAACTGCTGAAGGCCGACTGGACACACTACGATCCGACGATTACGAAACAATTGGCGTCGCTGGGAAGGAGCGGCGTTCCAACCTACGTCATCTATCCGCCGGGCAAGGTCTCCAATGCGGACGTTCTGCCGGAGCTGCTGACCAAGCAGATTGTGCTGAAGGCGATCAAGACGGATGCGCAACCTATGGGTTCGCAGACTGCGGGATCCAACTGAGACAAAATCCCCGGGCGAAGCGTCTGACAGAGCAGGCTGGAAGCAGACCTTTGGAGGAGGATGGTTGTGATGAGACCGTCGTTACGTGGATGGGTGGTAGCCGCAGGGTTGGCGATGCTGCCGGTGAGCGCGCTGGCGCTGAAGCCGGGAGATGTGGCCCCAACGTTTCGTGGCCTGGACTCCAACGGAGGCTTTCAGAGACTGGCGGAGTACCGTGGCAATTTCGTGGTTCTGGAGTGGACCAACCGCGATTGCCCGTATACCCGGAAACACTACGAGAGCGGCAATATGGAGCGGCTGCAGAGAGAGTGGACGGCCAAGGGTGTGGTATGGCTGACGGTGATCTCTTCTGCGCCAGGGAAACAAGGGTATGCAACGGCGGCGGTGGAGAATGCGTATCTGAAGAAGATGCATGCCTCTCCCACGGCGGTGATCTTCGACCCGAGCGGGACGATTGGACGGATGTATGACGCCAAGACGACGCCGGATATGTTTGTGATCGATCCCCAGGGGAAGCTGATCTACGAGGGCGCCATCGACGACCGGCCGACGCCGGACCCGGCTAGCCTGCAGGGGGCGACAAACTATGTGAGCGCGGCGCTGCAAGAGGCAATGAAAGGTGAGCCGGTGAAGACACCCGTGACTCGACCTTACGGCTGTAGCGTGAAGTATGGAGATTGAGCGGCAGGCGCGGCAGGCGGTGAGGGCTCTCAGGATCCGGAGTCTGAATCCGAGCCGCCCCGGCGCAGCCGGGCGATCTCTGCCATGCGCTGGGCCAGAAGCTTCTCGCGGCCTTCGCCTGTGGGGTGATAGTAACGATGGTTGACCAAGCGCTCCGGCAGGCAGTCCATGGCGGCTACTTTGCCGGGAAGGTCGTGAGCGTACTGGTAGTCCTTGCCGTAGTCCAGCTCCTTCATCAGCCGGGTGGGAGCGTTGCGCAGATGCAGGGGGACGGGGTCGGCGGGGGTGGATTCAATCTCTGCGAGAACCTGGCCAAAGGCCTTGTAGACGGCGTTGGACTTGGGCGCGAGCGAGAGGTAGACGACGGCCTGGGCGAGCGCCAGTTCTCCCTCTGGAGAGCCGAGAAAGTGCATGGCGTCGCGCGCCGAGAGACAGAGGTTGAGCGCCTCAGGCGCGGCTAAACCGATGTCTTCCACCGCCATGCGCACGATACGGCGGCTGATGAACATGGCGTCTTCGCCCGCGGCCAGCATGCGGCCCAGCCAGTAGAGCGCGGCGTCGGCGTCAGAGTTGCGAACCGATTTATGCAGCGCGGAGATCAGGTCATAGTGCTGCTCTCCCTTTTTGTCGTAGAGCAGAACGCGTTGTTGCAGAGCTTCCGACGCAACGTCGAGCGTGATGACCGTCTGGCCCCGGCTCTGGACCAGCTTGGAGGCAACCTCCAAGGCGTTGAGTGCGTTGCGCGCGTCGCCGCTTGAGTAGCTGGCGATAGCCTGCAGCGCCGACTCCTCTGCGGTGAGGTGAAGGTTGCCCAGCCCCCGCGCCTGTTGCGGGGATTCGCCCTCGCCCAGCGTAAGAGCACGCTGCAGCAGCGCGAGGACCTCCGGCTGCTGCAGGGCGCGCAGGGTGTAGACGCGGCAGCGGGAGAGTAGCGCCGCGTTGATCTCAAAGCTGGGATTTTCCGTAGTGGCCCCGATGAGGCGGATGCTGCCGCGCTCGACGTAGGGTAGGAAGGCGTCCTGCTGGGCTTTGTTGAAGCGATGAATCTCGTCGACGAAGAGGATGGTGCGAGAGCCGTAGGTGATGGCCTTCTCCGCATCGGCCATCACCTGCTTGATCTCCTTGATGCCGGAGAGAACGGCGGAGAACTCGATGAAGGTAGCCGAGGTGCGAAGAGCGATGATCTTGGCCAGGGAGGTTTTGCCCGTACCAGGCGGCCCCCAGAAGATGAGAGAAGCGGCGTCATCGGCTTCGATCTGCAGGCGGAGCGGCCGTCCGGGAGCGAGCAGATGGGTTTGGCCGAAGAACTCGTCCAGCGACTGCGGACGCATACGTTCCGCCAGAGGAGCATGGTGCGCGACGGGACGGTCTGGATCCGGGTTGGAGTTGAAGAGGCTCATGGAGCGCAAGAGGCTAGTTTGGGAGGCTGTACGCGCTGGCGCATGGCCTCATAGAGCAGCGTGGAGCCGGCGACAGCGGCATTGAGCGACTCTACCGCGCAGGGGATGCATACCTTATGATGCGCCAACGCGAGCGCTTGGGTGGACAGACCTGCGCCCTCATTGCCGATGAGGAGAGCCGCGCGTGGGGCAAAGACGGTGCGCAGCAGAGAGTCCGCGCCATGCGATTGGGCTACGGCAGCGTAGAGGCGAGTTCCCTGCCCCTGCAACTGCTGAGCGATATCCGCCAGCGGAGCGCGCGCCACGGGGATGCGGAAGACGGAGCCGGCCGAGGCGCGAACGGCTTTTGGGTTCCACGGGTTGACGGTCTCTGGCGTGAGGTAGACCTGTTGTGCGGCGAAGGCCTCCGCGCTGCGCAGCAGCGTACCAAGGTTGCCGGGGTCCTGGAGTCCCTCCAGAACGAGAACGACGGCCCGTGGCTGGAGTGGAGCGAGCGGCAGCGCGGGGATTTGGACCGTAGCGGCGATTCCCTGAGGGGAGGCCGTCTCCACGGCGCTGGCGAAGACCTCTGGGCTGAGCGTGAACCTGGCGCAGGCAGCCGCTCCCGCAACGGCGCCGACCAATGCCGGGCGATCGAGCAGGCTGTGACTGCCCTGACGCAGAAAGAGGGCATCGAACGTCAGCCCGGAGCGGATGGCCTCCGCGATGAGGTGCTCCCCTTCCAGGCCGAGCCGGTCTCCTGGCTGCGCCGGCCTTCCGCTGAAAGATGCGCGCAGAGCTTTGACGCGGGCGTTGGACTTGCTGGTGATGAGGAGCGGTGCAGACATAGGGTGAGAGGGATCCGATCACGAGCCTTTGCCTTCCGCAGCCGTTCGGATAGGCCAGGATCCAGTGTAAGCGTTGCCGGAAGGAGGGTTGTGTGAAGGAGATTTGGCTTTGACGGAGGCAGATGGGATAAAGTCATTGCTGGGGAAGATTATCTTGAAGGCCGAGATGCTCCGCATTCATCCAGACGAGCCGGAACCGCGGCTGGTGTCCCAGGTTGTCGACTCACTGCAACGCGGCGATGTGGTGGCTTTGCCCACGGACACATTCTACGGACTGGCGGTGGACCCGGTGAATCTGCGCGCGGTTGAGCGCATCTACGATTTGAAGACCCGGGCCAAGCATAAACCGCTCTCCCTGTTACTCTCTGACATGGCCCAGGCTTATGAGCTGGCGCGTGAGATTGATAACACCTTCGACCAGTTGGCAGAGAAGTTCTGGCCGGGGCCGCTGACGATTGTGGTGAAGGCAGGAGGCAAACTGCCGTTGCGGGTGACGGCGAATACCGGCAATGTGGCGCTGCGAGTTCCGGAGGCGCAGATCTGCAGGAGCGTGGTGCGGGCTTTGGGACTGCCCATCACAGCGACCTCCGCTAACCTGAGCGGACGCGCCGAGTGCACCTATGCGGCCTGTGTGCGGGAGCAGTTCGGCAACAAGATCCCGCTGATTGTTGACGGCGGGCCCACGGCCCGAGCGGTAGCGACCACCATCGTGGATCTTAGCGGCGGTGGAAACTCCTGGAGCATCCTGCGCGAGGGTGCGATTCCGACCCATGAGATCGTACTGGCCTTGCAGCATTAGAGCGGGACCGGCGAGACTTCGGTGAGCAGAGACTCTGCGCGGCAGTCTTCATTGGAGAGCGGCTAGCCGGAGGATGGGCGCCGGAACGCGATGCCCCTGGTTGCGTTGTCGCCATCTGCCGGAAGGCCGAGATCGAAGGATGGCCACGCACCGGCAGCTCCGGAGTTTGTCATAGGAGTGGCACGTTGGATTCGGCACGATCGATGGCGGCATACTGAATGCTGGTTGCGAAACTCATGAATACCGTAGCGTCCACATCGGGGAACCGGAGACCAGAGAAGAGCGCGGCCGGAGGACGCAGACGTGGAGGCGGCTTGGGACGCGCGGCCTGGTTGCGCTGGAGTGTGGTTGCCCTGCTGCTGGTCTGCACGGGATGGTTCACCTGGGTTTATCGTCAGATCATTGCCACCTCGGAGTTGGACAACGCGCGGCCGGCGGGTGCGATCGCAGTGTTTGGAGCGGCGGAGTATGCGGGCAGGCCCTCGCCCGTGTTGCGCGCCAGGCTGGATAAAGCCGTCTCGCTGTACAACGAGGGGATGGCGCCGTTGATCATTACCCTGGGTGGGGGTACGGAGAAGGACTCCGGCAAGACCGAGGGTGGCGTGGGGCGCGATTATTTGCTGGCCAACGGCGTGCCGTATGACAAGATCATTGCCGAGACAAAGTCACTGGACACCGAGCAGCAGGTAAAGAGTCTGGCCGGGATTGCGGCGCAGCGCCATCTGCGTCACCTGATTGTGGTGAGCGATGGGACGCACCTGTTTCGCATTGCGCTGCTGTGCAAGCGGGCAGGATTGAGCGTTTACACCTCGCCACGGGATCCTTTGGGACATATCGACAGGGTGGATGCGGCCAAGCGGATGGCGCATGAGATGCTGAGCTACACGTTCGAGCGGATGGGCATGAACGTGAGCCGACTGCGCCTGTGGCTGGACGGAAGAACGGGAGAAAACCAGGGGGCTCCAGGTTCTTCCAGGAAAAGACGCCCCCTAAGCCTTGGCTGAACCCGCGGCTGCCGCCACAACCTGCGGTGCTGGGATGCGCAGGTCTCCTCCGGTCATCTGTTTGGGCAGATCCCGCTGGAGCAGCCCCAGAATGGTGGGTGAGATGTCACGCAGGGAGCCACCGGAACGGAGGCCCACTTGCTTACCCTGTTCGGTGACGAGGAGGAAAGGAACGGGGTTGGTGGTGTGAGCGGTGTGCGGACCACCGGTGACCGGGTCGATGAGGAGTTCGGCGTTGCCGTGATCGGCGGTGATGATCCAATTGGCGTTATGCCGCCGAACGGCCTGGTAGATGCGGGCGAGTTGGGCATCGACAGCTTCTACCGCCCTGATGGTGGGTTCGATCTTGCCCGAGTGGCCCACCATATCCGCATTGGCGAAGTTGACGATGATGACGTCAAAGGCGGTGTCATTGATGGATTTGACGACGACGTCGGCGATGCCCTCGGCGGACATCTCTGGCGCGAGGTCATAGGTGGCGACCTTCTGGGATGGAATCAGCTCGCGGTCTTCTCCGGGAAAGGGCTTTTCGACGCCACCGTTGAAGAAGTAGGTGACGTGGGCATACTTTTCCGTCTCTGCCACGCGAAGATTGCGCAGGTCGGCGGCGGCCATGACGTTCGCCAGAAGGTTGTCCATGCTCTCTGGCGGGATCACCATGGGCAGGGTGAACTTGGGGTCATACTGGGTCATCATGACGTAGTGCAGGTTGGCCGGGACGGTGTTGAGCGGAATCTGGTCATTCAACTCAGCGGCACGGGGCAGGCCAAGGCCGGCGTCCGCGGCGAGGCCGCTGCGGCGGGTGAGAGCACGGGTGATCTGGCGGGCGCGATCCGCACGGAAGTTGAAGCAGATGACCACATCGCCTTCTGCGATGGGGCCGATGGGATTGTCGTTGGCGTCGACGCAGACAAAGGGGTCAATAAACTCATCCGTGACGCCATTGTTGTAACTTTCTTTGACGCGGGCAACGGCGTCGCGGTATTTGCCGGCCGAAGCGTCTGATGTAACCATGGCGCGAAAGGCCTTGAGGATCTTCTCCCAGCGGAAGTCACGGTCCATGGCGAAGTAGCGGCCACTGACGCTGGCCAGTTGGCCGACGCCGTACTCGGCAAACTTCTGCTGGAGTTCCTGGAGGTAGCCTGCTCCGTTGGTGGGCGAGGTGTCGCGGCCATCCATGAAGGCATGGACATAGACCCGCTGGAGATGGTGCTGCGCAGCGAGCCGGAGCAACGCATAGAGGTGGCGCTGGTGGGAGTGGACCCCGCCGTCTGAGAGCAGACCGATGAGGTGCAGGGCATGGCCCTGCTGAGCGGCCTGGACGGCACGCAGCAGAGTGGGATCGGAGAAGAGTTCGCCGGAATCGATAGCCATATCGATGCGGGTGATGTCCATGCGCACGATGCGGCCGGCTCCGATGTTGAGATGGCCGACCTCGCTGTTGCCCATCTGTCCATCTGGAAGGCCGACGAAGTGGTGGCTAGCCTGGATGAGCGTATTGGGATACTCGCGCAGCAGATTGTCATAGCAGGGCTTGCGCGCCAGAGCGATGCCGTTGCCGTGGGTTTCGGCACGATAACCCCAGCCGTCGAGGATAGTAAGGATCACGGGTGGCGTTGTTCTCATAAAGGGCAGCTTTCCTGGTTTGGGTGAGGAGGCGAGGAGCGCAATGGCATCGACTGAAGCAAAGGAGGATGCGAAGCGCTGGGAGGCGGGCGCCTTCGCTTTTGGGAAAGGCACCCGCCCGTAGCAGTGCGGTGAGTCGATTAGACGGCGTGATTGACGGAGGCGCGGCCGAGGTAGCGGGCAGTCTGGCCCAACTCCTCTTCAATGCGCAGGAGCTGATTGTATTTGGCGATGCGGTCTGTCCGGGAGGCCGAGCCGGTCTTGATCTGGCCGGCGCCGGTGGCCACGGCGAAGTCTGCGATGAAGGTATCCTCGGTTTCTCCAGAGCGATGCGAGATGATGGAGGTGTAGCCGTTGCGGCGGGCCAGCTCGACGGCGTCAAAGGTCTCTGAGACGCTGCCGATCTGGTTGAGCTTGATGAGGATGGAGTTGGCCGCCCCCTGCTGAATGCCGCGCTGGAGGATAGCGGTGTTGGTAACGAAGAGATCGTCACCGACGAGCTGAAGCTTGCTGCCAAGCTTGCTGGTAAGCAGCGTCCAGCCCTCCCAATCGTTCTCATCGAGGCCGTCTTCGAGGCTGATGATGGGATATTGGCGAACCCAGTCTGCCCAGAAGTCGACCATCTGCGCGGAGGTCTTCTCACTCTTGTCCGACTTTTTGAAGACGTACTTGCCGAGCTGTTTGTTGAAGAACTCGCTGGCGGCAGGGTCAAGTGCGATGGCGATCTGCTCACCCGGAGTGTAGCCCGCCAGAGTGATAGCCTCCAGGATGACCTCAATGGCTTCCACGTTGGACTTGAGGGAAGGAGCAAAGCCGCCCTCGTCGCCAACGGCGGTGTTGTAGCCCTTCTTCTTGAGCACGCCCTTGAGGGTGTGGAAGACCTCCGCACCCCAGCGCAACGCGTCCGCAAAGCTGCCGGCTCCGACAGGCATCACCATGAACTCCTGGAAGTCGACGTTGTTGTCGGCATGCGCTCCGCCGTTCAGGATGTTCATCATGGGCGTAGGCAGGATGCTGGCATTGGCTCCGCCGAGGTAGCGATAGAGGGGCAGGCCGAGAACCTCCGCGGAGGCGCGGGCGCAGGCCATGGAGACGGCCAGAATGGCGTTGGCTCCCAAATTGCCTTTGTTGGGAGTGCCGTCGAGCGCGATCATGGTGGCGTCAATGAGGCGTTGATTGCCGGCATCCATGCCGGTGAGTTCAGGAGCGATGACAGACTCGATGTTTTCGACGGCTTTGAGGACGCCTTTGCCGAGGTAATGGGATGAATCGCCGTCGCGCAGCTCTACGGCCTCGTGTTCGCCGGTGGAGGCTCCGCTGGGAACAGCGGCGCGGCCGCGGATACCCTCGGAGAGGATCACGTCAGCTTCCACAGTGGGATTCCCGCGGCTGTCCAGGATTTCGCGGGCATGAATGGAGACAATATCGGTCATTTGATTCCTCGGTCTTGTTGACTTGCTACGTTGAGTTGAATGCGTGATACGGTGCCGGAGACGATCTGCGAGGGTGGGCCGGCGGTCAACGGCGATAGGGTTGCCGGCGGCTCCGGAGATCACGCCGATAAGATCAGTCATCGTGCGGCTCCACCGGCCCCATTTTAGCAAAGCGGCGGCGCTGGGATTCGATGGTTTGGAGCGATTGCCGCACAGTTTCGGTGAACATGGCAAGCAACTCATCTCCCTCTTCGCGGGTGGCCAGCGGCATGCGCAGGCTGACACGGGTACCCCGCCCAGGACGGCTGACGACTTCAAGGTGGGCTTCATCGCCGTAAAG
>DAHXNO010000063.1 GCA_027365345.1 Granulicella sp.
CTTTACCTTTACCAACGCCGGGGCAAGCGCCTCCACGGCGGTCTTGGGAAGTTCTGTGAGCTATGCGTTTGACGTCTCCCCTCTTTACGGAAGTTACCCGGGGCCAGTGAATTTCGCGGTCAAGGGACTGCCCCCGGGAGCAACGGCTAGCCTGACGCCGGACTCGGTAGCCGTCAACGCTGGAGCGTCCGCAGTTGCGCTGACGGTGCAGACGGCTGCATCCACTGCTTCCAACAGGATCCCGTTTGCAGCGCGAGGGTCTCTGGCAGGAGGTAGTGCGTTGGCGCTCCTGCTCCTTCCATTTGTCGGCAGACGATCGTTGCGTGACCTGTTGCGGAACTCCGTGCCGGCCAGACTGGGTCGAACCCTGCTCCTGCTGATGATCGCTGCGCTCTGGACAACGCTCTCCGGCTGTGGCGCCCAACAATCCACATCGGTATCCACCAGCATCGAGCCTCAGGGTTCCCAGACGTACACGCTGACCGTGACTGCGACGAGCGGAGCCATGCAGCAAAGCCAGACCGTTACCCTGACGGTGCAACCGAGCCCTGGCAGTTGAAGTGCAGCCTCTGGGCGTGCCTGCAGGGGCACGCTCCCAGTCATTTCCGGCTGCTCGGTCAACCGCGTGGTGCGAGTTCCGCCTTTGCCCTGGCAGGACGGGCTCCTACTCCGGCACCCGGGTGACGCTTCTGATCGATCCGTGTCGCCGCCGGTTCAGACCCCATGGCCACCAGTTCCAGTCGCCAGCGACGCGCAGCAGGGCAGGGCCGATCACCATGCGAACCAGGGTTGCATCCAGGAAGACGGCGACGGTCAGCGTGAAGCCGATCATCTTGACCACCAGGAAGTTGCCCAAGGTGAAGGCGATGAAGACCGCAATCATGATGGCGGCGGCGCTGGTAATGAGTCCAGCCGTTTGGGCGAGGCCCTCCGGGATGGCTTCCACTTCAGTAAAGCCGCTGCGGCGGGCTTCCAATACGCGCGCCACCAGAAAGACTTCATAGTCCATGCTGAGACCGAAGACAATGGCGAAGGTGACGATGGGAACCAGAGGAAAGACGCTGCCGGTTCCTGCGGCAACGCCCAGCAACCGGCAACCGTATCCGTCCTGGAAGACCATCACCAGGGCTCCAAAGGAAGCGGCTACCGTGACCAGGTTGAGCAGGATGGCCTTGATCGAGGCGAAGACCGCACGGAAACCCAGGAGCAGAGCCAGCAGCGTCGCAAGAACCACCATGATGGTCACCCGGACCATATCGCGCGCGACGATCGTCTGGTAGTCGGCGTTCAGGGCGGGGATGCCACCGGCCAGAAGCGTTGCATCGGGCACACCGGTGAGCGCTGGAGCTCCGATGCTGCGCACCTGGCGCACCCAATCTACCTGCCCGCGCAGAGACACGGAATCCCTGGGCATGACCTCGATCAAGGCGGCGTGGCCATCGCTGCTGAGCAGGGTGCGCCGGGTCTGGCGCGATACGTCCTCCAAATAGGAGCGGTCGCCATCAGTAACGGTGGTGATGGAGAGCACCCGGGCGCATCGAGGGTCGGCAGCCAGACGCTCAGAGACACGACGGATTGCATTCCAGCCGACATCGGAGCGGGAGATGGACTCCGAGGGTAGATCGACGATGAGCCGCATGGACTCCACCACGCCGGAGCGGTGCATTTGCTTCAATGTGTCCAGCGCCTGTACCGACTCTGCCGCCGCCGGCAACCAGTCTCCGCGGGGCAGGCTGGTGTCCATGTGCATGGCCTGGGAAGCCAGCAGCAGCAGCGGTGTGCCAGCCAGCACGATCGCTAGCCATGGATGGGCGACAATCAGCGTGCCCCACCTTCGCCAGCGAACCCCGATGCTCTGGGCGCGACGCGCATCGAGTTTCGGGGTGAAGGGCAGGCACCCCAGGTTAATGCATGGACCCAGAAACGCCAGCAAGATGGGAACTACGGTGTTGGCCAGAAGGGCGCTGACGCCGGCTACCAGGAATCCGGCGAGGCCGATGGAGCGGATCTCGCTGATGGGCACGGTGAGCAGGGCCAGGAAGCCGATGGCTACGGTGGAGGCGGAGATGAGCAGGGTGCGGCCGGCGCGATGGGCAGCGATCGCGGCAGCCTGAACTCCGTCATGGCCGGCGGCGATCGCTTCGCGGAAGCGGCTCACCATCAGCAAGGTGTAGTCGATGCCCAGCCCCAGGCCGAGCATGGTGGTCAGATTCTGGATCAGGATGGAGAGATGAAAGTGCTGGGCCAACATCCCGGCAATCGCCATGGTGACAGCGATGGCGAGTTGGCCTACGGCGATCGGAATCAGAGCGGCCATCAGGCTGCCGAAGGCCAGCAGCAGCAGGGCCAGGGTGACGGGAATCACCAGGATCTCCCCGTGGTGTACATCCTCGGAGCTGACGCGGCGAAGGTCGAAGTTGAGCGGGATCTCGCCGGTTAATTGAAGCTTGACCTTGGGGTAGGGGCCACGGAACTGTGCTTCCAACTGGCGCGCACATTGATGCAGGCCGGGGATCAGCGACTCCACAGGGCCGGAGTTGGCGTCCAGTCCGATCAGGACGAAGGTTCCGCCCCCTTTGCCCTGAAAGATGGGATCCCGCAACTGGAGATAGGAGGCTACAGCGGAGACGCCAGGCTGGTCCTCGAGCGCCGAAACAATGGTTCCCAGGGCCCGCGCGCCGGACGGCGAGTCCACCGGAGGAAGACCCTGGATGACCAGAACAACGCGATTGACGAAGGGTGAGTGGAAGCCGCTGGCGAGTTCCCGATCGACGGTCTCGGCCTGGCTTCCTTCGACGCGAGTGGCCGTTTCAAGGCGGCGCGAAGCGCGGAATGAGGATGGAATCAGGGCGAGGGCTGCGGCAAGAACCAGCCCGGAGACCCAGAAACGGCGAACTTTGAAGCGTTTCATGTCCATGTTCAAAAAGCGATCGATAGCTCTTTCCAGCCCCCGGATCCTGGCTGCCTGGAGACGAGACGCCGGCGAGGTGAAGCTCTGAACTGAATACCGTTCGGCGCCACGAGACTCTACTGGGGGATTTTATCCTCTCACCACCTTACTCTGGGCTCTGCTAGAGTGATGGCAGCCGTTTGCGGCGAAGGGGGCTTTATTCTACGCATCGTCATCCTTCTTGGAGTGTTTGCCGCCGTTCAGGTTGGCTCGGGGGATCCACGCGTGGGGAATTGGACGCTCGACTCTGCTCGGGTAACACTGACCCCTCCCAACCAGTTATCGATTACGCGCACCGGGGACCGGGAGCATGTGTTGATCTCCGGAGAAACGCACGCTGCGTTCTCAGCGAAGACGAACGGGCAGGTGACGGCGGTGGAAGGCAATCCGCTCTTCGACCAGATTGAGATGCACCGGATCGACCGTAAACATGTCGTGATGACGGAGAAGAAGGAGGGCGAAGTCGTTGCCACCCTGGACGATCGGTTATCGAAAGACGGCAAGGAGTTGACGGTAACCTCCAGCGGCCAGGGAGCGGGCAATATGAACGGTGGTGAACAGAGCGGCCGGATCACAGTATGGACACGCGGCGGAGGAGCGAAGCGAGTCGGAGACCCATTTGCCGGTTTGTGGATAGAGGACATGAGCCGTACGCTGATGCGCCAGGGACTGGCGCTGAAGATTGAGCCGGATGGCCGCGGCGGGGTGCGATTCTCCTGGAGTTTCCGCTATGACGCGCGCCTGGACGGGCGGCAGTACGATCTGCAGAACTCGCGCAACGACACCGTGCAACTGACGCTGGTGAACGCACGCACGGTGGATGCGGTCTATCGGCGGGACGGCCAGGTAACGGAGAAGGCCCAGTGGATTGTCTCCGCCAATGGGCGTGAGATGACGATGACCGATGAAGGAACGCTCCAGACCGGACAGCACATTGCAGAGACGTTGGACTTCCGCAGACAATAGATGATCACGGCTGCCTGGAGGAACTCGCTGGGAGCCCATCCCATCGGCCCAAAGCCCAAAACGAAACTGGTGTGCCACGGCGAAGGCCAATAGCGGCCGAGCGCAATAGCAAATCACCGCATGCGGGATGGCCAGCGCCGACGATCCTCTTGCCGTGTGGAGATGGACGCGCGTTGGTCCGGTTTTGGCTACGGCAGACTGGTTTTCCGGCTGTGGCATGCAATGGACAGCAAGCGTTTGCCTTGGCATGGCCCATTCGCCCAGTGGCCCAATGAGTAGCACGAAGGTCAATGGCCTGACAGAACTGGGTCGTCCTCTGGCTTGGAGAGGCGCAGCCTGGGAGCGTTCCTGAGAGGATACCCCGCCATCGAGTCTTGCCGTAGGGTATCCGCAGCCCGTTATAGTGGATGGTACGGCGATTTTTCCGCGGCCTTGCTCAGGTCGGGCGGAGATGAGGAAGACAGGTTCCAGGCGCGGGTCCGGGTATGACTCCGGACTGCTCTCAGCGGTGCTGACAGCGCCCGAGGGGAGTTGCGCGCCGGAGGCGGATACCCTGGAACATAGCTCGGCGAACCGGGAGTTGAGGGACGGGGATAGGGATATCGCTACGCGGCCATCGGAACAAGGTGCCCAACGACCCAACCGCAGTAGTCCGGCTCCGGCTGGCGCCTATCAACGTGGCCTGGGAGGAGACGGCTACGATGCGCCGCACGCTGAGGGGCCTGCCCCAGCGTACGGCACCCGCGACGAGGAAGCGTATGTTCCCCGGCGAGGCAGGTTGACCGTGCGGTTTCGCAGTTTTCCGCGCAGTACGGGTGGGCGGATTGTGTTTGCCTCCGTGGTATTTGTGCTGCTAGGTGGGGTAGCGATGGCCATGGTGGCGGCGCATACCTACCTGATGCACGACTCGCGGTTTGTGCTGACAACCTCAGACGATGTGCAGATAAGGGGCGCCGAGCACCTTTCGCGCGATCAGGTGCTGAGCGTCTTTGGTCCGGACCTGGAGCGGAGCATCTTTCGTGTGCCGCTGGCGGAGCGGAAGACTGCGCTCGAACAGATGCCATGGGTGGCTCACGCGACGGTGATGCGTCTGCTGCCCAATGTGCTGCGAGTGAAGATCGTGGAGCGTACCCCGGTTGCGTTCGTGCGTCAGGGCACTCAGATAGGGTTGGTGGACTCCAGTGGTGTGTTGCTGAACATGCCGGCGGAGGCGGCCGGCGATCCACGTTACTCCTTTCCAGTGGTGACGGGAGTCACGCCGCAGGAGACTGCCGAGGGCAGAGCGGCACGGATGCAGGTCTATCTTGAATTTATGAATGAGTTGGACAGCACGGGACAGCATCTCACGGAGTCCGTCAGCGAGGTAGACATCTCGGACCCTGAGGATCTGAGGGCTCTGATCACCGCGGGAGGCTCCGACATTCTGGTGCACTTCGGGCAGCAGAAGTTTCTGAAGCGGTATGAAGAGTTTGAGCAGCACCTCCCTGAGTGGAAGCAGGCGTATCCCCGGCTTGCCTCGGCGGACATGCGCTATGAGGGCCAGATTGTGCTGGGGATGCAAGGAGATGGAGGGGTCTCGGCAGGGGGAGATGCTCAGGAAGCTGCGGCAGCCCCTGGCCCCGGAGGTTCGCCCCGCATTCAGGGAGTGAAGAAGACGGCAGAACCCTCCCTGCGGAAGCAGCCCTCCAAAGGACGGATGGCGAGGAACAAATCGGGTTCCGGTATCGATGCCGCCAACGAGCGCGTATTTGCTCAGCTATCTCAGGCCCGCCGTGCTGCTTTGAGCCGACAGCGCAAGACCACAGCGGAGAAGGCGGGAATGGCGAATCGGCGAGGTTCAACCGGGAGCTCCGCTGGCGCCGGGAGCGACGGAGTGACTCCATGAATTCAAAGACGGACAACCTGATCACGGTATTGGATGTGGGAAGCTCGAAGAGCTGTGTGCTGGTGGCGGAGCTGCTGGATGGCGTACTGCGGTATCGAGGCCACGGTGTGGTGGCCTCTCGTGGCATGCGCCGCGGAGTGATCTCAGAGCTGGGACCCGCGGCCGAGGCAATTGATTCGGCGGCACTAACGGCGGAGAAGAGCGCGAAGGCTCCCATTGAGAGCACGGTGGTGGGCATTGGCGGACCGCATGTACGTGGGATGAACTCGCAGGGCGGGATCAGCATGGGCAGCCGCATGAAGGAGATCACACGCGAAGACGTCCGGTCAGCGATTGACCGGGCGCGCAGCGTTGGGTTGGCCCCAGACCGGGAGGTGTTGCACCTGCTTCCTCAGCAGTTCATCCTGGACGACCAGGGAGGGATTCACGATCCGGTGGGGATGGTGGGCAACCGGCTGGAAGTTTGTCTGCACCTCTCCACGTGTTCGGGTAGCGCAGCGCAGAGCGTGGTGACATGCGCCAACCGAGCGAAGTTGGAGGTGGCGGACACCGTCTTTGAGGGCATTGCGGCAGCCGAAGCGGTGCTCTCCGCCGATGAGCGCGAGCTGGGCGTCTGCGTGGCGGACATTGGAGCCAGTTCGACCGAGCTGGTGGTGTTCTTTGAGGGCAGCGTGGCCCACACCGCGGTGCTACCCATAGGCGGCGACCACTTTACCAATGATCTGGCGGTGGGGCTGCATGTCAGCGTGGAAGAGGCTGAGCAGTTGAAGAGGATGTATGGGAACTGTGTGGTGACCTCGGTTCCACAGCTCAACGAGGTTGAGATTGGAGGCAATCTGGCCTCCGGGGGGCAGCCGGCGCGGATGGTGAGGCAACGGTTCCTGGCCGAGATTCTGGAGCCACGAGCGCGCGAGCTGTTGACCATGTTGCGGGACAATCTGCGGGCAGGTGGCGTGCTGGAGGCGATGGGAGCCGGATGCGTGTTTACCGGCGGCGGAGCTCTTCTGGCGGGAATGCTGGACAATGCGGAGAGTCTGCTCCGCGTCCCGGCGCGGATCGGCTACCCGGTACCGCTGAGCCGGATGCCTCCGGAGCTGGCGCGGCCGGAGTTTTCGGTGGCGATTGGGATGCTGCTATACACCCACAGGACCCAGGTGCGCAAGGCCAGCGAGGAGCAGGGCCTGGCGCAGAAGTTGAAGTCGATCTTCGCGGGGAGTTTCTAAAGCAGTTCCATTGCTTGCGGCGGTCTAAGGAGGGAGAACTGCTTTAGACTGGAGTGATATGAGATTTTGCAGAAGCGTAGCAGTCGTTTCCTCCGTGCTGCTGGGACTTGGATGCGCCATAGCGGCACGGGCCCAAGCGGGGGTGTATCTTGGCTTTCAGGCGACCCGGCTGAGCGGCATCACATGCTTTGATCCGCAAGGAGAGTGTTCCGACCCCAATCACGATGTGTACCCTCAGGGGCTCCAGGTGGGCGGCTATTACGACTTTCGTAACATCGGGCCGATCCGCCTTGGGATTGATGTTCGTGGCGGAACGATGCACTCCTACAAGTCGGCGAGCAGTTCGGCGGGCGGCAACGACATAACGGTGTTGGACAACGTGCTGGCGGGCGTACGGGGATCGTTTCGCGGGCCGTACTTCTGGTTGAATCCGTATGCGCAGATGTCAGTTGGTTACGCGCGGAGCAACGCAACCCTACCCTTCGGCGAGAGCCCTACCAGCACCGTTCCCCTGCCCAGGTACGAAGACAACTTTGTCATGTATGAGGGTTTTATCGGCGACTCGGTGCGGCTGGCCCCGTGGTTGGATCTGAGGCCGATCGAGCTCGGGATTGGAAATATGAACCGTTTTGGCAACAGTGGAGCACCGGTGGACGGGCCAAGTTCGATTGGCGTGATGTCAATTGGGGCTTCGGTGGTTCTTCATATGCCGACGCCGTAGTTTCCTGGTTCCCGCTCCATCAGGCGAAAGCCGCCGCTGAAGGGGTTTGCTGGAGAACTTTGGAACCATAGGCAGAGATCTCCGAGTGATTCCAGCAGAATACGGGAAGGAGTTTGGGCACGCGATTCCTGCATGCCCACGTGCAGAATGGAGAGAAGAGATTCGAATTCGCCCATGGAGAGACGCCTATGCATAACCTGCCTGAAGACCCGCTTGGCGTAAAGCGGCCAGACGCGCGGCCAGACGCGTACGATCTTCGCCAGCCGGATTCCCTCCGGATTCAATACCACGAAGAGACGCGCCGCAACGCGCGCATCAAGGTGATTGGCGTGGGCGGTGGCGGCAACAACGCGATCAATCGGATGATCGAGGCCCAGGTGGAGGGCGTTGAGTTCATCGCGGCAAATACGGACGTGCAGGCGCTGGAGGGATCGCATGCGCCAGTGAAGCTGCAGTTGGGCGTCAAACTGACCAGTGGATTGGGTGCAGGCGCGAATCCGGATGTAGGGCGGCGTGCGGCGCTGGAGGACTCCGACAAGATCATCGAGGCGCTGGAGGGCGCGGACATGGTGTTTGTGACCGCAGGTCTGGGCGGAGGGACTGGAACCGGTGCAGCCCCGGTGATTGCCTCCCTAGCCAGCGAGATGGGTGCGCTCACCATTGCGGTGGTAACGCGTCCCTTTGCCTTTGAAGGCAAGCGCCGGGCGATGCAGGCCGAACGCGGATTGCAGGAGCTATTGGAATCGGTCGATACGCTGATCGTGATTCCCAACGACAAGTTGCTGATTACGGCCAAGGACGCTGGATTTTTTGAGAGCTTCCGAATTGCGGACGACATCCTGCGCCAGGGTGTGCAGGGCATCTCTGACATCATTACCATTCCGGGCGTCATCAACCGCGATTTTGCGGATGTCAAAACGACCATGGCTGGGATGGGTTACTCGGTGATGGGAACGGCGATGCGCTCCGGTCCTGACAGGGCGCGCGAGGCGGCGATGGCGGCCATTGCTTCGCCACTGCTGGAGGCTGGAGCGATTGACGGAGCGCGCGGCATTCTGATTAACATTACGGGTTCCAGCGGCTTGAAGCTGAGTGAAGTGATCGAAGCGTCTTCGATCATCCAGGAGGCAGCGCACGAGGATGCCAACATCATCTTTGGCGCCGTGCAGGATGAGTCGCTGGGCGAGCAGGTGAAGTTTACCGTGATTGCAACCGGATTCCGGGAGGCGATGCCGGCGCGACGAGAGCGCATGATGGCGGCCTCGGCGCTGCCCACGGCTCAGCATGAGTTTGTGCCGCCCAGAATTGTGTCTCGACCGTTGGCCGCTGGACCGCTGGAGTCGAAGTGGACCAGGGAGCAGGAGCCTGCGCGTCCGGTAATCTTTACTTCGCAACCGGCGCCACCGACCATACAGTTTGTCAATGAGAGAGAGGTGGAGGAGGCGCTGCGGGGCACGCCTGTACTGGACGCTGAGGCGCTTCCGCCTCCTACCGGGTTCGTTCCGCCTTCCCTGGATCGCTCTGCGCCAGCCGTTCCATCTGCAGAGCCGAGCCCGGCGCCCGCGCATGGTTCTCGTGCGCCGTACCCTGTATCTTCGTATTATGAGGCGGCAAGGCAGCAGGCTTGGCATGACCAGAGCGCTCGGATTGAATTTGTGCCGAATTCGGAAGCACACTTTGAGCCCTCCGATGCGTCTGTTCCGTTCGAGGCTGTGGCGGCAGATGCCGTTGCCGCTTCGGGTCCGGTAACTGCCCAAGGATCTCCGTCCCCTCCAGCTGCAGCGTCCACGCCGATGCTGAGCACCGCGCCGACGCCTGTTGTTGTGGAACATATTGCGGTGGCCGGGCACGATCAACTTGCCGAGCATCGCCCTCAGCCGGTTGCCGGAGCCGAATTCGATCAGACAGCCGAGGGGGCGACGGATACGCCCTACGGGAGGGAGAGCGCTGCTCAACTGCTGCCGGTGAAGGCATCAGTGTTTGATGACGATTTCTTCCGCAAGCCGAAAGAAGAGTTGGCTGCTGCTCCGGTGGAGGATCCGGCCAAGACTCAGTGGCCGACAGCCAGGGTTCCGTCGTTTTCCGGATATGCTGGAGATCCAGCGGCAGACCATGATGAGTTGGATATTCCAGCGTTTCTGCGGCGCAAGCCTTAGACGGAGACCAGGAACGATCCATTGCATACTTCTTCTGCGCAGGACTTCTTTATCGGGTCCGCTTCACCCAGCGTCTGGCGGCGTGCGCTGCGGAGACCATCGGCGGACCGCTCAGTTGCGGGCATTGGTCCGGTGCGGATCGCGGCCGGTAGGTTCCTGATTGGCTGCCGTCGGGTGATAGGAAGCGAGCAGCCGCGATAGAACGAAACTTTAGAGACGAGAGTGGATGGGACGGATAGTAAAGGGGTTGTCGATGTTGTTGCTGCTGTGGATGGTTTGCCGCGCAGGGGCGCAGGCGACTCCTACCACGGTGCGGCACAGACACAAGCACGCTTCCGCGGCGGCTTTGCATCGGACGGCGCTGCGCCGCTCTGCCAAACCACGGCAGGCCGCATCGGTGCATCGGCGCTACCGGCGGCGGCATCGGATTCGCGTCTACGGTCAGCGCTTCACCGCCAGCAGCTTCGCCGACATCAACGTGTTGACGGCAGCAGATGTAACCGCAGGGGAAGATCCGACGGTGCGTGCGGCGGCGATCGAGGCCCTGAGCGGGATGAATGGGACGGTACTTGCCATTGATCCGATGAATGGGCGGATCCTGGCGATGGTGAATCAGAAGCTGGCTCTCAGCGCGGGTGCGGAGCCATGTTCGACGATCAAGGTGGCGGTTGCGCTGGCGGCGCTGAAGGAGGGTCTGGTCAACGCGGATACGCCAGTGAACCTGGGAGGAAATTACTCGGTGGACCTTACCCACGCGTTGGCGCGGTCCATCAATCTGTACTTTGAGGTGCTGGGACGCACGATGGGTTTTGAGCGTGTGAAGCACTATGCCAATGAGTTTGGCCTGGGTGAATTGGCCGGTTACAACATCCCCGGAGAGCAACTGGGAGTGTATCCAGATCACGTGCTGCCGGCGGCGGATGGCGGAGTGGGACGAATGTGCTCGTTTGGCGAGAGCATCTCGATGACTCCACTGCAACTGGGAGCGCTGGTGGCTGCGGTCGCCAATGGTGGAACGCTCTACTACTTGCAGCATCCAACCACGCAGGAGCAGCTAGAGAACTTTCAACCGAAGGTGAAGCGAATTCTAGACATCAAGGGTGTGATACCACAGATTTTGCCGGGCATGGCTGGAGCGGTAAACTTCCGCAATGGCACGGCGCGGTGGCTGCGGACAAACTTCGAGCAGTTTCCGGTGTTCGGGAAGACAGGAACCTGTTCGGATGATGGAACACGGTTTGGATGGTTTGTGAGCTATGTCCAGGCCCCGGCGGGACCGATCGTTACGGTGATCTTCCTGAAGGGCGGAGGAGTTCTCTCTGGGCCGAAAGCCGCGGAGATGACCGGTGTCTTCTACCGCGCACTTTATGACCACAACTACTTCCCGCAGCCGAAGACGGAGACAGCGGCTATGCTGCACTGATAAGGCGGAATCTGGTTTGAAAAGCGGAATTGGCTCGCGTGCGAGATTCGCTTGTCTGGTTCGCCTACCAAGTCCGGGTGGCTGGGCGGCAGGGTGGAGTGGTGTTTGGGTACGGATGGGTTTCCTGGAGCGGGTGTTGAGTGGCGCTTCTCTTGAGCAAGTTGCTCCCGGACAGCGAGGATTTGCACTGCGCCGAAAGGGCAAGGACTTTGCCGCCAGGAAGCTTACTCCCGAGTGCGGGTCACACAACCGTCTTCCTCCGCTTCTCATGGATCTGATTTGCCGTTCGATCCCCATTCGCGGCCGCGAAACCTGCTTGTCTGTGTGGGACCTGCTATAAGGGGAATCAGACAGAAGGAGACTCTGTGTTCGCAACGGAGCCTCCTGGGAGATGCTGTTCCGGTCAGGAAGGAGTCACCATGCGAACCATTTGCTTTCGCGACAAGATCCGGGCTTTATGCCAAGGCAGGCGACCGCAATGAAGATTCTTACAGCACAAGAGATGGGAGCTGCGGACCAGCGATCCGTTGAGGCGGGTGTGTCTGGGCCCACCCTGATGCAGCATGCGGGAACGGCGGTGGCTCGCTTCTGCGAGCGGCGAATGGGCGGTGGTGGGCTTGTGGTGGTGCTGGCCGGCAAAGGCAACAATGGCGGAGATGGGATGGTGGCCGCGCTTCGTCTGGCCGAGGCCGGACGAAGGGTGCGCGTGGCCTTGCTGGGCCAAGTGGGCGACGTAAAGGGCGATGCGGCGTTTGCTCTGGCGGCTTACCTTCGGCGGAGGGACGAGGACCCGGAAGGGTCGGAGTTTCTTGAAGTCACCGCAGCGGAGCCATTGCAGCGGGCGCTGGAAGGGGCATCGCTGGTCATCGATGCGGTGGTAGGAACCGGCTTTAAGCCTCCGCTTCGGGGCCTGGCAGAGGTGGCGCAGCGGATGCTCCAGGCGAGCGGAGCGGAAGTGGTCGCCGTGGATCTGCCCAGCGGCTGGGATGCCGATTCAGTCGAGATGCGGGCGCCGGGCGCCTTCCGTGCCGATGCGGTGGTGACGTTTGCCGCCCCCAAGCTGGCGCATGTGTTTGGGCATCTGACGGAGGGAAAGACATTCGGTCCGGTAGTGGTAGCGCCGATTGGAACATCGCCGGACGCGATTCAGTCATCGAACAGGCTCGACTGGACCGGAAGCGCGAAGGCGATTGCGGAGAAGCCACGGGCTATCGATGGAAATAAGGGGCGGATGGGCCACGTTCTGCTTGTGGGCGGAGCCTTTGGCAAGGCGGGCGCCCCGTCGATGGCCAGCGTAGCCGCCCTGCGCGCCGGCGCGGGCCTGGTAACAGCAGCCGTTCCGCGGGAGATTGTATCGATGGTTGCGTCGGTTGCGCCGGAGCTGATGCTCTCGCCGCTGGCGACGGAGGGTTCCGGAGGGCTGGCTCTGGAGACATTGGAGGAGCCCGCTCTGGCGAGCCTCTTGAAGGGAATCTCCGTGGTCGGCATGGGTCCGGGGTTGGGGCAGGAGGGCGCCACGCCGGAGTGGGTACGGAGGTTCGTCGAGCGAGTGACGCTGCCCATGGTGATTGACGCGGATGCTCTGAATGCGTTTTCCGGGCAAACCAAGCTACTGAAGAGCGCAGTGCAAACTGCTGCGGCCAAGGGGAAGCCGCGAACCATTGTTTTAACGCCGCATCCGGGCGAGATGGCTCGCCTGGTCGGAAAGACGGTCGGGGAGATCGAGGCGGATCGAGTGGGTTTTGCTCGCAGCTTTGCGCTGGAACATGGCGTCACCTTGGTGCTCAAGGGGTGGCGAACGCTGGTGGCGCATCCGGATGGCAGCGTGGCGGTGAATACGAGCGGAAATCCGTCCATGGCCAAAGGCGGCAGCGGGGATGCTCTGACCGGTATCGTTGCGGCGATGCTGGGGCAGTATGGAGTGGAAAGCGTGGTGCGGGCGGTGGAAGCGGCGGTCTTTCTGCACGGCCTGGCCGGAGACTTTGCCTGTCTGGCGCGGGATGAGCATACGGTACTGGCGATGGATACGGTGGGGCACCTGTGGCAAGCCTTCCGCACCCGGGTGACGGACGCGGAAGGCTTTACCTGGATTGCGGGAACGGCCCTTGCCAACGCCGACACGGTTGCCGGCGCCGGGTTCACCGGTACTCTCGCGCGAGCTGGGTTCTGGGGCGAAAGATGAAGCAGTGGCAGCGAGAGAAGCGGCTGAGAACCTGCAACGAGCAGGGCACGATGGCGCTGGGAGAGCTTCTGGCTGAGATGCTGCCGGCCCCCATGGTGGTGGTGTTGCGGGGAGAGATGGGGATGGGCAAGACGACCCTGGTTCGGGGTCTGGCGGCGGCTCTGGGTGCTGATGGCAGCGAAGTGACCAGCCCAACCTTCACCTTGGTTCACGAGTATGCGGGGAGTCGGACGAGACTGGTTCACCTTGACCTGTATCGCCTTGAGCAGCAGAGGGAGTTGGACTCCATTGGGCTCTGGGAGCTGACCGAGGCGCACGATGCCCTGGTGATGGTGGAGTGGGGCGATCGGTTTGCCGCGGTAATGGAACGGGCTGATGCGGAGATTCAAATCACCCAGGGTGAAGACGAGAACGAGCGGCTGCTGCTAGTGCGCTGGTAGGCAACGCCCCTCTTACGGTAGAGGGCGCCGTACCGCACCGCAGCACGTCTGCTCCGGAATACGCAGCAACAGAAAATCGCTACAGCGGGCTCTGCGAGAGGGTACGGCCTCAGCGTTTGCCGCGGCCTTGAAAGCGATAGATCGAGCAAAGTTCGTCGCCAGTCGAGCCATACTCCTTTTGCTCCGCAATCGCTTCAAGGTCGGCAGCGTGGTCCTCGGGGGTCATGGGGACAAGGCCAGTCCAGAGACGAGTGAAGGCCGGATGGCGGTCCAGGTAGGAGTCGTGCTCGGCGTTGACGTAGATCAGATCCAATGGCCGTGGTTGGCGGGCAAGAGAGGTCTCTACGTGGCTCAGGAAGCGGCGCAGGATGGGAAGTTCGAAGGGGTGGAAGAGAAAGCCGAGGATGGGCTCCTGGGGCAGCGGATGCGTGCTGGCGTCAGCATGATGGACGATGAGCGGAGAGAGTGGATTCGCCTGCGCGTCCCTCTGCCACAGGGCAACGTTAGCGCCTGCGATCGAAGCCAGATCGGGATTCAGTTCGATGCCTTCCACGCGCAGGAAGGGGTACTCGGAGGCCAGCAGAAGAGCGCGTCCTTTGCCGGCTCCAACATCCAGGAACACCGTGCGCTCGATAGGGTGAGGGGAGGTGCGCCGGAGCCAGATATCCAGGATGGTTTGCAGGATGGATGGAGCGATGCCATAGTAGGCGGTCAGATCTGCGGGGCGGACTCTAGTGCCGGTGGCGATCACCGAGCCGGGGATCAGGCCTGAGGTGTCCGTGCCGTGGATCCGGTCAAAGGGATGGATAGCGGGCGATCGTTGACGACGGGGCATGGGTGCAGGCAGAGGATCGACAGAGTTCTAAAGGATGGGGAAGAGTGCGGGGAGCAGCGTGAACTCAACGCGGGAGATGGCTGGAAGGCCGAGCAGGCGATTTTCAATCTGGGCGCTGAGTTGAGTATCGAGGCTTTCGGCTGGATGAGCGGAGGCGCGGGCGGCTTCTACCGCATGCAGCGTGATGTGGGCGATGAATCGCGTGGGTACGCCGGGGATCGACGCACCCGGGGCATCCAGGTCGGGGGTGAGCGTAGCGGAGCGAACCAGGCCGGCAGCCACGATGTTCGGGCCGGCGGGGGTGTAGCAATCACGTAGCAGATGGAGGAGGTCGGCTTCGGTCATGGAACGGGTGCTGACATTCTGGTCTTCTTCCACTCTACGGCAGCTCCGGCGTTGCTGCATGCCGTGGATACGAAGGCGCTTCCATCGTCCGGGCAACGCGATCAGGAAGCCGCGGAGGGGCGGCGCAACCGTGGTCTGGAACCTGGGCGAGTCATATCCTTCCGAGCCTGCTCCATCACATCGGCGGAGTGGCGTCGTCGGCTTGCGGATGCTCCTCTTCGGCGGGTGCTTCCTGCGCTGGAAGCGTGCTCGCTACGAGAGGAAAGAGCAGCAAAATGCAGGCTCCTCCGTCTGCGCGGTTGGTGGCGCTGATCCGGCCCCGGTGGAGACGGACGGCGCGCTCGGTGATCGCCAGGCCGACGCCGAAGCCTCCTGTGGACGGGCTGCGTGCGTAGTCTGCACGGTAGAAAGGGCGAAAGATCTTGGCCAGGTCTGGCTCGGGGATACCAGGCCCCTGATCGCAGACCTCGACGCAGGCCCAGCGCTTGGCAGCATGGTTGGTCTCGGCCGACGGGTCTTCGCTGAAAACTCTTGCGGTCCTCTTGCCGGCGTCGTCCCTGGCTTCCGCTTCGACGGCATAGATGCGAATCGTAACCTGTGTGCCACTTGCGGTGTAGTGGATGGCGTTGCGAACCACGTTTTCCATCGCGCGATAGATCAGATCGTAGTCGCCGTTGATCATGCAGAGACAATCTTCCAAAAGCACGACGTTTGCGGAGCGCTGCCTCGCCTCATACTCCGCATCGGGAAGAAGCTCTTCACAGAGTTGATTCAGAGAGAGGGTCCGGAACGTCGTGGTACTGTCGCGTGCCTCAATCGATGAGAGCAGCAGGAGTTGTCCGATGAGCTGATTGAGCTTCTCCGCCTCGCGCTCGATGCGATCCAGGTGCTCGCTGAGACCGGCCGGATGGGTCTGTTCAGCGGTTGCGTCTGAGGTCGTGATTGGATCTTCGCGGGCAAGCTCCAAGGCTACGCTCAGGCGCGCGAGCGGCGAACGCAACTCGTGCGAGACGTCGCGGAGGAGGAGTTTCTGCGCGTCTACCAGGGACTCGAGCCGGTCGGCCATGTGGTTGAAGTCGAGCATCAATCCCTGGAACTGGTCGGAGCCGGAGCCAAAAAAAGCCGAGGGCGGCTGTTCGACGCGCGCGCTCAGGTTGCCGTTGGCCAGGGCTCGTGCGGCTTTCCGCAGTCGAACCACCGGCCGCGTGAAGAGCAACACCAGCACGAAGGTGGTGAGGCCGCCGACGGCGATGGCCACGGGCAACTCTGGAAAAGCGAAGTGCAGGTAGGCCCAGCCATGCTGGCGAGGCGGGCGGGAGGAAGGCGGTTGGACCCAAATATATGTGTAACGTTCGCCGTTGGAAGAGGTAACGGGGACCAGCCAAAGATAGAGGTTGCCGACGGAGCGGCCGTCGATGTGGTTGGGAAGTGGAGACGGGAACGGAGACAGAATGGGTGCGTTGGGCGTGCTGCAGAGCAACTGGCCGCTGGAGGAGAGCAGAGCGGCTCCGGCAGGCTCTAGGCGCACGCTGGCGGCGGAGACTGAACCTTGGTTCTTGTTGCGAAAGGCCGCGCATCCGCCGCTCTCAAAATCATGCAAGGCCAGCGCGGCGTCATGGTAAAAGTGCGTGTCCAGCGCGTCGTTGAAGGGCGGGAAGTGTTGGCGCAGGATCAGGGTTGTTGTGATGACGAAGATCAGGCTCTGGGCGAGCCAGAAGATGGCGAAGATTTTCAGAAAGAGACCGCGCATCGTCAGGGCCTCCGCGCTGGGAGTGAGCGGCGCAGGACGAGCTGATAGCCGGTGCCGCGAATGGTCTTGAGCCGGTCATCGGAAGCGGCATCGCTTCCGGAGCGCGCCGCGGCCAGTTTGCGGCGGAGCCGGCTGACGTGCATGTCCAGGCTGCGATCGAAGGGGTGAAATTTGCGGCCAAGAACGGTCTCAGCGAGCACTTCACGCTCCACCACTTTACCCGGGGAGCGCATGAGAGCCTCCAGCAAGGAGAATTCTACGGCGGTGAGGTCGATCAGGCTGCCGCTCTGGTGCACGGTACGCGCGGCGGGGTCCAGGACCAGGTCCTCAACGATGAGGGGTGGCGGCTGGATGGCGGTTGGGGCCGTGGCCGCGGCGTTAGAGGACACGCTGCGTCGACTGATGGCGCGAATGCGCGCCAGTAGCTCGCGGGCGTTGAAGGGTTTGGCAAGGTAGTCGTCGGCGCCCATCTCCAGGCCTACGATTCGGTCAATGTCTTCGCCCCGCGCGGTGAGAAGCAGAACGCTGCCGGAGGAGAAGGTGCGGATGCGCTGCAGAACCTCAAAGCCATCCATACCCGGCAGCATCACGTCGAGCAGAATCATGGGCCAGGCGCGGGAGCGCGCGGCCTCCAGGCCCTGGTCGCCACGGTGCACGGCGTGGACGTGGAAGCCATAGCGGGCCAGATACTCGGTGAGCATCTGGCAGAGATCCATGTCGTCGTCAATGAGCAGCAGGTCTTCCATCTGAGCTGTTCCGCCGCAGTCCGGTCTCTTTGCTTCTGCAACGGCTGCGTTCAGAGTAACTCCCCAGGAGGCAATCTGGATGTCATGAATCGTCACAGGGATGGTGACAAAGTGTTACACAGAATTACCCAATGTGGCGGCACATAGCCGCGAGATGCGGTCTTCTGGAGATGCGCCGGAGGTTGCGCACACGTCATGAAAAGAAGCACTGGAATCGGATTGGCCGCGTGGCTAAGCTGGCTTGCGATCTGGACGCTGCTGTTCTACGCGGCTGGGGTTGCAAGGGCGCAGGCTGCGCCAGCGCAGGCGCAGACCGGCTCCATCCAGGGAATCGTCACTGATCCCGATGGAGCCCTGGTGCCACAGGCCGCGGTAACCATTTGGAGTGGGAGTGGACGGGGACGCCTGAGTTCAGCGCGTAAGCTCAAGAGCGATGCGTCCGGAACCTTTGAAGCGTCAAGGCTGGCGCCAGGCCACTACACCGTGACCGTAGCGGCCAACGGATTCTCCACCGTCAGGATCTCGGACGTGCTTGTCATCGGCGGCAAGACAACCCATCAGTCCGTGAAGATGGCCATCTCTGTGGAGAGCCGAGTTGAGGTGACAGCCCAAGCTCAGGGGCTCAGCACCAACCCGGATGAAAATACGAACGTCCTGGTGATCAAAGGGAAGGATCTGGATGCTCTATCCGACGACCCGGACGATCTGCAGAACGAGTTGACCGCGCTGGCGGGGCCGGCAGCGGGGCCAAGCGGAGCCCAGATCTTCATCGATGGATTCACCGCCGGTCAGTTGCCACCCAAGAGCTCCATTCTGGAGATCCGTATCAATCGCAATCCATTCTCGGCGGAGTACGACAAGCTGGGCTACGGCCGGATTGAGATTCTGACCAAACCAGGAACGCAGAGTCTGCACGGATTCTTCATGATCGATGGCAATGACAAGCCGTTCAATGCTCTCAACCCATTTGTCACCAGCGAGCCGCCGTACTACTCGACGTTTATGAATGGCAATTTGAGCGGGCCGATGGGTAAGGACGCGTCCTGGTTTGGCAGCGTCTTTCAGCGCGACAATCATTCGAACTCCATCATCAATGCCGAGATTCTGGGTGCGAATGGACAAGAGGAGGACTATACCGCGGCGGTATCCAATCCGCAGTCGCGGCTGGATATAAGTCCGCGGTTTGATTTTGAGCTGGGAGCAGGAAATGTTCTCAGCGTGCGCTACATGCTGGACCGGCAGATCCAGACCAATAGTGGTGTAACCGGGTTCGCCCTCCAAAGCCAGGGATATGACGTTACGGACTACGAGAATACCGTGGAGGTGAGCGACACGCAGGTGTACGGTCCCCGGTGGGTGAATCAGATCCGCTTCCAGTACATGGGCGATCGGGATGACCAGACGGCCCAGCAGACCTCGCCGACAGAAACGGTGGAGGGCGCATTTACAGGCGGCGGAAGCAACGCGGGCACGATGCGTGATGACCAGGACCACTATGAGTTGCAGGAGTACGTCAACACTACCCAGGGAGCGCACACGCTGAACTTTGGCACGCGGCTGCGTCTGGACCATGAGGTGAATTCGACGACCAACGGCTTCAATGGAAACTATATCTATCCTTCGCTCACGGCTTATGCGGCGGGCACTCCAACCCAGTATGTGGTCACGGCGGGCAAGCCGACGGCGACGGTAAATCTGTTTGATGCGGCGTTGTTCTACCAGGACGACTGGAGTATGAAGCCGAACTTAACCTTCAGCTATGGACTGCGTTATGAGGGGCAGAACAGAATCAGCAACCATGTGGACTTTGCTCCGCGTCTTTCCGTGTCCTGGGCTCCATGGGGGACTGGGGGCAGAAAGGCGAACACGGTGCTACGCGCGGGCTATGGGTGGTTTTATGACCGATTTGTCGGGACCTATGTGCTTGATGCGATTCACGGCAATGGAGTGAATCAGCAGAACTATGTGGTGAATAACCCAGATTTCAATTCAAACGCTCCTCCGCCGGCAGACCTGGACGCCAGCACAGCGGCGCCTACAATTTACCAGGTGGATCCCAGGTTCAAGGCATCGCTGAATATGCAGGCGGCGGTGGGAATCGATCATTCCTTTGGGAATGTGGCCACATTATCCGTAACCTACCTGAACTCTCGTGGCGTGCACCAGTATTTGAGCGATAACATCAACGCGTTCATACCTTCCACGTTTGATCCGGCCACAGGTACGGGCATCCGTCCCAACGGGATCAATGAGAACATCTACCAGTTTGAGTCCGGCGGCGTGTACCGGCAGAATGAGCTGATTATGAATTACTCGGTACACGCGAAGAGAGTGATGCTGTTCGGCTTCTACATGCTGAACTCCGCGCTGGCGGATACATCCGGGCCGACCTACTTCCCAACCGTCCAGAGCAACCCAGGGGGAGACTTCGGGAGGGCGACCTTTGATATAAAGAACCGTTTTTTGATTGGCGGAAGCATCCAGGCTCCTTTCGGTATCTCGCTGAGCCCCTTCTTCGTCATGAACTCCGGAAGCCCTTTTAACATCACGCTGGGAACGGATCAAAACGGCAACAACCAGTTCAACAGCCGGCCGTCGTATGCCACCTCCAGCAGCACGGACACCATGCAGACGGCCTATGGGGACTTCAATCTGGATCCAACCGCAAGCCAGGAACAGATTCCCTACGATCTTGGCACTGGTCCATCGTCGTACACCCTGAATCTCCGTTTGAATAAATCCTTCGGAATCGGACCTCGTGTGGCGAATGGTCCCAGCGGGCCGGGTGGGCCTCCGGGCGGCCCGCATGGTGGTCCGCATGGAGGAGGTCCCGGCGGCGGTGGTCTAGGGCCGGGTGGGCTGAGTGGCGGCAACGGTCCGCCACGGCTGGATCAGGCGGTTCCGCGCAAATACTCTCTGTCGTTCTCTGTCATGTCTCACAACGTCCTGAACCATGTGAACCTGGCAGCGCCGGTTGGGGTACTGGATTCACCGCTGTTCGGACATTCGACCTCGCTGGCGGGCGGGATCTTCAGCTCGGCAGCTTCGAATCGGAGCATCGATCTGCAGGCCAGCTTCAGCTTTTGAAATGGATCGAGAGCGTTGGTTGGGAAGCCCGAGGAGGATCTCCTCTGCGGGCTTCCTGGCCATGCTCTCGAGCGATTCCAATGCGGAGGGCTTATGCCGGAGGGTGAGCCTTGGATCTGTTCTCCAGTGGGTAGAAGTTCGTGGCGCAAGTGCGACGGAGGCCTTCCGCTGAGAAGACGCTTGGCCAGGCCAAGCGTACCGATGCGGGCCGCCGAATGGAGTATGGACGCGTCTGGTTTGCAGAGGGAGCCTGCGGAACTGGAAGGCTTCAGCGCGCTTTTGAGCTGACGATCTTCCTGCGTGCGCTTGTGCCTACTCCTGGGTCACCTGGTGGTACTTTACGCAGTCCTCAATGTGACGAAGTGCAAGGGACTTCATCTGTGTGTCGGGGTTATTCAGGGCATGGCCGTGGCGGTAGTACTCCAGCCAGGTGAGGCAGCCCTTGATGTCCTCAATATGTCCGTTTCCTTGGTCAGGGTCCAGAGGCATCAGGGTCTGCAGATCCTTGAGAGCCGGGTCGTACTCCGAGGATGAGGCGTCGCGCAGGCTGGCTAGTTGATCAAAGGCGGCCCACGCCGGGGTGTTCTGTGGCGGCGTGTGGGGAACTTGTGGTGCGGACCGGGCTGAGAGTAATTGCATCTGCCGCTCATACCGGCGATGGCGAATGATGTTGAAGACGAAAAGACAGAGGATGATGGCGAGCAGGACGTAGTGGCGAGGGCGCAGTGGCATAAAGGTAGAGTGTAGAGCCAGGAGCGTAGGGAAGCCGGTCCACGCCGCTCTGGCTGCTTTGGCTAATGGGTCCGGTCTACGCAGAAGCGCGCCAGGGCCTTGAGGGGTTCTCCGGCTTGCCCAAAGGGCTCCAGCGCGGCAAAGGCATCGGCGATCAGAGTGGCTGCATCCGCCTTAGAACGTTCAAGACCATACACCGCTGGCCAGGTGGCTTTCACAGCATTCAGATCTTTGCCGGCGGTCTTGCCTAACTCTTCCGATGTCTGGGTCATGTCCAGGATGTCATCGACGATCTGGAAGGCCAGGCCGAAGTGGTTGCCGAAGCCGCGTAGCCGCGCGATGCTGTCTGGACCGCGCTGGTTCTGGGGTCCGTGCGCCAGGCCCAGCAACCCGCCGCAGACGATGCTGCTGGTGAGCAGGGCGCCGGTCTTGGCGCGATGGATGCGCTCCACTAACTCCGCCGTGGGGGTAACACCCTCCGACTCGATATCGACTACCTGCCCCCCGATCATGCCCGGAGGGATCGCGCTGGGGGCCCCTACGCCCGTGCCAATAGCCGGCGCGAAGTCGCGCAACACCTCGACCACGGTAGCGGCAGGAGCGGGCAGATTGGCGATTACCTGGAAGGCAAGGTTCTGCAGGGCATCCCCGGCGAGGATGGCGATTGCTTCTCCGAAGACCACATGGCAGGTGGGTTTTCCGCGGCGCAGATCATCGTTGTCCAGAGCCGGAAGGTCGTCGTGAATCAAAGAGTAGGTGTGCGCCATCTCGATGGCCGCGCCCAGCTCCGCGGCGCCCTCGGGGATCTGTCCTCCGCCGGCCACCATGCGCGCCGCCTCCATGCAGAGGATCGGGCGCAGGCGCTTGCCCCCTGCGAAGACGCTATGCCGCATAGCGCGGTGGATTGAGTGCGGCTCCGTGGTAACGGACGGCAGAAGGCGCTCCAGGGCGGAGTCTGTGATGGCAACGCCGGAGCTGAGCAGGGATTGGACGTCAAAGTTCATCTACAGTGGAGATTCTACGTTACTCGGCGGAAGCAGGCTGGGTTGAGCTTGCGGTAGCCAGGATCCTGCCCTTCATGCCCTCCGGCGATTGCTTTGGAAACGGGCAGCGGATTGGAGGATGCGTCAGAGGATTCAGGCCCCATCCCCTCTTGCTCGCCGGGCCCGCCGCAAACGTTCCAGTTCACGGCGTCAGGGTCAGGGCGTGCGTTACCACTGGGTCGTCGAGCCGCAGGAAGAAAGTAGTACCCCGCAGCCACGGTTCGAACTGGTCGAGGAACCATGGGCTCGCCGGATTGCCGGACTCGCCGGTGGTAATGTTGGCGCGGGTGTTGTCGGGGTTGGACATGTCGGCAGTAAAGCGCTCGCTGGGACCAAAGTGGAGCTCAGTCTGCTTCACGGTGGTGCGGTCACCGCTGTTGGGATGCAGTCCGGTTCCAGTGGCCACGCCGAGCAGCCGGCTGACGAAGGAGTGGCTGCGGAAGATGGGGTGAGCAATCTCGACGTGATGATCCGCCCCGAAGTTCAGCCGGGAGAGATCCTTGGGAGCGTGGATGAAGTTGAGGCTGCGCTCAGTGACCACGGTGAGGAAGTCGTCCCAGTTGTTGTAGGCGGGCGGCAGCCAGCGCGCCGGGGTGTTCTGCAGGATCGACTCCAGCGCGGTGCGGCTCTCCTCCCACCCATAGAGGGCCACGACGCGGTCCAGCTCCAGGCCGTCCAGTTTGACGTGGTAGTGAGCCAGGTCGTAGGCGCGGATCTGCGGCGCGAGAAGCATGGGCCACAGCCCCTCTTCGATGGCCGCTGTGATGACGGCTGCTTGCGAGGACAGCGTGTCGTCTCCGTTCCAGTTCCGCAGCAGGTTGGCGGCCTGCAAAAGGCGCGCATCCCTGTGGGTGAGCGAGGAGTGATCCAGAGCGTAGGCCACGCGTTGGGCCACAAAAAGATCAAACTCGGAGTGGATGTCCATCTGGATGCGCAGCATGTCCGCCGGACGCAGACGGCGGCCACTGTCGATATCTCCCTGCAGCAGGTGATCGATGCGCTCCACGCGATAGGGGTCCGTCCACTCCAAGGTGATTGCGTACGGGTAGTTCGGGGGCGTGATGCGAGCATTGGCCGTGGCGATGATTCCGGAGGCCGGGTCCAGCACTGCGGGGAGCTGATCGTACGGAATGTACCCGGACCAGATCTGGGCGGCATCCAGCGCGTCCACCGGGCCGGGCGAGAGCGGACTGCCGATGGTATAGCCTGGGGCTGCCTCTCCCGCAAGGTTCGGCTGCCAGGCCGATGCCGGTCCTGATACAGGCGCGGGGGGTGTGGCGGCGGTTCCTGCGCCGACGCTCTGATTCGGAGTCGGCACGGCGGAGATCAAAGGATGCTGCACGGCCGGACCGCGGATGGGGATGCACCCGATCAGGTGGTACCCGATGTGGTGAGCGTCGGCGTAGACCATGTTCTGGCTCACCGTCGTGAAGCGGGCAAAGGCAGCCACCAAGCTAGTTGCGTCGATAGCGGAGTCTATGGGCAGCATTGAGGCGGCCAGCGTGGAGGGATCGTAAACCGTCCACGCCAACGCCAGTGGACGGAGGTCCCCTGCGTGCATCGGTGCGAGGATCGGGGTCACGATTGGTGTCTCGATTACCTTGGAGCCCAGGCTTGTCTCTGTGGTAAGAACGTCGAGCTTCAGATCGCGTCCTCCGCGGACGCGAATCAGTTCCCGATGGTGCATCACCGGCGCCCAGCTATGGTCGGGGCGCTCGTACTCGATCCCATCTCTGGACCGGCGCAGATGCTCCACCAGCAGGTCCTGCACGTCGGCGCCGGAGTTCGTGAACCCCCACGCAACGTAGCGATTGCGCCCGGCGATCACCAGGGGGACGCCGGGCAGCGTGAAGCCTTCCACGTCAAAGCCCTTGCCGCCCGGGGGCGCGCTGAGGTGCAGCGCCGCCTCATACCAGATATCGGGCGCGTTCAGGCCCAGGTGCATGTCATTGGAGAGCAAAGGAGCCCCGCTAGCGGTGTACGCTCCGGCAACCACCCAGTTGTTGGAGCCGTCCCGGCATCCCTCGCAGTTCGCTCCGCGCAGATCGTAGAGGAGTCGGTTCAGTCGCGTGGACGCTGCCGCCGTCACGGCAGGCGAAATGGCTGGCAACACCCTCGACTGGCTGCGGTCCAGCGGGATCTGCACAATCGGTTCGGTGGGATGCGTCAGGTTGGGTGGATTTTGCACGGGCGGCTTGTCTCGCCAGCTTCGGACCGGGTACAGGTCTGCGGCCAGATCGGCGGGTAGGTTGGCGGAGAGAGCCTCGCGCTTCAGCTTGGTGGGAAAGTCCGTTGATAGATCCTCGGCCATCACGAGCGTTACCAGAATGGAGTCACGCGGCTCCCACAGGGCCGGCTTGTAGTGCAGGATGTGGAACTCCACCGGGAGCGTGTTGGCTCCATCGGACCCGTCGTGGGTAGTAATGTAGGCGTTCACCCCGCGAGCGTACGCCTGAAACAGACTCAGATCGCTGGCAGAGAGCGTGGCTACGGCTCGGTCGGCCGCGGCTCGAATCTGCAATACTCTCTGCTCGCGGTCGTGCTGCGCCATAGATGGACCCAGAATCTCGGCCATGGTTCCCGCGCTCAGACGGCGAAGCAGATCCATCTGGAACAGCCGGTCGGAGGCGGTGATGTAGCCCTGAGCAAAGACAAGGTCGCTGAGGTTAGTGGCGGTGATGGCGGGAACGTTTTGCGGGTTGCGGGTGATGGTAACGGGAGCGGTCAGGCCGGTGACGGCTACGTGGCCGTCCAGGAGGCCCTCGTTGGCCAGCAGGTTGGCGCGCATGTCATGGCGGAAGAAGAGGGCGGCGATGAGGATGGCGGCTGCGGCCAGGAGCAGCAAGACGCCGCAGGAGACCAGAGCACGGAGGAGCCAGCGGTAAAGCCCGGCACGGCGTCGCTCTGCCTCCGGCGAAGCGTACTCATCGGGATCCAGGGGAGGCTGACGATGGAGGAGGAAGAAGGGATCTGCGGGATTTCGGCCGGGGGTGGGGCTGCTCATGGACTAAGGAAATTCTAAAGGCTTTCAAAGCAGCCGAATGGGCAAAAGGCAACCCAAACGCTCCCGGCTGCAGCGTTGTTTTCTCGATTCCATTGAACGTACGGCAACTTGTAAGTTCCAGTCCGCTCTGGCCGCACTGCTCACTGATCTTTGGGGGAGGACCTCGGCTCTCTGCGGATCGCGCCTGCTGGGGCGCCTTGAGCGCGGGGCAAAGTCACACAGGATTCTGGTCAGGCGTCCGTCTCCATGGAGGGTTGGGGTGCGGGACGGGTGAAATAGAGAGCCGGGAGCACGAGCAGGATGACGGGGATGCACAGGATGCTGCCCTCCGGCCCCACTGAGCCACCAGAGAGGAAAGGCCTTCCCAGGGCGTGAGTGGCGAACAGACGGCCCTGCATCAAGCCGCCGGAGTCCGGAACGCCATACAGGAAGGATTGACCCCAGTCCCAGGCCATGTGAAAGCCGATGCCCCACCACAAAGAACCTGTGCGCCACAGGGCCAGGAGGAAGACCATGCCGATCAAGAAGACCAGCAAAAGGCCGTACCAGTCTTCACCCGCGTTGGGCTTATGGGCGATGAGGAAGATCGAAGAGGTGATGACGGATGCGCTCCAGAAGGCGATGGTCCGGGCACGGCGCACGGAGAAGAGATTCCCGAACGTGATCAGGCCGCGTGTCAGCGTGAACTGGATGTAGCCGCGGAAGGTGTACTCCTCGGAGAGGCCGACCAGAAAGAAGGCGAAGAGTTGAATCAGGCCCCAGAAGAGGATGGAACCCCCATGGTCCAGGCGGGAATCAAAGGCCAGTAGATGCAGCCAGTGAAGGATGAAGACGAGAGTTGAGATAGCGAGGAGCCCCCAGAAGGCGCCAGTAAGGCAGCGCGCGATGGGCCGAGCCCCACCCAGGCCAAAGACGGAGATTGGACGGTGCTCCATGGATGCCATGATCCAGCTAAAGAAGAAGAAGCCGGAGAAAATCACCACCTCGCTAGCGATCATGATGGGCATCGGCGTCGGCTGCTTCGGATTTGAGGAGAGGATGAAAGCACGTGCCGGATGTGCCGGCTTGCCGGTCTTGGCGGCGGCTACTTTGGCCGCCTGCTCGCCGGCCTGGCGGACCTGATGGCTCAGGAAGAAGAGACCGCCCACGAAGGCGCCGACGAGAGCGAAGTAGATCAGCAGACTCCATATGGCGCGCAAGCCAAACGCTCCGAAGAAGAACTGGCGCCGGTAGAACTGTTCAGTATGGCCTTGCGAACTATTCCCTGCGGCTGGTGGCGTGGAGGTGAGATCAAGTCCAGATGCCTGGGGCCTTACAGTTGAGTCCGGTGTGGCGCGATCAAGCTCTGTGCCGAGGGAGGACAGTGGGTTCGGAGCAGCTTGGTTCGCAGCGGCTTGTTGAATGGCAATTTGGCCGTTCGGTTCCGGGGAGTTCAAGTCCATCAGATGGTGGCCTCCAGAGTGGGGAAGGTGGGCGATGGGTTCAGTGCCCAGGCTGGAAATAAGACGATGATAACGGCCGCACTCCGGATCTAAATTCCTGTCTGTTCACGTACTCCGGTCAGGGCATCAGGATGGGGGGTGAGGTTCCCTGCTTTGTCAGTGGGATGCGTAGCCTCGACATCATTCTTCCATCATCTACCCGCGCTGCGTGCCGGCCATCGGTGGTGACCTTTGTGGCTTCCATGCAATGTCTTAGGAGGATTTGGAGCAGGATTGCCCAGCCCCATTTGTGCGATCGGGAACGTGGCTGGATTATGAGCGGCCGTCAGCGCCTTGAGTTGTTGTATGCTGGCTGCGGCGTTCAGAATAGCCCTGCTGCCGCGGTGGTAGAGGTTGATGGAGTTCAGAATAGCGCGCATGGCAGCCTCAGAGGAGTTCTGTGGCTGGCTCGCTGCCGCTTCGCTGCTGATGCCGCGCAGGATGCCGAGCAAGGTCGAGATTGCTTCGACGGTCTTCTCTGCTTCCGCTTCATCGGTGGCGAACTCCTCAATGCGCAGGTGGACTGCGCCGCCCTGGAGAACACGGGCGGCAGCGGTGTAACGCAGGCTGGCCACAAAGACGGTGTCGGAGCGGAGCGGTAGCTGCAGTCCGAGAATGGAGATAAACCCAGGCTGCCCGTCCGGTTCGTCGCCGTGAGCGAAGGGAAGGCCGATGCGGCCGATGCCCCACACCCCGGAGAGGATGGGAACATCGTGATAGCGGGCGGCCAGCAGGCTGGAACCGGGTGTGCTCAGGGCCCCTGCGCGGGAGCGGTCGATCATCGAGTGGATCTGCTCCGGGGTTGGCATATTGGACGCGACGATGGTGTCATACGCCACCTGCGCGATACGCAGATGGCGGCCGTCAACCGGGATGGTGTAGATGGTGCGGTCGGCGAAGTTCTCTGTGGACGTGGCGATCGAAGCCAGGTAATGCGCCAGGCGCACCCCATCGTAGCGGCCCTGGAACACCTCCGAGTAGGCCACCGGGCCATTGGGGCCGGTGGGATCTGGCATGCGATGCAGCGCCAGGGCCACGGCGTCCAGATCGCGCTCCGGGATAATGCCGGTCGCGTCGATAAAGTGTTGAAAATCTGGACTGCGCTCGATCGGCGTCTGGTCAAAGTGGGTGAGTGACCGGATGGCCTTCAGATTGATATAGACGATGGCGTCTGACTCAGGAAGCAGACGAGCCGCCTCAGGCGGAGCCTTGGCGCGCAGGTAGAACATGACGCCCAGAGCGGAGAGCAGAAGGACGGCGATGAGGAGCGGAATCAGCGTGCGTTTGCGCATGAGCCGGGGAGCGAGGTGAGGCTGGGGACGCGATGGGCAGGGATACAGCTCAGCGTCGTAAAGAGAGCTTTGCTGCGAGTGGGCCGCCCGGTGAGCGGTGGCGTGTCTGGCTCAGATATCCATGGGGTTGAATCCTGCCAGGATCCCCGGAGGCTTCGGTCTGCCTGTTGGGGCGATTGGTCCATGGAAGAATGCTACCACTGGCTCGGGTGGCCTGTTGGGGTCCGCCATTCCTGCGGTGCGGTGATCGGGACGGGAGCATCAAGTGTTTGCTGGCGAACCGGCTGATCCGTGTGTCACCACCTCAAGATGTGCGGACGGAGAGGTGGGAGATGCCTGGTTTGCAGCCGGCAGGTGATCGAACGGTCGAGGTGCCAGGTCGAAATATCAGGTTCGGAGTTTCCGAGCGAATGTGGTTGTGAGTGGATAGACAACAGCGCCCGCCACGCCGATGAGAGCGGCGAAGAACAGAGCGTTGAGGCCCAGGATGCGTTCGCCGCGCGCGGCCCAGATGGCAAAGGCGATCATGGCTGCTGGAGCGACTCCGATGACGATGGCGCCCGCGGTTCCTCCGGGCACGCGGAATGGCCGGTCCAGATGGGGCTCGCGTAGGCGCAGGACGACGAGTGCTGCAAACTCCAGCAGCAGGGATGCGCCGTAAAGAACGAGGTCGATGGAGATGAGGCGTTCAAAGCTGAAGCGCAGGGCCAGGGCCCAGATGGTGGCGCAGGCTGTGACGCTTACCCAGGGAACGCCTCGCCGGTTGTGGCGCAGGAGTATGCGTGGGGCCTGGCCGTCCTCGGCCATGGCGAAGGGCAGACGCGAGTAGCTCATCATGAGGGGGTTGAACATGCCTACGCTGTTGATCATGCCTCCGGCTACGACGCAGAGGGCCAGCAGAGGGCCGGCCAGGGCGCGCGCGGCGTCTGTCCATGCGCCGGTGGAGAACTCGGCCGGCGCAAGGCCGGCCAGAGCCACGGCAAGCAACGGCAGAATGTAGGTGATGGCGACCAGAGCGGTTGCACCCAGCATTGCGCGAGGGTAGGTTTGCTGCGGGTTCCGGACCTCCCGGGCGACGGTGCTGGCGTTATCCCAGCCCATATAGTTCCACAAGGTCACGGAGATAGCACCGGCGAGGTCGGGTGCGGGAACCGGCTGCAGCAGGGCTCCGGCTCCCAATCCATGGCTTGTGCGCAGCCAGGTCCAGACTCCGGCGGCGATCAGAATGGCGAAAGGGGCCAGCAAAACGCAGAACAGCGTCACGGAGGATCGCCCCACGGCCCGGGCGCCGCTCAGGTTCCAGAGAACGCAGCCGGCTACCACGGCTAGCTCCCAGAGCGTTCCACGCAGTCCTGCCACCCAGGACGGGGCCATGCGGCCGAGGTAGAGCACGAAGAGGGTGGGATAGATGGCCATGTCAAAGACGCTGGCGGCGAGGGAGAGCCAAGCCTCCTGGAAGCCCCAGAAAGGACCCATGGCGCGATGCACCCAGATGTAGAATCCACCCTCGGCGGGGATGGAGCTGGCCAGTTCGCCGACCATAAGAGCGGTGGGCAGGCTCCAAACCAGCGGGATGATGGCGAGCATGAGCAGGGCGCGTCCGTAGCCGGCGTCGCCGATGATGTCTTCCAGGCCGTAGGGGCCGCCGGCGACCATGAACCAGGTTGCGGCAACCAGGGGCAGAAGGCGCATCCGGTTGGCGGCAGGGAAGACGGCCGGATTGTTTGCTGGAGGCAGGTCAGGGATGGCTGGGAACCTCGTGTGGCTGGTGAGCGGGCAGCGGGATGGATGTAGGGCGATTCGCGATGTTGTTTGCACTGTATCGCGAATGAGGCGCGAAGCGCGCGTCGCAGGTCATGTTGCTGCTGAGGCGAGGGCGGAGGCTCTGGTCCCGGCGCAGGTTACTCGCTTTCGGGGTCTGGATTCGCCGCCGTGGAGTGCAACAGGCTATAATCAGACTCGATCGACCCGCAGGAGAGTTGGCCGAGTGGCTGAAGGCGGCGGTTTGCTAAACCGTTATAGGACCAAAAGTTCTATCGGGGGTTCGAATCCCCCACTCTCCGCCAGTTCGTCTGATGAGGCGGGTGCGGTGCCGGGGGTTCCGAGAATAAGGTGGGGAATCTTTGGGCACAGATGCAAATGCAGCGAG
>DAHXNO010000089.1 GCA_027365345.1 Granulicella sp.
GGCGGTCCACGAGTTCATCGGAGCCCAATTCGCGTCCGAACTGAAAAGGATTTTCCATGCAACTAGTATGTATCATACAAGTCTGTTTCATACAGGTTTGTTTCACAAGGCGTTGAAAATCTCCGGCCCTTCGGTCAGGAATTGAAGAGCGAGGGTTGAATGTCCGGCGAAGCGCTTTGCCGTCGCAGCAGGGAAGTTTGCCTGGCTAGAAGAATGCGGTTGCGCTCGACGCTCATCCATGTACGCCATTCCCGGCGCGATTCCCAGCTCTGGTGTCGCAGCCAGAGAGTCATGGCAGCGCGTGTCCGGAATTCCTGGTAGTAGATAGAAAACGGGTTCGTGCCGCCAAACACGGTGCGCTCCGGATGTTGGGGAATATGGGTGCGGCTTTTCTCCGCATCCACGTAGTAGAAGGCAGGCATTGGGTACCTCCTTAATTGCATGTAGGCAGGGAAGTGGGAACAACTTGTGGGTGGGTGTGGCTAACTGGTCGCGGGACAAGGTTGGATCGCGCCCGCGCGAGGCGCCACTTTACGCAGCGTTCTCGGCATGCTTCTTTTTCCAGTTCGCCACGTATCCGGCCAGGTAGGAACCTGCCCAAATCTTCCAGTTTTTGTGGTTGTGGTACGGGATGAGGAACCGGTCCGCCTCGGCCACAGTGGGATAGACGCGGAATATGATGCTGTTCTCGTCCCAGGACACGCGCCACACCGTACGCTCGGGAAACTCCGGCGTATGTTTCACGGCATCCCGTTTCGGCAAAACATATTCATTGCCCATAGAAGCAATTCCTTTTTGAGAGAGACTCGAACTCAGGCCACCTGGGTATGTGATGGGCGATTCTGGTTCAACTGCAAACGCAGATATGTCATTTGCACAAACGCGCATTCGCGGCGGTAGCAACCGGAGCGGTTGCATGGGACAAAGATTCCATCGGCATTTCTAGAGATGGCAACCAGGCCGTCCGAAGTGCGGCATGGGAGTGAATTGTCGAGAGGCATTGTGAAACTCCTTCCTGCTCGGCTTGTGATGAATCCATCGTGATGGGTGGAGAGTGAGGCAGAGTGTGAGTGAGTGGCTGGCATGGGAGACTACCAGCCACTCACTGGACTTGACGAATAAAAAGACCGATCAGGCAGCATCGAGATGGATCGTCTCGCCGAACGGTGCCGTCTGCGGGCTGGTTGAAACCCAGAGCACGGGATAGTCGGGTTCGAGGGCTGGAAAGCTGCCGTACAGATCGGTCAGGTAGATGAGCGTGTGCGGACGGACCCCTTGTTCCTCCAGATAGTCGATCGCCGGCGCGAACTCCGTGCCACCGCCGCCTGTGGGAACCAAAGAAACCGTTTCGCCGCTTGTGAAGCGGTCGTGACGGTGCACCATGGTGTCGAAGTACAGGACATGGAGAGTCTCGGGACTATGCTCCCCGACGAGGGCATTGATCTCGGCGGAAAACTGACCGAGAACGCGATCGCTGACGGGGCCTGAACAATCGACGGCGACCGCAATCTCTCCAATGCCCTGTTTTTGTATCCCAGGCAGGTAGAGTCCGGTGTGAAGATAGCGCCGGTTGGGTTTGGCCCAGGAATAGTCGGTCGGAATCGTGCCAGCGAAGGCTCGCCGGAACTGATCTCTCCAATCCACCTTGGCCCCATTGGCTTCTTGCAACGATCGCCCAAGTCCGGCTGGCAATTTCCCGGCCATGGTGGAAGTGATGGCTGCTTGTTGGACGGCTGCGCGCCACTCCGCTTCTTCCATGGAACGTTGCGCTTCCGACAGAGGCTGTCCGGGTGCCTCAGTGTTGGGAGCATCCATTACCTGTCCAAAACCACCTTCGCTTTCGGCTGGGTGAGGCTCGGTGGCATCGTCCGGTTCGGCCGACTGTTGCGGCTGATTGAAATCCGGTGTTCCTGAGGATGAAGAATCCTCAGATTGGTCACCTGATCCTTCGCCTGTGCCGGAATCGTTGGAGGAATCGGACGAGGACCCAGACGAGGAGCTGTCCTGGCTCTGGTTGGGGTCTTGCGGACTGGATTGGTCGCGCAGGTTGTAGATTTGCTCCGCACTCATCCCGCGGTACTGGTCATCAAGGAGCACACCTTCTGGGAGATCGAGGCCTGCATCGCGCAGCATGGGATTGATTGCGTAGTCGGCAGCTTCATTCCATTTGCGAGGGTCGCGGTCTCCTCGGCGGGTATGGTGCTGCAGGCCCGGGTGCATGACCTCATGCGCCAAGCAGCCAACCAGCTGCGAGGGAGTGAGAGATTCCACAAAGGTGGGGTTATAGAAGAGGGAGACCCCATCTGTAGCCATGGTTTTGATTCCGGGCGCCGACACCAGC
>DAHXNO010000090.1 GCA_027365345.1 Granulicella sp.
AACTCTTGCTTTCATCCATCCAGTTTCTCCTTGTAGTGTGCTTGGCGGCTCACGACTCGGAGTCTCTGGGTGGACTTCCGTAAATGTCAAACTTCTACTGCCTCCCCGGCAGAGCCGGGGGAACTCCCGTTTGGATTAGCCTGTTCGTCGGCTCAGGACAGGTCATCCCATCCCGCGACGTTATCTCTGCATGGCCAGATCCGGATTCTCCTCGATCAGAGCAAGCTGCTTCTCGAGCTTGGTAGGAAGGATCAAGTCGTCTGCATCCAGAAAAGCGATCCAATCGCCGGCCGCTTCCCTCACCGCCGTATTCCTGGCGCCCGCGGGTCCTTGATTGCTCTGCTTGATATATCGAACCCGATCTCCAAACGAGCGGACGATCTCCTCGGTGCGATCCTTCGATCCGTCGTCGACAACCAGAACTTCATGCGCAGGGCAGGTCTGGTTCAGCGCGCTCTCCAAGGTCTCACGCAGAGTCCGCTCCGCATTGTAAGCAGGGATTGCAATGCTGATCCTGGTCATCGTCGATCGCCTCTATCCATCTGCTTGCCCCACCCCGCCGGCGGCCCGCCATAGGGCAGAATGCCGCCCTCTCTCAAACTTGATCTGACCCGCTTCAACCTATTATTCCTTGTACGCTTTACAGCCGCAACACACGGCGCATCCTGCGAACCGCCTCAACCCACACCGGCTATACTATCCTTTTCCATGACCCTCTATTCGGCCACCTCCAACCCAGGCAAGCTGGCTGAGTTTGCCGACGCCGCCCAACCCTCCGGTATCACGGTGCTAGCGCTTCCCGGCCTCGATGCGATCCCCGAGCCCGAGGAGAACGCCACCACCTTCCAGGGCAACGCCGACATCAAAGCCGTCGCCTACTCCCTCGCATCCCCCGGCCTTCTGGTCTTCGCCGACGATTCCGGCCTGGAGGTCCCTGTCCTCGGCAACCTGCCCGGCGTCCGCTCCGCCCGCTTCGCTCAGGACCATCACCCCCACGATCCCAGCCACCAGGCTCTTCCCCAATCCTCCCGCGACCAGCGCAATAACGCCTATCTGCTGCAACGGCTGGCAGACCTACCCTCCTCTGCCTCCCGCGCTGCCCGCTTCGTCTGCTGCCTCTCCATGGCTCGCGATGGAGAGATCCTCCTTCGCTCCCAGGGCAGCGTCACCGGCGAACTCCTCCACGCTCCGCGCGGTTCCGATGGCTTCGGCTACGATCCCCTCTTCTACATCCCCAGCCTCCAACGAACCTTCGCTGAACTTCCCCGCCAGGCCAAGTGGCAGATCTCGCACCGTGGCATCGCCTTCCGCTCCCTGTTGGAACAGTGCAACAGCAGGATCGGACTCTAAAGCGTCTCCATGTTCCTGCTGCATGCCCCTGAGAGCGCGCCGCTGCGTCGTCTTTCCGTCCCAGTAGCCCAGCCTCCCAAGGACCCTGGATTTGGCCGAAACGGCCCATCCATGCCGAAGCCCCACAGGACGCCCGCGCGGAAGATCCTCTGCCGCACCCAGCAGGCGATATTCGGAGAGCGTGGCTTGACTGGCATATTTTCCAGTGGCGATAATCAGTTGCTCTTAGTTATAGCGGAGGCTTCGCTTCGCACCGCTTGGGCCGACCAACCGGGGTTGAGAAACGTGACCAGTCGATCGCCGTCGCGCTCTCATACTCCCCTGCAAATACCTAGATCCACACGACAAGGCTGGGACAATTAATGGGTTCAATCGAAGTCACCCCGCATCACATTCATTCTATTAGCTTCTGGCAGTCCACAAATGGAAAGAAAGTGGTCATGGCGGTTACGGGCGCCATCATGTTCTGCTTCATCGTGGGCCACATGATCGGCAACCTGCAGATGTTCCT
>DAHXNO010000130.1 GCA_027365345.1 Granulicella sp.
GGGAAAGGGGCTCATATGCGGGCCTTCCATAGCAGCAGGATGGTGAACACAATCAGCGCTCCTGCAATGATCTTGAGATACCCCTGGATGCGGCCTGCCTGGAGTAGCGAGAGGAGCCGGCCACCCGTGGAGACGCCTTCGCACCCTTCGTCAAATCCAGAATTCACTACGTGCGTATCGATTAAGTTATCCAAGTGAGCAAATCCAAGCATGGTTTGAGTCACTGTCTTGACGGCGCCGTTCCAGACCCAACGGTCAAACCAATCGGAGATCTTGGAGAAGAGCGTATTGAGACGAATGAAGGTGGCTCCATAGAGCGCATCCACATAGGCAGCGTGACCGAGGAAGCTGAAGGCGGAGGGCGCAAGCCTCCCAAGGTTGTCGGGAGCGTCGTCGGATTCAATGGGCTTGCGGCCGTAGAACCACCAGCCTAAGCCAAGGCCCACCAGAACGATCACCGAGGAGGTGAACATGACGGGAAGGAGCCCGCCGTGGGTAAAAGCGGCAAAGTCCAGCTTCAGCGGAGTCTCTTCCAGGAAGGACTGGAACCAGGGCCAGGCAGCGGTTCCAACAAAGCCAAGCAGACCGGCGAAGATGGAAAGCAGGATCAGAGGGATGGTCATCACGGCAGGGCTCTCATGGGGCGTGCCGGAACCATGGGAGGCCGCGTCCGCGTGGACGGGGCCGTGAGCGTTCGGGTGTTCGGCCTCTTGAGACTTCGGCGAAAGGCGCTGCGTCCCGAAGAAGACGTAGAGCACCTGGCGAGACATGTAGAAGGCGGTCAGCAGGGCTCCGGCGGCGCCCAGGAAGTAGGGTATGTGAGAGATGTTCCAGATGCTCGCAGCGTGGAGAATCTCATCCTTGCTCCAGAATCCGGAGAAGAGAGGGAAGCCGCACAGGGCGAGCATGCCGACGGAATAGGTAACGAAGGTGACGGGCATGGTCTTGGCCAGCCCGCCCATATGGCGGATATCCTGCTCGTCCGAACAGCCATGAATCACGGAACCGGCGCCGAGGAAGAGCAGGGACTTGAAGAAGGCGTGCGTGATCAGGTGAAACATGCCTACCGCAACGCCGCCCACGCCCAGGCCCATCATCATGTAGCCCAGTTGAGAGACTGTCGAGTAGGCCAGAATCCGCTTGATGTCCCATTGCGCAACGGCGATGGTAGCGGCAAAGAATGCCGTGATGGCGCCGACCCAGGTAACCACCTGAAGGGCCGCCGAGGTGGTCAGCATGCCGGTGATCTCATGATGTGCGGTCATCAGGGGATAGACCCGAGCGACAAGGAAGACGCCTGCGGCCACCATCGTGGCGGCGTGGATCAGAGCGCTGACTGGGGTGGGGCCTTCCATGGCGTCCGGCAACCAGACGTGCAGTGGAACCTGACCGCTCTTGCCTACGGCTCCGCAGAAGATGAGTAAAGCGATGGCAGTGGCGGCGCAGAGCCCCAGGGGGGTGGTTTGGGCTAGCAGATGGGATAGGGCCGCCGGTTCCAGGCATCCGGCCCCGTTGTTGTAGAAGAGCAGGGTTCCGGTTTGCGAGTACAGCCAGACCATACCCAGGAAGAAGGGTAGATCACCGATTCGGGTGGTGATGAAGGCCTTTTTGCCGGCGGCTGCGGCTGTAGGTTTGTGATACCAGAAGCTGATCAGGAGGTAAGAGGTGAGCCCGACGATCTCCCAGCACATGAACAGCAGCAGCAGGCTGTTGGAGATGACCACGCCCAACATACCGCCGGCGAAGAGCGCCAGGAAGCAAAAGAATCGAGTGAAGTTCTCATCATGCGCCATGTAGCCAACGCTGAAGATGAAGATCAGCAGGCCCACGAAGGTGACCATCACCAGCATGACCGCGGTAAGGGGATTCAAGACCCAGCCCAGCGACAGCCAATCATTTCCAAACTGGAACCAGCGGAAGTTGAAGAACTGCGTGACGGCTTCACCGCTGCTGCGCAGGGCCAGGACATGCGCAAACGCCCAGACCGACAGAAGGAAGGAGATCCCCATCGAACCGATGGCCAGAGCAGCACCGCGAACGCGGCCCTTCTGCGGGGTGAGGGCAATGATCCCCGCTGCGAGCAGCGGTAACGCAGGAATCAGCCAGAGATTTTGTACGATCCAGTTCATTGAGCGCCAATCAAGGGTTGCAGGAGAGAAAGAGGTATCGGTTTCTTGTCTACAAGGCCGGTAGATCCGGTATGGGCGAAACTACTAGGTCGGGCGGTGATCATGCGAGTCTTAACCCTTCAGGTAGTTGATTTTGTCTAGGTCCGTTGTCCGAAAGTGACGGTAGACGGCCACAATAATGCTCAGGCCGACGGCGGCTTCCGCCGCGGCAATCCCAATCGAGAAAATCACGAACATCACACCCGTGAGCGCCTCCGGATGTGGGCTGTAGCGCCAGAAGGCGATGAAATTCAAGTTGGCGCTGTTGAGCATAAGCTCAATGCCAATCAGCACCAGGATGGCGTTGCGCCGAGTGAGGGCGCCGGCCAGGCCCAGGGAAAAAAGCATCGCGGAGAGAAGCAGGTATGCCGAGAGTGGGTTCATCGGCCTTCTCCTTTTTCTTCGATGGCGAGCATACCGGCCCCGATCAGGGCTGCGGTAAGCAGAACCCCGATGATCTCCAAGGGGAGAATGAAGCGCTGCATCAGCGCGACGCCGACCGCATGAACTGTGGCCTCTGGTGGAGTTCCGCCCAGTGTTTGTGACGAGATGCCGGTACAGATCGCCACCGCCAGCACCGTGAAGAGAAGCAGCGCGGTCACCAATCCAGAGAACCGGGATGGATCGGAGCCGGCGGCTGTCTCTGAGGTTCTGCTGCGGGTCATCATGATCGCGAAGACAGCCAGAATGGCGACTGCACCGACGTAAACAAGAATCTGCGTCAGGCCCACGAACTCAGCCCCTAGCTGGAGATAAAGGGCCGCCAGGCCAACCATGCCGAGCGTGAGAGCCAGAATGCAGTGAACCGCATTTTTCAGACTCATCGCCGCGGCGGTCCCGGTGATCGTGATGGCGGCTAGCAACAAAAAGGAGATTGTCATTGTGAGGCGTTACCAGTTCTGCGAAATGGATGAAGAAAGTGAAGCATGCTGTACCTGACGGCAAAGTGACGGCGATCACCGGCGACCCTGGTCGCCGGGTTAGCTGGCGAAGCGATAGGTGCGTTCCTGAAACCACTTGTTGCGCCTTAGACCGCGACTCAACAGGAAGCAGGAGAGGAGAAGGAGCAGACTGTCAACCGACCAGCGCGTTGGGCCGGAGGGAAGGAAATGCCACAGGCCCGCGGCAAACAGATTGATGAGCGAAAGCGGCAGCATGAACTTCCATCCGAAGTTCATCAACTGATCCATGCGAAGGCGTGGAAGCGTTCCTCGAATCCAGATGAAGACCATCATCATCAGGAGCAGCTTGGCAAAGAACCAGAACCAGGAGGGAATCCAGGTGAGGAAGGAGAAAGGCGCAGCCCATCCGCCCAGAAAGAGCGTGATGGCCATGGCGCTGGTGGCCAGCATCCCCAGATACTCTGCGACGAAGAAGAGAGCAAATTTGAAGCCGGAGTACTCGATGAAGTAGCCGGCGATGATCTCCGACTCGCCCTCCGGCATATCGAAGGGGCAGCGGTTGGACTCCGCGGTAGCCCCAATCATGAAGAGGATGTAGCCGGTGATGCCCCAGGGCGTAAACAGGTACCAGTGGGGCCAGATTCCGGTGTATCCGGCCTGCATGTTCACAATGGTGACGGTGGAGAGCGAGCCAGCCGCCATGATGGCTACCACTCCAGAGAGCACGAGAGGAATCTCATAGCTGATCATCTGGGCGATGGCGCGCATCGCTCCCAGCAGAGAGTACTTGCTGCGGCTGGACCAGCCAGCCATGAAGACGGAGAGTTCCACCATGCTTCCAACAGCAAAGAAGAAGAGCACCCCGGCATTCAAATCCGCCATCACCATGTTCTTGCCTACCGGCACCACGGCGTAGACCAGGAATGAGGTGATCACAATCAGGATCGGGGCCATCAAGTGGACGAGCTGATCGGAGGAGTGCGGAACGATGTCTTCCTTGGTGAGCGACTTGATGCCATCAGCCGCCGGCTGCAACAGGCCCCATGGGCCGGCACGATTCGGTCCGTAGCGATTCTGCATTCTCCCCAGGCCTTTGCGCTCCAGAACCGTGATGATGGCAAAGATGGTGGCGAATACCACTAAGATGGCGACCGCCGAGAGAATGGCGGAGCATAGCGGCTGCAGACTGGTGGGCACATAGCCGATGATCCAGTGCATCAGCCGAACAAAGATCTGATCGATCATCTCAGGCATAGTGGGTTACCGTCCGCCGCAAAGTCTTCACGTCGCTCAGGGGTAGCGGGAAGGTCATTTTGCCTCCTCCTTGGCTGCGCCGCCGCTGCCGGCTCCATCCTTCGTCGCAGCCACCGTAGTTGGGGGCGCTGCGGCAGCCGCTGCGGCTTTGGCTGCTGCCGCGGCCGCAGCCGCTGCGGCAGCCAGTCTCTGTTTCTCTTTTTCCTTTTCCCGATCCTCGGCCAGGGCCGCGTCGACGCCTGCGGCTTCTGTTGGATGAATCTCGTGATAGTACTCGTTGGACTTGGCCAGCTTGTCTTTGGTCAGGAGCAGTCCGCCGAAGCGATCGTCGGAGCTCAGCTCGAACTGAACATCCATCTTGATGGCATCGAAGGGACAGACCTCGACGCAGATCTGGCAGCTCATGCAGACGGAGACGTCAATATCGAACTTGGCTGGATAGTTCTGAGGCTTGCCGACGGCGTCAGGCTTCTTGTCTTTGCTCTTTTCGATGTAGATGCACTTGGGTGGACACTCTTTCTCGCAGATCTGGCAGGCGACGCAGCGTAAACCCTTCTCCCAGTCATCGCCGTCATAGACCAGAAACGGAAAGTCCCGGGTTGCTTCAATCCGGGGCAGGCGCTCCTCGGGATATTGCACCGTGGTGAGCCGCTCTTTGTTGACATAGCTGCCAAAGAAGTTGCGCGCCGTTTCGGCAAGGCCCTTGATGATTCCTTCCCCTAACAAAAGCAACCTCCCACGCACTCTGAAAAATCAAGTTCAAAAGATGGCTGGCCGGTTGAGCAGCAGCGATCCAGCATCGCCCTGTGGCTCTGCCTCTTCCAGTTCAACGATCCACCTCACCTAAGACGATATCTATGCTTCCGAGAATGATGACGATATCGGACACATTATGCCCAATGCACATCTGTTCGAGCAGGGTCAGATTGATCAAGCTGGGCGGGCGCACCCGGTAGCGGTATGGATTCGGTCCACCATCGCTGATCAGGTAGAAGCCGAGTTCGCCCTTGGGAGCCTCGATCCGCCCGTAGGCCTCGCCGGCCTTGGGCCGGAAGTTGCGAATCTTGGTGTTTGGATCCTTGTGCGGACCGGAGGGAATGTCCCGCATCGCCTGCTTGAGGATCTCCAGGGATTCTCGCATCTCCAGCAGGCGCATCATAAAGCGGTCGTATACATCGCCATGCTCCCCAAGCGGAACCCGGAACGAAAAGCGGTCGTAGATGCCGTATTTGTCTACCTTACGCAGATCGTAGTTGACCCCGGAGGCCCTGGCCATCGGGCCGCTCAGCCCGGCGTTGATGGCCTGTTCCCGAGTGACGATACCAGTGCCCTGGGTGCGCTCCATCAGAATCTCGTTGGTCCGCAGCAGACTTTCAAATTCGTCCAGAAAGCGCGGGAACTCATCCACCACCTTCTTGGCCTGCTCCATCCAACCTGCGGGAAGATCACAGCGGCAGCCTCCGAAGCGCATGTAGTTGCACATCATGCGCGCTCCGGTCAGGGCTTCAAATAGATCCAGAATCTTTTCCCGCTCACGGAAGGCGTACATCAGCGGCGTCCCACTGGCGCCCATATCCTGCAACAGGAAGCCAATCAGACCAGCGTGGTTTTGCAGCCGGGTCAGCTCACCCGTAATCACGCGCAGGTATTCGGCACGCTCCGGCACGGGAATGCCCGCCAGCTTTTCCACGGCCAGCGCATAGGCCCAGTTGTTGGTGATGGAGCAGATGTAGTCCAGGCGGTCGGTGTAGGGCATAGAGCCCAGATAGGTCTCGTGCTCAGCAATCTTCTCGTGATTGCGGTGCAGGTAGCCGAACACCGGCTTCAGCTTCACCACCCGTTCACCGTCCAGCAGAAGATTCATCCGGAACACACCATGCGTGGAGGGATGAACCGGTCCCATCGAGATCTCCAGCAGATCACCCTGCAGGTGATCGTCTGCAGGCATGGAGACGGTGTCGACAGAGGCCTCGGTCAAAACGCTCATCTTGTTTCCTCCGATGCGGAAGGTGCTCCCTGCGCCGCATAATGGGCCTGCATCCTCTTGAGCACTTCATCATGCGCAGTGGGTTCATACTCGTAGTCATCGGGGTCTACGTAGTCCTTGCGCATCGGGTGATCTTTGAAGTCGTCCCACATCAGAAGTCGCCGCAGGTCAGGATGGCCGTCAAAGACAACGCCGAACAGGTCATAGACTTCACGCTCCTGAAGTTCCGCGCTGCGCCATACCGGCGTCAGAGAGGGCAGGTGAACCTGATCGACTCGATCTTCGGTTCGCATGCGGAGCACGAGAGGCCCTTGGCGAGCGTCCATGGAGAACAGATGGTAGACCACCTCCAGATAGTTTCCTGTGGCGGTCTTGATCACCTCTTCTACCTCACTCTCGACGCCATCAACAATCTTCTTCGTCTTCTGCTTGGTGGAGGTTTCCTTCAGCGGCCAATCCACGCCGGTGACGTTGGAGCAGTAGTCGAATTTTGGGCTGGCGCCATCGCGCAAATAGCTGGCCACCGTCAGGCCATGCTCTTTATCCACCAGCAGGGAGTGCTGTCCAGATGGACTCCCATTCAGGAGAATCTGCAGGGAGCAACCCGGGACGTTTGCTTCGATTTGTGACTTAATCTCTTCCAGATTCATTCTTGCCTGCATTCGAGATGTGAACCAGCGGAACGTGCCAGATGGAATCGTTATGGGCAGGAGTCAGATCGTGTTCGCCGTATTCCGGCACATCAAACTCACTGGGTAGTTTCGCCTGGAGATGACGTGGACGGCTGGGACCGGTGAGCTGCTGTTCGTCGATCTTCCGCTGCAACATCAAAAACGCGTCCAGCAGAGCCTCCGGACGCGGAGGGCAGCCGGGAATGTAGACATCGACAGGGATGTAGCGGTCAACGCCTTTGAGCACATTGTAGCCTTGCTTGAAGGGCCCGCCAGAGATGGCGCAAGCGCCCATGGAGATGACGTACTTAGGTTCCGCCATCTGGTTGTAGAGACGAACGACTTGCGGAGCCATCTTCTTGGTGACGGTTCCGGCGACGATCATCAAATCAGCCTGGCGGGGTGAGGGGCGGAAGACCTCCGCTCCAAAGCGCGCCAGATCGTAGCGCGCCATCGTAGTCGCGATCATTTCGATCGCACAGCAGGCGAGGCCGAAGTTGAGAGGCCAAATCGAGCTCTTGCGACCCCAGTTGTAGAGTTCCTGAAGAGTGGTCGCAACCACTCCCTGGCGTCTCAGTTCACTCTTTAGCTGCTCATCCATGCCTTAGAACCTTCTCAAGCGAACGTTCGATTCGTCTTCAACGCCCTATCGGCGCTACACATATTTTACTATGATGCGATCACAGAGAGCCCGGTAGTCCGCCCTCCTGAATAACCGTTAGCTCCAGGCGAGCACTTTCTTCTGGCAGGCCCAGACCAGCCCTTCGGCCAAAAGAATTAAAAATACAAGGATGGAAACGGCCTCGGCGACAGTGAAGCCGCCGAATGCAACCGCGAACGGCAGAAGGAAGACGCCTTCCACATCGAAGATGAGAAAGAGAATGGCGTAGATATAGTAACCAGGCTTGAATTTGATCCAGGCGTCCCCGCTGGATTCAAGACCACACTCGTAGATCCTGTTTTTCGTGGGGCCTGACTTTTGCGGAGAGAACGTCCTGGCCCAAAGCCATGCCAGAGCGAGGGGTCCGATGGCAAAACCCGCTCCTGCGATGAAAAGCACAATGACCGGAAGATACATGTGATTCGTCATATCTCAAGTCTAACTCTATCAGAAGCTGCAGAGCCTTCGTGTGATCTAGATCACGGCGAGGAGATGGCTCGGGTGGCGCGAGAGCGGCAGACAAAGGACCCGAGCGTTGAAACTGGATTGCTTGATGGTCTTTCATACCATCCGGCCGCGGCTGCTGTGAGCCTGAAGAACCAGGCGCTGTAGTTGGTCAGAGGGAAATCAGAGAGAGAATTGGATAGTACTCGCAGCAGTGAAGACATCGGTCGAGCACCTCCGAGAGACGTTCGCCTTCACCGTGCGCCGGGCCTGCCGCTTGCTGCTGGTTCCGGTTTCGGGCGATCGCCACCAACCGCAACAAAACAACCATGGCTGGGGTGAGCGTCTCATCGCGTTGGCTCGCAACAGACCCCGTTTCGGCTACCATGGTCTACCCGCTCAACCATGCTGTTAAGACGAGCAGAGAAACCTCAAACCGGTGCGCCGGATGGATCGCGAAGCTGGCCCTGCGCTGCGCTGCAAAAAGCGCCAGCGCTGCGCGGGGCGCCTGAGCGCGCCGCGCAGCATGGGTACAATCGCTACGCAGTCGTGGGCGCTTGATCGTTTGCGGGATGCCGTGGCCTTTGGCGGTTTGATCCCCGTGCTGAATGTGTGTTCCACACGGAATGACGCGCGCGAGCCTTGCCTGGAGGTGGACACGAGATTTGGCTTACCCTTTCCGTTCCACGCGTGCTGCACCGGATCATCGCCCAACGTGGTCTACCGCGAGCCATTCGCTTTGACATCGGCCCGGAAGCTGATCCGTCGGAACTTTCTCACTTGGGCTCTGGACTGCGCGATCCATCGGGTCCACAGCCAACCCGGCAAGCCCGCGCGGAAGGCATACAGAAAGAGCGCCAACAGCAAGCTGTGCGACCCGTGCCTTTGCGGTAACGGGTTCCGGAACTGGTTTGAGGCAAGACCGATCATCGCCCGCTGGCGTCGGGACGTCAACAAACGGAGGCCGCACTGTAGATGAAATGACTGGCCAGCGGCAGAATGTGTCGTGTGGAAACGAGGCAGGCTCTGCCTGTTGCAAAAACGATACTGCCATGCTTCACTTTCCCACCGTTGTGGCTGCGGCCAGCTAAGTATCTTTGTATCTAGAAGATGGGGGCAAGACACCGAGGCCAGGCAATCGATGGGGCCATCGCCTGGATGGGCTCTGCAACGGGCGCCAAGACGGAGGTATCGCGTCACGGTATCCGCGTGGAGAAGAGTCGGCACTGCCATGGGAGCGAATCTATTTTTAAGTTCGCACCTCCCTGAAGAACCTCCGTGTGGGTAAAGATTACAGGCCTGCGAATGATAATCGCACAGGAAATGCAGGCCCCGGGCTGGGACGGCGCCGGACCATGGACTCGGGCCATGCACCATCGCAGGAGTGCCGTGGAATGCGGAGATTTGCTTGCTTCCGGGGCAAAGGGCGCAAGCCAGATCGCGGCATGGACGACGCAGGATTACCGGCAATTTCGACGAATCCTGGCTGCTCCGCAGTTTAGCCTTGTGGCGAACGGTTGCAGGGAAGGACTAAAATTTCGCTTGTCCGGTGGGAGACGGTTGTTGAAACCACAGACGAAGGAAGCGTGAGTTTCTCTCCCCCCAACGATCCGAAGAACCCGATCGCAACACAAAGCAAGATGGAAGGATTTTCAATGGCTTCAACCAATCTCGAAGTTGAGAGTCTGGCCGCAACAGGCTCGATGGTTCGCCCGAAGAAGGTGGTGAACGATTTCACAATTCAGGTAGCAACGGTAAACGGATCAGGATCGCAATCGGCAAACAGCATCCTTCTCCGCAGCATATTCCGTATGGGCGTTCCGGTATCCGGGAAAAACCTGTTTCCATCCAACATCGCGGGGCTTCCTACGTGGTATCTGATCCGTGCGAGTCGTGATGGCTGGGTGGCGCGCAAGGGGCACGTCGATCTGTTGATCGCCTTAAATCCGGAGACGGTGCTGGAAGATATTCACAAGCTGCCTGCTGGCGGAGCCGTAATCCACGACGAAACCTTCCAGTTGGGCGATCGGCGTGACGACGTTGTGTATTATTCGGTTCCCTTTGACCAGTTGGTGGTTGCCACAGGTGCGGAGGCGAAGGTTCGCAAGCTGATCAAGAACATGATCTACGTGGGGGTGGCGGCCCAGCTTCTGGCAATTGACATGAAGGGTCTCGAAACCATCATTCGCCAGCAGTTCTCCAAAAAGGCTGCCGTGGCGGACCTGAACTGGAAAGCGGTTCAGCTTGGCTTTGACTATGCCGCCAACTCGTTGACCAAGCAGGATGGGCTGACCATCGAGCCGATGAATGCTACCCAAGGCAAGATCATCATCGACGGAAACTCGGCCTGCGCCTTGGGGGCGATGTTTGCCGGTGTGACTGTGGTGGCCTGGTATCCGATCACTCCGGCCACCAGTCTGGCCGAAGATCTGATCAAGTACATGAAGAAGCACCGTGTGGAAAAGGATGGCAAGGCTACCTTTGCCATTGTGCAGGCTGAGGATGAGCTGGCGGCCATCGGCATGGTGCTTGGGGCAGGATGGGGCGGAGCGCGCGCCATGACATCGACCTCTGGGCCAGGGATCTCGTTGATGGCGGAGTTTGCCGGGTTAGGATACTTTGCCGAGATTCCGGGCGTGATCTTTGACGTGCAACGGACAGGCCCTTCAACTGGACTGCCTACCCGGACCCAGCAATGCGATATTGCGTTCGTCTCCGGGCTCTCTCACGGGGATACCAAGCAAGTGATGCTGCTTCCAGGCTCCGTTCGGGAGTGCTTTGAGCATGCCATTGAGGCGTTCGACCTCGCGGAGATGCTGCAGACTCCTGTGTTTGTGCTCTCCGATCTGGATATGGGCATGAACAACTGGATGTCCGATCCATTCGAGTATCCCAAGAAGCCGATCAACCGAGGAAAAGTGTTGGATGCCAGGCAATTGGAGGAGCTCGGAGGTTTTGCCCGCTATAAGGACGTCGATGGCGATGCCATACCCTACCGAACCCTGCCGGGGACGAACCATCCGAAGGCGGCTTATTTTACCCGTGGCACGGGAAGGAATGAAAAGGCCCAGTACTCGGAGAGGCCAGAGGATTATGTGGCCAACATGGAGCGCCTGGTGCGCAAGTTCGAAACGGCCAAAACCATGGTCCCCAAGCCCGTACTGAACGGCACGGGCCAGGAGAAGATCGGCATCATTGCCTTCGGTAGCAGCGATCCTGCCGTGTTGGAGAGCCAGGACCAGTTACGGCGCGAAGCCGGGATCGAAACCGACTACCTGCGTCTACGGGCTTATCCATTCTCGCAGGAGGTGAATGACTTTGTCGCTCAACACGAGACAATCTACGTGGTAGAGCAGAACCGTGATGGTCAGATGATGAACCTGCTGAAGACGGACTTGGATGCCTTCGAGGCTCCCAAGCTGCGCCCGGTCCGGTATTTTGCCGGTCTGCCGATTGAAGCACGCGTCATCACAGAGGCCATTACCACCTATGAAGGAGAACAGAAGTAATCATGGCGACATCACCCGTTCCATCCGCACCCGCTCGGACCAACGTTATCGGCCTGGAGATCCTGGACTACCGTGGCGGCAAGTCTACCCTCTGCGCCGGTTGCGGTCATAATGCCATCTCCGAGCGATTGACGGAGGCCTTCTTTGAGATGGGAGTTCCACCAGAGCAGTTGATGAAGATCAGCGGTATAGGTTGTTCTTCCAAAACGCCGGCGTACTTCATGTCTCGTTCCTTCAGTTTCAACTCTGTGCATGGGCGCATGCCGTCCGTGGCGACTGGAGCGCTGCTGGCCAACAAGACCATGCGAGCGGTTGGTATCAGCGGAGATGGAGATACGGCCTCCATCGGCCTGGGGCAGTTCATGCACTTGTTGCACCGCAATCTGCCTATCATTTACATCGTTGAAGACAATGGAGTGTACGGTCTGACCAAGGGGCAGTTTTCCGCGACGGCCGATCTTGGTTCGAAGCTGAAGACGGGCGTAGTGAATGAGATGCAGCCGCTCGATATTTGCGCGCTCGCAATTCAGGTTGGCGCTACGTTTGTAGGCCGGTCGTTTTCCGGGGACAAGAAGCAACTCGCTACGATGCTCAAGGCGGCGATTGCGCACAAGGGCACGGTCCTGCTGGACATCATCTCCCCTTGTGTCACCTTCAACGATCATGAGGGCTCCACAAAGAGCTACAAGTACATTAAGGAGCATGATGAGGCAGTCAACGAAGCAGGCTTTATCGCTCCGTTCGAAGAGATTAATGTGGATTACGATCCCAACACCACTGTTGATGTGCAACTGCACGACGGCTCGCATCTGCGTCTGCGCAAGCTCCATGAAGAGTACGCTCCCACAAGCAAGACAGGCGCCGTCAGCATGCTGATCGACGCTCACGATCGAGGAGAGGTCCTTACCGGCATCTTCTATGTAAAGACAGATGAAATGGATTTTGTGACACACCTGAATACGGTGGACGAACCGCTGGCGCTCCTCTCTGAGTCTCGTGTTCGTCCAGGCCCTGAGGTTCTGGCTGGGTTGATGCAAGAGCTAGCCTAGATTGCGGTGAATCAGGTCTATCGAATGGCTCTGGCTGCAATCGGCCAGAGCCATTCGTGCGTGGAGATCAAGGCTGAAGGCTGAAGTTGAGCCAATCTTTCCTCTGCCTTGAAGCGATGTGGAGGAGCAGGGCGGCAGCTTTTCGCGGTGGGCTGCGGACCCAGATACGGTTCGGCGTCTTCGCCAGGACGGACGGCGCAGCGCCTACCAAAACTCTGTTGAGCTAGAGATCTGTTTGTGGCCAGAGGGCAGCTTGCTAGGATGCGGTGGGGAAACGAAGCGGTGAGAAAGCCGAGAGATCTGCGGCGGGCGGCTTACCCTCTACCAGATCCGCCATCACCACGGCGGTTGCCGGAGCGAGCAAGATGCCGTTGCGGTAGTGTCCGGTGGCAACGAATTGGCCCGAGCGCCGGCCTGCTCCGAGCATGGGCAGCAGGTCCGGTGTCGCCGGGCGAAGTCCTGCCCAGGATTCAACCGCGGGAGCCTCATCGGCTGGGCCCAGCCAGGGGATCAGTGCCGCAGCCAGAGCACGCAGCCCGTCGAGATCGGATGCATGCACGGTTGTATCGAAACCAGCTTCTTCAATCGTGGCGCCGATGACCGCCGTCCCGGCCTGTGGGCCGTGGATGCGGGGAACGATATACACCCTTTCGCTTCGATGCACCTCATGGAGTGGATGCGACGGCGGGATGCGGACGCGCATCATCTGACCCTTGCGGGGAGTCACGGACAGCGGTACCCCGTCGAGATGTTCTGATGTCTCAGCGGTCCAGGCCCCCGTTGCGTAAACGATCGTATCGGCGGAGATGGAAGAACCGTCTTCCAGAAGAACCTTGCTGCCGTGCGTGCCCGAGCGGATCGCGGAGACTCGGGTGGTCTCCAACAGCCGAATAGACGTAGAGCGGATGGCCGCCAATAGCGCGGCCGCAAGCTGGCGGGGGTCGATGGACCGCTCGTGGAGCCGAAGGGCTGGGCCGCCGGCCATGTACTGGAGCGTCGTCTCCGTCTGGAAGGGAACCTGGACGCCAGAGAGCTCTTCGATTCGGCGCAGGAACCCAGGGTAACGTTCGATGCTGAGCTGGGAAAGATCCCGAAGACTCTCTTGGTTACACGGGTCTTCAGCGGCCAGCATGCCGGCAGCCGCAGTGGAGGCAGCAGCAAGACTCCGCCCACGCTCGATCACAGTTACGCAGGCTCCGCGATCGGCTAACTCCAAGGCTGTTGCCAGCCCAATCAATCCCGCGCCAAGGATGACAACATCGCGCGCTCTACCTGAGCTTGAGTCGGTACAAGAGTTCTGGAGACGCATACACTCTATACGATGCTGGTGATGGCTCAAAGGAACGTATATCGTCCAACGATATATGAAGATGGATACCTGTGGGCAACACGCTTGGCCAATCTGCATCTTACGTTGCATCGCTGCGCGGAGCAACAATAGACATACATAAGGAGGCGGGAGAAATCGGATGAGTCTTTTAGATGACAGGGAAGAAGGAGCAACGCACCATGAAGGGCATGGGGCACAGGCGCCGGCGACATGGCTTGCGATCGTGGCCGTTTTGGCGCTCATGGTTGCAATCGGAGGCATCGCTTGGAGCTTTACCCTGCAAGCGCGCCTTGCAACTGCGGAGTCAAAGCTGGACGCGGCCGCTCGCCAGAACCTTGCGTTGTCACAGAAGATCGATGACACGAACGAGCGGATGAAGGCGCAGGGCGATGCTCTGGCGCAGAGTGTGGGCCTTACCCAGCAGCAGCTTCAGGATAAGTCCAACGAACTGGTTGCCGAGCAGCGCAGAGCTCTGATCACCACCGCGAGGCTGGCGCGTGAGCAAAGGGCGACCGAGGCTCAGGTTGGCGCGGTGCAGAGCGATGTCTCCAACGTGAAGACGGATGTGGGCGGCGTGAAGACCGATGTGGCCAACACCCAGGCGGATCTAGCTGCGACCAAGACGCAACTGACAAGGGCGATAGGCGATGCCGGCGTGATGAGCGGCCTGATCGCGAAGAACCACTCGGAGCTTGTCGAACTGGAGCACCAGGGCGATCGTAACTATTACGAGTTCACCTTGACCAAAGGAGCGCCGGCGAAGAATGTCGGCACCATCAAGATCAAGCTGCGGAAGGTGGACGCGAAGCGCTCCAAGTTTACCCTGATCGTCAGTTCAGACGACCGGAATATTGAGAAGCGAGACCGCAACATTGATGAGCCAATCCAGTTTTACTCTGGCAAGACGCCGCAGCTCTTTGAGATCGTCGTGAACGAAATGACCAAGAAGACGGTGACCGGGTATCTGAGCACACCGAAGAGCGCACCGCAGCCGATTACGGTTCCATAGGGATCGGGCCTAAAGCGATAGCGGGGCTGCGCATTCCCTTTGCGCAGCCCCGTTGGCTTTCAGGGCGATTCGTCAGCGGAAGGTGACGGTGATGGGCGCCGCCTGATGGAGCAACCGTACCCTGAGCGTTGCGAATCTCTTTGCCTGCCAGGCTGCGGCAGAGGTGCGTGGGAACAGGAGCACCACGGTTCCGATGCGTGTCGTTCCGGGAGGGATCGCATCTTCAAAGCGAAGCGGAGGCGCCTGGGGCGGGGTGACCATAGGGAGGGTCTGGGGAAAGATCTTCTCCAGCCTGGGCAGATCGACGGGGGCGACTACGGTCGCTTCCACCGTGGAGCCGTCTTTGGCGGTCATGGTTGCAGAGGCTCCGTCCACAAAGACAGGCGCCCGCATTCTGTTGGTGATTGCGAGGGTCGCGACGGCATAGACGTCATCTTCCGACTCCGGGGCTGAGCCGAGGACGTGAAACGCTCGGAGCGGTGTGGCCATTTCGGTGTGAGGTGCAAAGACCTCCACCTTTTGGATGCTGACCACCGGCGTCTTCTGCGGATTCAGGCGATAGGCCACAGCGCCAAGGATGGTCATGATGGTTGCCGCGGCCACCAGCTTTGGGAGGATTCGATTTCTGTCCTGAGGCGGACCAAGATGGAGTTCCGATGCGAGCATTCTTCCCCCAGAATAGAAGAAGATCGCCGCAGGCGCGATGTCGAGCCTCACCCCCGTGTGGGCCGTACCCACACAAAGCCCCGCCGCACGGCCGCATGGCAAGACGCTTCCGGGTGAGCTGACGCGAAAGCGTCCTGGCTCTATCCTTCGGACAGGGAGCCGGCCGGCGTTCCGCGCAGTCCGGCAAGCAACCGTTCGACCGGACGCGTATTGAGCACGTCCGAGGCGCGGAGCCACGCGCGACGGAGTTGCACCACGCCGCCGGCTAGATGGTCAAGCTGCGTCGTGGCATGCGCGTCCGTATTCACTACAATCTTGCAACCGAGTTGCTGCGCCAGCCTTAGATTCAGGTCACTCAGGTCTGACCGTTCCGGCTGCGAGTTGTGTTCGACGGCCACTCCCGCTCGAGCGCAAGCCTCCAGCAGCCGGGCGACATCGATCTTGTAAGGCTCTCGTCCGAGCACCTTTCGTCCGGTGGGATGACCGAGGATGTGCACGTGCGGATTCTCGATGGCCCGCAGCACTCGTGCGGTGATCTCTTCACCCGTTTGGTTGAAGCCGGAGTGGACGCTCGCAACGACGATATCTAACCCCGCGAGCGTCTCGTCCGAGAGATCGAGCGTACCATCCATGAGGATGTCCACCTCCACGCCGGCGAGGATGCGGAAGGCAGTGGTGGGCTTGTGCGCCTCTGGCTCAGGTTGCACGGGCGAATGGAGCTGCGCGGCATGGTTGCGAAGTAGCCGCTGATAGCGTTCCCACTGCGGCCCGCGGCCTGCAGCGAACTCTTCGGCCAGATCGATGGATGCCTGGCGGATGCGCCGCGCATGAGCCAACGTGCGCGCGTCATCCATGCCATGGGTCATGGCCAGGTTTTTGGAGTGGTCGGTGATGGCGATGTAGTCCAGGCCACGCTCAATGGCGGCTTCAGCCATCTCTCGGATGGAGTTGCGTCCGTCGGATTCGGTGGTATGCATGTGGAGGTCGCCTCGGACCTCCGAGCGCTCGATGAGCCTGGGCAGTGTATGGGACTCCGCAGCCTCTAGTTCGCCGTTGTTCTCGCGTAGTTCAGGAGGGATGAAGTCGAGTCCCAGCGCGTGATAGATCTCCTGCTCGCTCTGGGAAGCGGCCACAACGTTATCTTCCAGCCGTAGCAGGGCATACTCACTCAGGGTTAGACCACGCTTGATGGCGCGCTGGCGCAGCGCCACGTTGTGCATCTTGGATCCGGTAAAGTACTGCAGCGCGGCTCCGTAACTGGAGCGCGGCAGCAGCCGCACATCGACCTGGAGGCCGTTGTGCAGGGTGAAGCTGACCTTGTTCTGCCCTTTGGCAAGCAGTCTCTCAATCAGAGGCAGCGACGCGACGTGCTGCGCCGCCTCAGCCACCACATCCGGTTCGCAGGCCGGCCCGGTGACCAGCAGATCCAGGTCGCCCACCGTCTCCCGGCCACGGCGCAGGGAGCCGGCGGGGGTAATGGTCTCAATGCCTGGAAACGCACCGATCCACTCACGGATGCGTTCCGCATAGTCTCGCGCAACATCGATGCGGAAGCGCGAGGAGTTCTTGCGATAGTCTTCGATGCCCTTGAGCAGCTTATCGGTAAACTTTTGCCCCATGCGCGGCAGGTGCAGCAGGTCCCCGCGTTTGGCCGCCTGCTCCAGAGCATCGATCTCTGTAATGCCAAGGGCAGAGAATACAAGGGCAACGGTCTTGGGACCCATTCCAGGCAGCCGGAGCAGCTCCAGGATGGATGGTTTGTACCGTTCGAGCAACTCATCCCGCAGCGGAAAGGTTCCCGTAACTACGATGTCGCGAATGTTTGTCGCCATCCCTTTGCCGATGCCCGGAATGGCGAGCAAAGCCTTGGGATCGGCATCCTTGGCCGCAAGGGTCTCCAGTTGCGTCGTCTGCTGGTCGACCGCCTCGGCAGCACGCCGGTAGGAGCGAATACGAAATGGATCGCCCGCGTCGATCTCCAAAAGAGCTGCCGTCTCTTCCAGCATCCGGGCAATGGTCACGTTGTCCATAAAGAATCAAAGGTCCCGGCAGTCACATGGAAGGAGTGCAGGAGCCGGAGTTGTCTCTTCGATTGTAAGATGGACGGTCTACGGAAGGCGGCTCTATACAGGATGGGTTCGTCCATCAGGGCAGAACGTTCGTAGCCCAAGACACGAACCCATGCTGAAAGAGTTTTTGGGTGGGGCTGAATGAGGATGCAGAACCCCCTCGGGTTCCTCTAGCCAAAGCGGCTGCCTCCGCCATCTTCCACAGGCGATGCCAGATCGACGAAGGCGCCTCAATCTGCTTTAGCCGGTCTTGGTGCGGACCACCTGATCAGCCTGCGGTCCCTTTGTTCCCTGAATCACATCGAACTCCACTTCATCGCCTTCTTTCAGTGTTTTATACCCATCCAACTTGATCGAACTGTAGTGTACGAAGACATCGGGGCCGTCCTCGCGCCCCAGAAATCCGTAACCCTTTGCATTATTGAACCACTTCACCGTGCCTTTGTACTGTGCCATGGGTACCCTTACCATGTTCGAAATATCCTTACCGCTTGGGCGGAAGTTATCTAGTAAGACGCATCTTGGAGGCGATAGGCGGTATGGATCCTGCGGGAATTGAAAATTTCTATGCACCCGGCGTTCGGCCGCTCCCCGCAGCATTCCAGCAGAAAGCGAATAAGTGTTTTCAGAAGATAGCGTTACCGCAAGCGCAGGAGACAAATTCAACGGCCGGTTGGGAGACGGGATTTTTTGCCGCCGGCTTGCGGTTTGCCACCATGCAGGGAGTGATAGAGAAGAACGCCGATCAGCGTCTTCCCGTCTTCGATCTTGCCGGAGTGGATCAGACGGATCACCTCCGACAGAGGCGTCATCTGCACCTCGATCTTTTCATCCTCCTCGGGTTCGGCCTCTCCCTGACTGAGCCCTTCGGCCAGCAGGATGGTCATGGTCTCGGTGAGGAAGCCGGGGCTGGCATAGTAGTTCGCGTGGCGAGACCAGCGCCGGGCACGGTAGCCAGTTTCTTCCAGCAGTTCCCGCTTTCCGGCCGGGATCAGCTTTTCTCCCGGCTCAATGCGTCCAGCGGGCAACTCGATCAGGATCTTACCGGCGGCGTGCCGATACTGACGGATCAGCAGAATGCCAGGGTCCTTTGGGTTGGTTTCCTTGTCCACGGCCAGCACCACCACCGAGCCATTGTGTCGGATCACCTCGCGGGTGGCCTCTACGCCGCATGGTTCCCGCACCTCATCTTGTGTCACCCAGAAAGTTTTGCTGGAATATACGGTCTTGGAGGAGACGGTCTGGCCACGCCCCGTGAGCTTAAACGGACGGGAGGCTGGCGATGTCTTCGGGGTGCGTTTTTGCGTCCGGCCTGCGGATGCTCTGCGGCTGGAGGCCGGGGAGGAGTGCGTGCGAAAAGATGTCTGCTTGGATGTGCGTGCCATAAAACTTAAGGTACACGACCCCGGGAGGTGCGTGGCGCAGAAGACCGGCAAGGGGACGCGCGAACTCGAGGGTGAAGCCGCGAGCCTGACTCTGGCGCTGTTGGAATCTGCCTTCCTCGCCGACCGGTCAGCCTGCCTTCACCGTGGTCAAGGGCACGAATCCGTATTCGGTGCATCGGTCTGGCCGCAAATACATCCAAAGAGTCTCAGGATGAGAAACTAAAGAGATTAGACAGAGCCTTCATGGACACAGAGTGCTACCCCATTTCGACGCTGCCCGGCATGACGGCGCTATTTCGCGGCTTCATGGAGATGTCTCCTTCTTTGGATCCGGCGAACCTGCGCCGCTGGTATCCAGCCGATCCGCACTCCATGCAGTGGGCGAGTTCCTCCCCTGTGCTGCGGGACGAACAACGGATTCGTCTGGCGGAGGCGCTTGCTGCGCAGGCGCACGGCTTCGCTGCGGGTCCAGCGGCGCTTGCGAACATCGAGAGCCTGCGCCAGGGAGCAGCCGCTGTGGTTACTGGCCAGCAGGTGGCGCTCTTTGGCGGACCGCTGATGACGCTGCTGAAGGCTGCCACGGCCATTCGGAAGGCGCAGGACGCCACCCAGGCCAGTGGCCGAAAGCATGTCCCCATCTTCTGGATGGCCAGCGAGGATCACGACCTGGCCGAGGCCGATCAGGCGACATTTCTCACTGGAACCAGGGAGCGGGCAAGGGTGGAAACGCTGCGGCTTGAGCTGCAGCCCGGCCGCCCGGTTCCCGTGGGAGCGCTGCACGTGGAGGGTGGCGGAGCATCGGGTCTCAAGAGGCTTGAATCCGTGCTGGACCGGGCATGCGAGTTGCTGGGCTGGGCGCCCCTATGCGACCAATTGCGCCTGTGTTATGCTCCGGGAGCGACCATGGCCTCCGCCTTCGGCAGGCTGCTGTCGCAGATCTTTGCCGCTCAGGGGTTGGTGGTGATGGACGCCAGTTCGCGGAGCTTCCACGCCATGGGCGGGAGCGTGCTCCGCGCAGCGTTGGAGCGGGCCGATGAGCTGTGGGAGGCGCTGCTGAACCGCTCTCAGGAGTTGCAGGCAGCCGGGTATCACGCCCAGGTGCTGGTTACGGCGGACCATTCGCTCCTCTTCCTGCTGGACCCCGAGACCGGCGCTCGGTTGCCTCTCCGCCGTTCCGCCAAGGGTGAGTGGAGGGCGGGATCAAGGAGCTATACCACCGCGGAGCTGCTTGAAGTTCTCTTCACGGAGCCGGAAAGGCTGAGTCCCAACGCCCTGCTGCGGCCCGTCTTTCAGGATGCGATTCTACCTACCGCAGCCTATGTCGGCGGCCCTGCGGAAGTGGCGTACTTTGCTCAGTCTGAGGTGCTCTACCGTAACATCCTGCGCAGGGTAACCCCTGTGCTGCCGAGGATGATGGCCACGCTGGTTGAGCCTGCCATGGCGAAAACGCTGGCCGCCCATGAGTTGACGCTTCCTCAGGTGCTGGCGGCGAAGACGGCTACAGAGCTAGCCCAACGCCTGGGCGCCCGCGCCATGCCGATCGAGGGTAAGCGAAGAGTAGCCGCCGCCGGCAACTCATTGGAGACCGAATTGAGGGCGCTTACCAGCTACATGGCGTCGCTCAGCGCTGACCTTGGCCGCGCCGCAGACGTCTCGGCCAGCAAGATGCTCTACCAGATGAACCGCCTGCGCCGCATGATTGCGAACTTTGAGGTTCAGAAGCAGTCGTCGCTGAGCAAACATGCGCTGGCCCTCATGCTGAACCTATACCCGGAGGGCCATCTGCAGGAGCGGCTAATCGCAGGAGTCTGGTTCCTGGCCCGCTATGGCGAGGATCTGCCCGCGTTGCTGATTCGCCATGCGGCTGGGGAGCGTGCCGGACATCAGGTGGTATACCTCTGATTCCTATGTACATACGGTGAGCGCCAAGCGATACTTGGAGGTATGGCCTTTCTTTTGGGATTACCGCTTCTGTTGCTGATCCTGATCGGCGTGGTGGCGCTCCTTCTTCACTTTTTGCCCACCTTCGTCGCTGGCTCCCGCCACGCGAACAACTTCTGGTGGATCTTTCTGGTTAACCTGTTCTTTGGCTGGACCCTGATTGGCTGGGTGGTGGCCCTCATCTGGGCGCTGCGCGATACTCCACGCTTCTCCTACAGGTATGTTCCGCCGCCGTACAATCGTTAGCTGAGGTTGTGTGTCATGGGATTGAGCGATGAGCCATTTGAGGTGATGTGCCCGGATTGTGGTGGAATGTTGAAGGTAGACCCGATCAGCCGTACGGTGATCGCGCACACGCCGGCGCCGCGCAAGAAGACCTTCGAGGACCTGAGCGCAGCGGCCCGGGCGCTCAAGGAGCAGGACGCACGACGTGAGTCGATCTTTGCCCAATCCGTTCAGGCGGAAAAGAACAAAGAAGACGTGATGGCGAAGAAGTTTGCTGAGGCGGTGAAGAAGGCCAAGGAGTCGCCGCTGACGGGCAAGCCGCTGCGTGACTTCGATCTGGAGTAGAGCTTCCGCCGCTTCCTCCGTTGCTGGCGATCAGCCGCTATGCAGTGCCCCGCCGGCAGAACCGGTAAACTGAAGCCATGCCGCCGATTCTGAATGCTCAAGGCGTCTCGAAACGCTTTGGGGCGACACCCCTGTTTGAAGACATCTGCTTTGCGGTAAATGAAGGCGACCGCATTGGCCTCATCGGCCCGAACGGGGCTGGGAAGTCTACGCTGCTGGCGGTGCTTGCCGGTGAAGTCGAGCCGGATCGCGGAGAGGTTTCTGTGCGCCGTCGAGCCCGGGTTGGCTACGTTCGCCAGATCTCCGAGTTCGCCGCGGGACTTACGGTGCGCGGTGTTTTGGAATCAGCCCTGCGGGGTGCGGAGAACTCGGCCTACTCCAGCTTCGGAAGTGAAGAGATGGAGGGACGGTTACGCGAGACGCTGGGACGCGCCGGCTTTGCGGATCAGGGCGCGGCCACAGCCAATCACATGGACGCCGCAGCAGCTAGCCTCTCCGGCGGTTGGCGCAAGCGTTTGGCCATCGCCGAGGCCATGGTGACTGACCCCGATGTCTTGTTGCTCGACGAGCCGACCAACCACCTGGACCTGGAAGGAATTGAGTGGTTGGAGGGCGTGCTTCGGACAGCCCGTTTTGCCTGCGTGGTGGTTTCGCATGACCGCTACTTCCTGGAGAACGTAGCCAGCGAGGTCGTGGAGTTGAATCGGCTTTATGCTGAGGGCATTCTGCGGGTGCGTGGCAGCTACTCCAGGTTTCTGGAGGGACGCGAGCAGTACCAGGAGGCCCAGAGCAGGATGCAGGAGAGCCTGCGCAATCGCGTCAAAACAGAGATTGAGTGGCTGCGGCGCGGGCCCAAAGCGCGGGCCACCAAAGCCAAGGCGCGCATCGACAACGCCCAGGAGCTGATCGGCAAGCTCGCTGACGTGGACGCCCGCACCCGCACAGCAACCGCGGGAATCGAGTTCGCAGCAACCGACCGTCAGACCCGGAGGTTGATCGCCCTGAACGATGTGAGTATCGCTCTGGGCGGGCGGGAGATTGTGCGCGCAGTCAGCTTTAGCGTGACCAACGGCATGAAGCTCGGCTTGGTAGGCCCCAATGGCAGCGGCAAGACGACCATCCTGCGCGCTATCTCCGGAGAAATCCCGATTGCGGGCGGCGAGATCAAGCGTGCCCAGGGCCTGCGCACGGTCTACTTTTCACAGATGCGCGAGATTGACCCCTCACTCACTCTGCGGCGGGCATTAGCTCCGGACTCCGATGCAGTGGTCTACCAGGACCGTGTGGTCCATGTAGCCAGTTATGCGGCCAGGTTTCTGTTCACTGGCGACCAATTGAACCAGCCTGTGGAACGTTTGAGCGGCGGTGAGCGTGGCCGGGTGCTGATCGCGCGGCTGATGCTGCAGCCAGCCGATGTCCTCATGCTCGACGAGCCGACCAACGACCTGGATATACCCACGCTGGAGATTCTGGAGGAGGCACTGCTTGAGTTCAAGGGGGCTTTGGTGCTGGTGACGCATGACCGTTATCTGCTGGATCGCGTCTCCAACATCGTGCTGGGACTGGATGGACGCGGCCAGGCGCGGATCTTTGCCGACTACAGGCAATGGGAACAGTGGAGGGAGGAAGAATCTGGCGGTGCGGACGCCGAGCCTGCGCAGCAGGGCACGGAGCTGCCATTGAACACCGCCGCAGCGTCGGCCTCCTCGTCTGCGCCGAGCCGCAAGAAACTCTCCTATCTGGAGCAGCGGGAGTTCGACGGTATGGAGGAGCGCGTTGACAAGGCAGACCACCGGCTCACAGCAGCGAGCAAGAGGCTGGAAGATCCGGCCGTCGTCACGAACCCGGTTGCGCTCACCGAGGCGCTGGCAGAGATGAACGCTGCTCGGGCCGAACACGACGCAATCTACCAGCGTTGGGCGGAACTGAGCGAGAAGGCAGGCTAGCTGCGGTCTTTGCGCTCCGGCCGAAGCTCTGGGAGGCATCCACTTCCATTTCGCTTATTTCCGCATTCCCCACTGCTCATCCGCTGACGGTCCATACAGTGCGGGCACTGGAATATCGTTCAACCGCAGGTAGACGCCCAGTTGGGCGGTGTGGTGGATCATGTGGTTCAGGAAAAGCAGCTTGTAGGTTTTGGAGCGTGGCTCGTTCAGGATGGTCTGCGCGCCAAAAGAGAACGGCCAGAGCTTCGCCAGGTGTTCATCACTGGCTGACGCCAGCGCC
>DAHXNO010000155.1 GCA_027365345.1 Granulicella sp.
GCGGGCGGGGTTGACCCGCGGCTGCTGGTGGTGAAAGACGCTCGCTATGCCTTTGCGCTTTGCGGCAGAGCCTTGCGCGAGGAGCGGACGGGCAGCGAGGTTCACCCGTCGGCGGTGGTGGATGCTTCGGCACGGCTGGGCGAGCGGGTGAAGGTAGGAGCGCGGGCGGTGATCGAGGCCGGGGTGACCCTGGGCGACGATGTGGAGGTTGCGGCGGGAGCGGTGATTCTGGAAGGGGTGGAGGTAGGAAGCCGGGTGGTGGTGCAGGCGGGAGCTGTGCTGGGAGCGACAGGATTCGGTTATGCGCGCAACCCGCAGACTGGAGAGCATTTGCTGTTTCCGCAGCAGGGCCGGCTGGTGATCGAAGACGATGTAGAGATTGGCGCGAATACGACGATTGACCGCGGGGCGCTGGGAGAGACCAGGATTGGGCGGGGGACGAAGATCGATGATCAGGTGCATATTGGCCACAACTGCCGGATTGGGAAGAATGTGCTGATGGCCTCGCAGGTAGGGATCTCCGGGTCGTGCATCGTGGAGGACGGAGCTGTGCTGGCCGGACAGGTGGGGTTGGGTGACCATGTGCATATCGGTCCTGGGGTGATTCTGGGCGGGGCTTCGGGGGTGTTTCCGGGTAAGCATGTGGTGGGGCCGGGGCAGATGTTTATGGGAGTTCCGGCTGAACCATTGAAGGATTACTTGAAGGCGATCGCCCGGGTGCGAAGGCTGAGAGAGCGGGAGTAGACGTGTTGTGGGGGTGTGGGGGGCACAGATCGCTCTTCCGTTACGCAATCCCGTAGGGTGGGTGTGCGTGCCGGAAAGGCTTCTATTGAGGGTGCTGTGGCAATTGTGGTGGTTGGCGGGCATACGCGGAACATCGGTAAGACCAGCGTGGTGGCTGGGCTGATTGCGGCGCTGCCGGAGGGGCGCTGGACAGCGATCAAGATCACGCAGTATGGGCATGGAGTGTGTACCGCCCATGGAGAGCCCTGCGCCTGCCAGAGAGCGCGCCACGAAGCCGCTGTGAGCGAGGAGCGAGACATGGCGAGCGGGACGGACACGGCGCGATTTCTTGCTGCCGGGGCGGAGAGGTGCTTCTGGGTGCGAACGCGCCAGGGGGAACTGGGCGAGGCGATGGCGGAGATCCGATTGCTTCTGGCCGAGGCGGAGAACGCGATTGTGGAGTCGAACAGCGTGCTGCGATTTCTCCAGCCGGATCTGGCGCTGACCGTGCTGGATCCTTCGCGGAGCGACTTCAAGGGCTCGGCGCTACGCTACCTGGATCGTGTGGATGCTCTGATCGTTCCCCGGGGCGCGGCCTTGCAGGAGATATGGGGAGGGGTCTGCATGCGGTTGCTGGAGGGCAAGCCGAGATTTGAGTTTGTAGCTCCGGACTATTGCAGCCCGGAACTGGCAGCGTTTGTGGCCCGGCGGCTGTGAGGAACCCGGCTCGAATCCATGCGCGGGAGGAACAGGAGGTTCGGCTGTGCGTGCGGTCCTCTCCGCGGCAGAGATCGATGCCTTCCGGAGGAAGATTTGGGCTGGAGGGCGGCATTGAGGAAGCCGGAGATTCTTGCCCAGGGTGGGCGCGGACGCCCGCGGCGAGGGACTTGCAGAGGCCCGGGCTGCGCCGAGGGGGGGTAGGCGCAAGTCCAGCCTGGGTTGCGAGCAGGAGCAGGGTTTGTGTATGCATGGATGTGATTCTATGGGGGAGATGAGCCAAGGCGATGATTCCATCGCTGTAAGATGGTAACGATACCGTTGCTACCCTGCCGGCCAGCCGACGCTGAACTCCGGTGGGTGACCACGCAGAGACCCAACCTCGAGGAGAGACGTATATGCGCAGAAGAGAGTTCCTAAAGACCTGTGCCGTATTGACGGCAGGCGCGATGACGCCTACGCATCGACTGGCGAACGCCCAGCAGACGGGGGGAGCTACCGGGACGGCCGCGGAGGGAACGCTCGAAGGCGTACTGCCCATGATTGGCACGGGATGGCACGGGCATATGTTCCCGGGCGCTGTGGCTCCCTTTGGGATGGTGCAGGTGAGCCCGGATAGCAGCGGATCTCCAGAGCCGAAGTGGAATCAGCAGTGGGACATCACGGGGTGGGACCATTGTTCTGGCTACCACTATGGCGACGACTTTATCCTGGGCTTCAGCCACACGCATCTGCAGGGTACCGGTGCGTCAGATCTGGGCGATGTGCTGCTGATGCCGCTGGTGGAGGGCCGGAACTGGAGCTGGAATCCCGGGACGCCGGGCGAAGAGGCCGAGATGCAGGCCGGCGCACTGGGAGAGAACTCGGGCTGGGTCTTTGACGCGTCGGAGCGTGGCTACCGGTCGGCGTTCTCCCACCACCGCGAGACGGCGCAGCCGGGCTACTACTCGGTTCATCTGGATACGCCGGATGTGGAAGCCGAGATGACCGCGACCACGCGCTGCGCGATGCACCGCTATGGTTATCCTGCGGCGCGCGAGGCGCACGGAGTGAAGGCAAGCGAGGGTGGCGCATCCGGTTCCGCAAAGGCCGCGGGCAGCGGAAGAGGAGCTTCCGTGCCGGCCGGCCGCTGCGGCCTGATGGTGGATCTGGTGCATGGGATCGGCTGCACGGTGTACGCGGCTGAGATGCACTTCGAGAGCGCGACGAGGATCTCTGGGGTGCGTTCCACGCATGGATGGGCGGCGGACAAGCATGTTTTCTTTGTGATGGAGCTCTCGCAGCCGTTCGCGTCGGTTGAGGTCCAGGTAGATGGTTCGGTACGTTCGGCTGCGGTGGGCGATCGGATCTCTGGCAAGGAGATTCGGGCCATTCTGACGCCGGAGGCACTGAGCGGGCCTCTTACGGTGCGGGTGGGAATCTCTGGCACCACGGTGGAGGGAGCGGCGAAGAATCTGGCGGCGGAGATTCCGCACTGGGATTTCGACGCGCTGCGGAGCAGCAATCAGCAGGCCTGGAGCAAGGCGCTCGGGGTGTTGAGGGCGAATCTGCCCGACGCGGCGATGCAACAAAGCTTCGCGACGGCGGCTTATCACGGTCTGGTGGCTCCGGCGACGTTCAACAATGTGGATGGAAGCTACCGTGGGCAGGATCAGCGGAATTATCCGAACCCTGGGTTTACGAAGTATACGACGCTCTCCATCTGGGACATTTACCGCGGGGAGTTTCCGTTTCTGATGCTGATGCAGCCGCAGCGCATCGCCGACATTGTGCAGACGATGCTGGCGGACTATCGCCAACTGGGGCAGCACTCCCTGCCGGTGTGGCCGCTTTGGGGGAATGAGACCTGGTGCATGACCGGGTTCCATGTGGTGGGACTGATTGTGGGGGCCTACACACGCGGACTGCGCGACTTTGATGTAGAGGCTGCCTATGCAGCCATGCGCGACACGGCGCTGGTAGGCGCGACGGCCAACGACAACAAGGCGTTGCAGGAGCAGTTCCGCAGTCTGGGTTATGTAGCGGCTGGTCCGCAGCGGCAGTCGGTTTCACGCACGCTGGACTTTGCCTACGACTACTGGTGTGTGGGCGCCATGGCGGAGTTGCTGGGCAGGAAAGAGGACTCTGCGATGTTCTACAAACTGGCGCAGAATTACAAGAACCTGTTTGATTCCGGAACGGGGTTCATGCGGGCCAAGAATGCGGATGGCAGTTGGCGAGAGCCATTTGTCCCGGATCGCGAGTACTGGGAGGATTTCACCGAGTCGGATGCGTGGCAGGCCACGTTCAACGTGATGCAGGATGTGCAGGGGCTGATTGACTTGTTTGGGGGAGATCAGCCGTTCATCGAGAAGCTGGATGCGCTGTTCGCCGCAGGCTCCAATGTGCTGGATTCGCCTCCGGACATCAGTGGGATGGTGGGCCAGGATGCGCAGGGCAATGAGCCGAGCAATCATATTCCGTATCTGTACAACTTTGCGGGCGCGCCGTGGAAGACGCAGGAGCGAGTGCGGGAGGTAGCGCGGCTTTATAGGAACACGCCGCAGGGCGTACCCGGCAACGACGATTGCGGTCAGATCTCCACGTGGTTCAACTTTGCGGCGATGGGCTTTTATCCGGTGAACGCGGTTACGGGGGTGTATGTGATCGGCAGTCCTCTGGTGAATCACGCCACGCTGCGGAACGCGGAAAAAGGCACTACGTTCACGATTGTCGCCGAGAATAATTCCGAGAAGAATATGTACGTGCAAAGTGTGGAGTTGAATGGGAAGCCGCTGACTCGCTCCTGGTTTACGCATGCCGATATTGTGGCCGGGGGCAGACTGCACTTCAAGATGGGGCCGAAGCCGAACAAGAGCTGGGCCACTGCGTCTGGGGATCGGCCGCCTTCGGGATTAGTGAAGGCGTAGAGTAAATTGACTGAAGGTGAAGTGGAAAGTTTTTGGTTGCGGATGTGCGGCAATGCTGGCGAAGGAGGCTGGTCGTGTCTACGTTCCCATGGCGGAGGCGCGCAGGTTTAGATGCTCTGCACGGGGAGGGTCATGAGGTCCGTGACGCAGGCTATCTCGCGCTGCACGAAGGGTTCGGCGTAGCGAATGCCGGCCAGCAGGCCGTAGTGGCGGGCGGTAGCGAAGGTGCGCTCGCGGATCTCCTCCTCTGGGACAAAGAGGCCGGCTCCGGCGGTCTGGTTCCCGTACTGTGAGCGGTAGGCGAGCAGGGATTCGAGGCGGGTCTCGATGTGGGCAGAGATGTCCACAACGAAGGTGGGGCGGACATCGGCGTAGAGCGAGGCGTAGAGGATTTTGAAGGGGCGATGCGGAGCGCCGTGTTCGGCGGGGAGTTCGAGGCGGG
>DAHXNO010000186.1 GCA_027365345.1 Granulicella sp.
CTGGAGCCGAACCCGCCTCAACCCCGCCCCGCAGCGGCGTGGCCAAGGGCGGCGCGAATGGCGGCCGCGCCAAGGGCAGCCGCGCCAACAACATGCCAACCAAACCCAACGGTCCAACCATCGTTGGAGAGGAGGAAGATATTTCGTGGGACTGAGACTTCTTTGCGTCACCGCGCACCCTGACGACGAGTGTTTTGCCTTTGGCGGAGCTCTGGCGCTGGCCTCTCTGCGCCAAGTGGAAACGTCCATCGTTTGCCTTACCGACGGCAGCGCCGGGTCAAATCGCGGCCCAGCGAGCTCCGCGCGTGAACTCGGCCTGCTTCGCCGCGCGGAGTTCGCCGCATCCTGCCGGATTCTTGGGGTGAACCACCATGAGATCCTGGACTACCAGGACGGCCAACTGGAGCACCAGACCCTCGCCAAACTGGCTACCGACCTGGTCCAACGCATCCGCATCCTCCGCCCCCAGGTGATCATCACCTTTGGAGGAGACGGAGGCCTGAACACCCACGCCGACCATACGGCGGTCTCGGCTGCCGCCACGGCCGCCTTCCACTGGGCGGGCTCGCCAAAGCGGTTCCCTGCCCTGGGAGAACTCTACACGCCACAGCGTCTCTACTACCTGACCGCTAACTTCTTCCTTGAGGGACGGCTTCGCCACATCCCCGCCCCGTGGACGCTCACCCTGGATGTCAGCTCCGTTTTGCCGCGCAAACGCGAGGCCATGCGGGCCCACACAACGCAAGCTCCGCTGATGGAGCGCGCCAGCCCCATCTTCGACCAGCACGGCGGGCAGGAGCACTACCTCCTGGCGGCCTCCGTAGTCGCTCAACCGGCCACGGCATCTACCGATATGTTCGAAGGCGTAATGGAGTAAGCATCCTTCACCGCCGCTGCTCCTGCGTCCACATCCGGTCTGCGCAGAGGTTGCAAGGCTCTACGGCGTTTTCAGGATGGATGGGCGCTGCGCGGGGAGCAGGCGAGCAGGAGTGTAGCGGCAGCGATGGCGCGTGGAGACCACAGCCTGGCCGTGTGCCTGGGCGTCGTAGCGGGTAGGTTCGGCTTGATGCGTCAGTACGCACCCTGCCTTTGTGTAGCCTGCCGGCGCGGCGCGGATTTGGCCCCCTTGCTGATCCAGAATGCCATCCTGATAAGCAGCAGCACCGTCAGCACGGCCGTCACCTTCCACGGAGTGCGTACGCCGGTCTTCACCAGCCACCAGTAGTGCACGCAGCCCAGCGCTCCGGCCAGGTAGATCAGCCGGTGCAGGCGCTGCCAGTTCTTGCCGCCGATGGCTTGCAGCGCGCGGCGTGGAGAGGTGACGGCCAGCAGGAACAAGATGGCCCAGGATGCCAAGCCAACCTGGATAAACTTCCGCTTCTGCAGGTCATCGAGGATGGCGGGCCAGATGAGCTGCAACTGGCGCCACGGCTCCAACACCCGGCCGGCTTCCAGGCCGGCAATGGTTGCTGGCACGTTGTAGCCGCTGAAGAGCAGCACATAGGTGAGCAGATGCAGCGTGGCGTAGAAGAACGCATAGAGGCCCACCATCCGGCGAAACCGCACCAGAACATTCAGCCCCTGCCTTCCTGCCCGCTGGGATAACCGCCGCAGCGGCGTGATGGCCAGGTCAGCCAGCAGAATCCAGAGAGCCCAGTTGCCGGTAAAGTGCGTAATGTAGCTGACCGGATCCGCCTGGGCAACCAGCGCTCCATTGAAGTACATTCGCACCAGAGCAAGCGCGGGCAACAGACAAAGCGCATGGACTACAGTCTTGCCAATCACCATCCTTCGATCGTTCATGCTCCCTGCGCCACTCCACCCTCTTCCATCTTCAGCCTTGGCTGCTGTTTCTCGCCACTCTTCTTCGCCACTCTCCATGGCCCGCGTCATCCCGCAAGGAGCGGCCTGAGAGCGGAGCCAGAGACGGGTGTTGCGCACAACCCGGCCACCGAGGCGTGTATGCCAATGTCACGCAGCGATCAATAGTTCTTGCGCAGGTCCATTCCCGCATACATAGACGCCACCTGGTCGCTGTATCCGTTGTACATCAAGGTAGGCACCACCTGAGGGAAGAGGCTGTAGGAGTTGAGCAACCGCTCATGCGCCTGCGACCAGCGCGGATGATCCACATAGGGATTGACGTTGGCGTAGAAGCCATACTCATTGGGCGCCAGCTCATTCCATGTGGTCGGCGGCATGTGCTTGACGAACCGTATCTTGACAATCGACTTGGCTGACTTGAACCCGTACTTCCATGGCACAATCACCCGCACGGGGGCTCCCTGCTGATTCGCCAGCGTCTCTCCATAGCTTCCAAAGGTGAGCAGCGTCAGCGGATTCATCGCCTCATCCATGCGCAGGCCCTCCGAGTAGGGCCAGGGAATGCCGAAGGGCAGAATCTCTTCTTTGGAGTTTTCCAGCGAGAGAAACTGCACAAACTTCGCCGTGGGCAGCGGCTCCACTACCTTGATCAGCTCAGAGAGTGGGAATCCATCCCACGGAATCACCATCGACCATGCCTCCACGCAGCGGAAACGATAGACTCTCTGCTGCATCGGCTGCAGGTGAAACAGCTCTCCGAACTCGAAGGTGCGCGGCTTGGCCACCAGCCCCTCCACCTTCACATTCCACGGATACGTGACCAGCGTATGCGCATTCCGGGCGGGATCGTCCTTCTCCTCGCCGAACTCGTAAAAATTGTTGTAGCTCTTCGCCTTTCCTTCCGGAGTGGTGGCGCGATCCGGCACCGTGTACTGCGTCGTCACCAGGTTCTGGAGCTTCACCTCAGCGCGCGCCTGCTTCGGCATCGCCGCAGCCAATCCGGCTACCGCGCCGGTTGCCGCCAACCCCCCGACCAACTGCCTGCGGTTAAGCTCAAACGCCTGATAGGTCTCCTTGGGCGTAATCTCTGACGCGGGGGGCTCTTTCACCCGGTTCTTTGGATACAACATCATCGCGGCGCCTCAATTCTTAATCCTTGACTTCCTGGCCCCTGGTCACTCCGGTGAGTCTTGGGTACGCACGTTCTGGCAAACACGGCGCACAACCTGGGACTACCGTCTTTGCGGGCCACAGATCCCCCCCCCCCCGCACCAGGAGCGCCGACTCTTCATCCATTAAGACGGAGATTGGCGCGGAAAGATTCCATTTCTCTGCCTGGTATTTCGAAGGGGCCAGGAAAATGGGAATTGAGGTTGCCGCTCAGTATGCGCATCCCATAATCCGCCGGTTTGCGGTGACATCCAAACTGGTCGCCGTTCCTGGTCGCCGTTGCCGCGAGTCAGGTCCTGAAAATCCGGTAGACTGCCATTCGTTGGGGTGGTTGTTGCTGGTTCTGGCTGGTTGAGGAGTCGGCTCGCAGAGGGCGCAGCGCTGTGGGGGATTGCGATGCTTTTTACGCGCCGCAGCGGGTCGAGTGCGCCAGGCGCGACGTGGTGGTGAGACCTGTTTCCGCGGAGCGATGGCAAGCGCCCGCTGACGGCGGCGATGGTGGAGGCAATCTTTTTTGTATAATGCCGCGATGCTCGATAGAATGCCGCCGCGGCCGCGGATGCCGTCCAACAGCGGCGCAGTAGAGCCGTTGGAGCGTCTGCACCTGGATGCAACGAAGCAAGAAGAAGAGCGGAGGAGAGCAAATGCAAAGGATGTGGATGAGCTTGTTGGCTGCGGCGATGCTGCCGGTATGCGTGGCGGCGCAGAGCTCCGGCTCCGCGCAGACGATGACGGACAGCAGCACCATCCTGCCCGATGGAACGGCGGTGGTGCGGCGCGTAGTGCCGGTTCCAAAGACCATCAGCCCACAGGCGCAGCACTGGCTGGCAAAGGTGGTTCCAGACACGGAGACCCATCCGACCATTGCGCAACAGCGCCAGGCAACGGACAGGTGGCAGGCGGGCGCGGGCAAGGTCTCCATGGAACTGTACCCCGCGAACGTGGGAGCGGCGACGATCGCCGGCGTTCCGGTGCGCGTGGTGACGCCCACCAAGATGACGCCGGAGAAGAAGAAGTTCGTGCTGATCAACGTGCACGGAGGCGGCTTCAAGGTAGACTCCGGCTCATTGACAGAGACCATTCCGATGGCGAATTTGACCGGAATGAAGGTGATCTCTGTGCTCTACCGGCTGACCCCGGAGCATACCTTTCCCGCGGCCGTCGATGACACGATTGCGGTCTATCGCGAGGTATTGAAGACCTACCAGCCAAAGAACGTCGGCCTCTACGGGACCTCCGCCGGCGCCATTCTGACGGCGGAGGTGACGGCAAAGATCAAGCAGCTTGGGCTGCCCATGCCCGGAGCTACCGGCGTCTTCTCAGGCACGGGAGATCTGAGCCAGGGCGGCGACTCCACAGCTTTGTTCGCGCTGGATGGGCTGTCTGGCTATCTTGCGCCGCCAAAGGACAGGCTGAGCGACCTGACGTCGTACGCGGGAAAGACCAATCTGCGCGATCCGATTCTCTCTCCGCTCTACTCCGATGTGAGCGGCTTTCCGCCGACGCTGTTCCTCTCCAGCACGCGCGACCTGCTGCTGAGCGGGACGACGATCCTGGAGCGGGCCTATCTGCGCGCAGGCGTGGATGCGCATCTGATCGTCTTCGAGGCGCTGCCGCACGCGTTCTGGAACAACCCGCGATTGCCGGAGGCGAAGGAAGCCGATCAGGATATGGCCCAGTTCTTCCTGAAGCATCTGGGGGAGTGAGAGAGCAGGAAGCAGAGAGCGAATTGCGGCGAAGGGAGCGCTGGCTGGCGCGCCCGTGGCGACTGTTCGCAGCGCAAATGATCACGCGGCAACAGATGGTCAAGCCGCAGGAAAGGAGAGCCCCGGCCGCAGCCGGGGCTCTCAAGCAAGATGCAGCCATGCTAGAACGCCAGCCGCCGCTTCCAAGCCAGCCCCGCCAGCCCGAGCAACCCAGTCGCCAACAACAGCAAGCTCGACGGCTCCGGAGTCACGCTTGTCTGCATCATCCACGTCCCAGGCGTGTTCGAGTTCGTGCCGTATCCGATGTCGGCTAACCCGCCGAAATCCGTAACCTTCCCAGATGCGTAGGATTGCGTGGTAATGAAACTGGTGGAATCGAAGACAGTGAGGTTCCACTGGTCCACCTCTCCGCTCGCGTTCGTCGAAACATCAAAGGATTGGGTGGACGCATTGAGATTGGTCACCGCCTGCTGACCATCCGTAAAGCTGAAAGAGATCGGTGTGAAATTGTCGTAGGTGCTGTCATCCCCGAACGGCGATGCTACTGTGAACGATCCGCTGACAGAGTCGCTCGTCGTGAACGGCGAGACCGCAGTCGTGAAATCGTTGCCTGTATACGTATACGTCGTATCTGCCCACGCCACCAGACTGGCCGACAAGAACAGCGCTCCCGAAATCATCCACATCGCTAACCGCATAGAACTCCCTTCGGCCTCGCCCTCGCGAAGACCCGTGCAGATTTTTTGTAAAAGCTGGCCCCCGTACGTAATAGACAGAGCATGCCACGCTCCAAACCGTTCCCACCGAGGAGATACTTTTCCACACTCCCTTGATCCGCTTCTTTCTGTGGGAGATGGCTGTGCGGCCCCTCGCCGGAGAGCTTCGTCATGCAGCAGGGTGGTGGGGAATCGCTTTCCGCTCGTTGCCCCATACCCCGCAATTCTTTGCACAAATCTGGGATTTGGCGATCAGCACGCGATGCCGCCTGACGCCGTCCTCGCCCTCGCCCTGCTGGACGACCGCTCCTTCCATACTCCCGTCCTGCGTGCTTTGCTTTGCCGGGATCCAGATCCTGCCTGCATCGGCGCAGGCGAGGAGAAGCAAGGCGCGGCCCGGAGCAGCGCCAGGACAAAAAGCAAACAAGCCGCGCTTTATGTCTGGCTTTAAAAGATTGATTTTCCTGGGGATTTTGGTAGCGTTACCGGGGCTCGAACCCGGACTCTTCGCCTTGAGAGGGCGACGTGTTAACCAGTTACACCATAACGCCATGCACGGAGGGGATTCCGTTGTGACCTGTTGAGTATAGCAAAAGCAGAACGGCTGGAAAAGGCGCTCAGGCTGAACTGCCGAAGCTGGCTGGGCTGCCGCTGTTACGCGCCTTCCGGCGGATTGCGCCGCGCGTTCGGCTTCCCTCTGTGGCGCCTTCCACTCTAAAGGCCCAGCTTTTTTACCTCGTCGTTGTAGTACTTGCGGTAGAGGATATCCCACTCCTGGGAGCCCTCTGGGATGATGCGGCGCTGGGAAGCGATCTTCTGGCGCGCCGCGGCGTCAATCTTCACCTCTTGCAGCAGAAGTTTGGTGAGCGCCCGGCGAGCCTCCTGACGGATGGTGTTGCGGTCTTCCAGAAAGTCGACCTCGTCGATCTCCGCCAGGGTGTCCGCCACGGTGTGAGCCAGCTTGTTCAGTTTGTCGTCTGAGATGCGTGTGGTGTAGGTGGGTTTGAGATCGGGGGCTCCGCGCATGGCGCTCATAGGACCGCCTTGTACTTGCGAGCCAGCTCCTGCTTGACCTTCTTGAACATCTCTGGATAGCTGGCTCCGGTTTTGAGCATATCGTCCTGAAAGGCTTCCAGGATGACGCGAACCTCTTCATTGATGCGATCTTCAAGGGAGAGTTCTTCGATGAGAGCGGCGGCGAGCCGTTCTTCCACCAGGGCCGGTTTGCTGGTCCTGATCATCTTGGCGGCCACCAGGTGCTTGCTGGTCTGGCGGGCAAGGTAGGTTACGTAATCCTTCGAAAAAATCATGGGCAATCCTAGGTTAGCACGCAGACAATGGAGCGTCAGGCGGGTCGAACATCTGCGAGAATAGACGCTATGGCCTTTGATGATTTGTCCGCAGTAAAGGATGACATGATCGCGTTCATCGCCGGACATGGGATGCGGCGCATGAAGAGCTTTGTCCAGGAGAACGTGCCCACGGTTGTGTTTGAAGAAGACGACGTGGACGGCTGGAAGGACTTTGTGGAACACGCCAAGGCCGCCCAGGCTCCTTTTTTGACCATGAGTGAGGTGATTCTGGAGCCGGAGGATCTCGCTGCCCTGATCAGCCAGCTCCGGAGCCAGGCCTACCCGGAGGGAGACGCCACGGAGTTGGAGGAGGCCCAGAGCCTGCAGCAGCACGTAGGCAAGACCGGCTACCTGCAACTGGGATTCGCCCACGGAGGAGTGATGTTCCTTTATGAGACAGCCACCGAGTGGTATGACCTGTTCCAGGATCTGATGGATTCCGCGGCAGATCAGATGGGACAGATCCTGCTGGATGACCGCGACGAGGAGTAGCCCCTGCCGGGAAGAGTGAGGCTTGCTCTTCCTCTTGCTTTCCGGGAGTCCTGCGCCCATGCGGCGCGGGCCGTGCAGGGTGGGCAGGGATCGGTATCGGCGGACGGCTTGCTCAGGGTGACGCTACGACGCGGAAGCGCGCTGCGGCTTACCCTGGCTGAAGGCCGGGAGACACAGATTGTGCTGAGTCGAGCGGTTGCAGGCATTCCCTGTTCCGTCCAGTGGAAGAGAGCGGAGACAGCCGGCTGCGGTTAGGGCCATGGGGCGTGTGGATACAGGAGTTGCTTTGCGGAATCAGGTCGATCAGGATCCATGGATGGTGGCTACGCGGCGGAGTGAGGCGTCAGAGGAGCTGGCGCAGGCGCTGGGAGTTCCTGAAGCGATTGCACGGTTGTTGATGGGCCGAGGGCTTAACACGGCTGAGGCGGCTGGGGCGTTTCTGTCGCCTGAGATGGGGCAGTTGCATGACCCCTACAAGATGCTGGGAATGGAAGCGGCCGTGACCCGGCTGCGGAGGGCGCTGGAACAGCAGGAACCGGTGCTGATCTATGGGGATTATGACGTGGACGGAACCGTGGCGACCGTGCTGCTGAAGACGGCGCTGGAACGCGCCGCCGCTGCACTTGGCTTGCAGGCCGACGTTCGTTATCACATCCCCCACCGGGTGCGCGAGGGCTATGGCATGCAGGATGCGCGCATGGAGGCGGCAGCCGCTGAAGGGGTGCGTCTGGTGGTGAGCGTGGATACGGGCATCCGCGCCTTTGCGGCCGCCGCGGAGGCCCGCCGCCAGGGGCTCGACCTGATCGTGACGGACCACCATCTGCCTGAAGTGCTGGAGGGGCAGGCCCCGGTCCCAGAGGCTGTCGCCGTGCTGAATCCGAACCAGCCCGGCTGCTCCTATCCGTACAAGGATCTGTGCGGGGCAGCGGTGGCGTTCAAGCTGGCGCAGGCGCTGCTGGAGAGCAGCGCGGCCGACGCGAGCCGGCGGGGCAGGGTGCGGGAGAAGATGCTTCCCTCGTTTTTGAAGCTGGTGGCCATTGCCACCATTGCCGACGCGGTTCCACTGACGGGTGAGAACCGGGCGATAGCCGCGCTGGGTCTGCTGGAGCTGAGACAGCCGGCCCAGCCGGGCCTGCGCGCCCTGATGGAGTTGGCGGCGATCGATACCGGGCGGCCGATCTCAGCCATGGAGGTTGGATTCCGGCTGGCTCCGCGGATCAATGCGGCGGGCCGGATGGACATCGCCTCTGATGTGGTGGAGATGTTCCTGACTCGGGATGGCGCTGTGGCCAGAAGGCTGGCGGAGAAGCTGCATCGCCTGAATGACGAGCGCAGAGCCACGGAGGCTGAGGCGCTGCGAAGCATTGAGGCCTACATCGCGTCCCAGCCGGACGCTGGAGCCTCGTCCTGTTACGTGCTGGACGATGCACCCTTCCGAGAGGCGGAGGCAGCTTTGCCGGAGGGGCAGAGGACGGCAGCCGCCGGCGCCTGGCGCCGTGGAGTGATCGGGATCCTGGCCGCCAGAGTGGTGGACCGGACAGCGCGTCCCGCGCTGGTGATCACCCACGAGGATGGACAAGCGTATGGTTCGGGGCGCTCGGTGAGCGGGTTCCATCTGCTGGATGCGCTGACGGCGGTAGATGGCCGGGAAGGTGATAGATTGTTCACCCGGTTTGGAGGGCATGCGCACGCCGTGGGCTTCTCTTTGCCCTCGGAGCGGGTAGGCGAGCTGCGGGAACGCATGCTGCAGTATGCAGCGCAGCGGCTGGATGGAGCGGCTCCGGAGCAAGGGCTGCTCTGCGATGGCGAGGTTTGCCTGGGGGATTTGACGGGGGAGTTCTGCGCGGCGCTGGAGCGGATGGGTCCGTTTGGCCAGGGGAATGAAGAGCCGGTGCTGCTGAGCCGCGGGGTGCGGCTGGCCGCGGAGCCGCGAGTGATCAAGGAGCGGCATCTGCGCCTGTTGGTCGAGGATGAGGGATGCGGCGCGCGGTTTGGAGGCGTGGCCTGGAGCCGCAAGAACGACTGGGCCGACCTGGCGCTGAGACAGGGTTGGAAGCGCGGAGATGGTGTGGACCTGGCCTACCGGTTGCGTAGAAATTACCATCCGGTCTATGCGGGGTGGGAGATGGAGATCGTCGAGATTTGGAGGGCAGGCGCGAAGCCGTGAGGCACGCGCCGTGACGAGAGGAGGCTGAGGCAGCCTCTGCAATTTTTTTGACTCTCCAGCCTTGGCAGGTGAGTCTTATATACTGACATTTTGCTTATGGCTCAACAGGTTTCGCACCGATCGCGAAGAGGAACATGGACGCTGGCCGCGATTGCGGCGGGGCTTGTCCTGATCGTTTATCTGCGCGCCAATGACCACCTGGTGGAAGTGAGAGCGGCCCGGGCGGAGATGGAGACGCTTACCCAGACCAAGTCTACCAACGGGAAGGTGGACCCGGTGGACGGCTTTGAGGCTCACGCTCCCATCTCCGGTGAGGTGAAGTTCATCGATGTTCACGTGGGAGAGCAGGTAACCGCCGGCGAAGAGCTGGTGCGAATGGATGACACCGAGGCCCGCAAAGACCTGGCAAGCGCGCAGGCGCTGCTGGCTACCGATCTGGCCACGCTGCAGATGATGGAACAAGGTGGGACCCAGGCGGAACGTCTGACAGCCAAAGGCGCAGTGAGCACCGCACAGTTGCAGGTGCGGCAGGACCGGCATCGACTTGCGTCTTTACAACGTCTGGCAACCGAGGGCGCTGCCTCCGCCAACGAGATAGCTCAGGCGCAGGAACAGTTACAGGCCGCAGAGGCCCAATTGAGCCAGGCGCAGGCGCAGACGAAGAAGGGCGTTCGCTTCTCCGCGGACGACATCAGGGCGCAGAAGGCGCAGGTTGCAGAGGCGCAGGCGGCCGTCAACGCGGCCCAGGCGCTCTGCGCGGCCGTGGATATCCGCGCGCCCTTTGCCGGCACGGTGTACTCCATACCCGTTGTACCCTACCAGTTTGTGCAGAGCGGAGACGCTCTGGTCTACATGGCCAACCTGAACAAGATGGAGATCCGAGCGTACTTTGACGAGCCGGAGATCGGCATGCTCCAGACCGGGCAGCCGGTCTCGATCGTCTGGGCAGCCAAGCCTGGCGAAGTATGGCATGGGCATATTCTCCAGGCGCCCAAAACCATCGTCACCTATGCGGGAACGCGCAATGTGGGAGAATGCCTGATCAGCGTGGATGACGCCAATGGGGTCCTGTTGCCCAATACCAATGTGACGGTAACGGTGACCGAGATGAAGCTTCATAACGTGCTGAGCCTGCCGCGGGAGGCGCTGCACACGGATGGCGTCGATTACGTCTTCCGGATTGTGGGAGACCGCCTGGTGATGACGCCGGTAAAGGTAGGTTTGGTGAACCTGCAACGGTTTCAGGTGCTGAGCGGATTGAAGCAGGGTGACATGGTAGCGCTGGGAGCGACAACAGAGGTAGACCTTACGGATGGTCTGCGGGTAAAGGTGCGTCCGTAGGTGAAACCTTCCGTGAGCAGGGGCTGCAACAAAGATCTGGATCAAGACTGGCTCCGCAGAAGGACAAGCCGGCTTGTCTTCGCCCGCCCTCTGCTGCTGGCTTGGCCGCTGCTCTTGCTCTTCGTCGGGACCCCCGCGGCGCTCTGCGCCAGCGCCGGATGGACGGCAGCCGGCCAGAGTACAGGGTGCGCAACGGCGGAACAGAGTGCAGCGGAGAGAGCCCTGCTGAACGGTTACCTGGATGATGCCCTGGCCGACGCGCGCCAGATCACCACGTCCCATCCCGACGATGGAGCAGCCTACCTTTTGATGTGCCGAAGCTATTATGCCGAAGAGCACGCGAGCCAGGCCATTGCTGCTTGCGCCCAGGCCGTGCGGAGGTTGCCGCAGAGCAGCGCGGCGGAGGACTGGCTGGGCCGCGCGGAGGGAATGGCTGCGAATGCTGCCGGACCCATCTCTGGACTGGCCCTGGCGCTGAAGGTGAAGGCTGCGTTTGAAGCCGCCGTGGCCCTGGATCCCCGGAATGGAGCCGCGGTAAATGACCTGAGTGAGTTTTATGTTGACGCCCCTGGATTGCTGGGAGGCGGCCTGGATAAGGCGCTGGCGCTGGCAGAGCGCGTGCAGAGCAGCCTTCCGCAACAGGCGGACAGAATTCGCGCGCTGGTGGCTGAGAAGCAAAAGGACTATGCGACGGCGGAACGAGAGTTCCAGGCCGCCACGACGGTTGCCGACCAGCCGGCCGCATGGGTGGATCTGGGAGCGTTTTATCGTCGGCGCGGACAGTATGATAAGGCCGTGGTTGCGCTGAATCGAGCCCTGGCCGTGGACCGTGACCGGGATGCAAGCGTGGTGGATGTGGCCAGCCTGCTGAGCAAGATGCAGCGGGAGACGGACGTGCAACAGAGCGCGTTGCAGGAGTATCTGCAAGGTGGGGCCAGGAGCGATGCCGCACCGGCGGTGAAGGTGTATGTGATGTTGGGAGAGATACGGGCCAGGCTGGGAGATGAGTCCGGGGCTAAGATCGATTTTGAAAAGGCGTTGGCGATGGCAGCCGGATATTTGCCGGCTCAACGGGCAATGCAGCAGATGTCGTGAGGCGGAGGGCGCGAGCAGTGTTCCTGCGCCGGGCAACGTGCTGAGAGGAGTCCAAGGGAGAGAGATGATCCTGCGAGCTGGATGGGCGATCGGTTGGGTGACGCTGGCGGCGTGTGCCGCCGGCGCCTCTGCTCAGATCTCTCTGGGCTCGGCTGTGGATCTGGCGCTGAAGAATGATAGCCGGATCCGGATGTGGGAGGCGTCGGTACAAAAGGCGCAGGCTGCGCTGAATGAGGCGCGCGACGTGTACATTCCAACTGCGGGAGCGCAGATTGGATATGGGGAGGGCGTTGGCGTCCCAACCGCCCTGCCAACCGTGATCAGCCTTACCGGCCAGTCGCTGGTCTTCAACTTTTCACAGCGGGACAATATACGCGCAGCGGCAGCCGGGTTACGGGCTGCCAGGCTGTCCCTGGCCGACATGCGCAGCCAGGTGGAACAGGATGTGGCCGTAACGTATCTGAATCTGAACAGCGATGAACGCAAGCTGGCGGTGATGGACCAGGAGGCCGGCGCCGCGTCACGGCTGGTGACCATCGCACAGGAGCGTCTGGATGCGGGTGCAGATACCCGGATGGATCTGCTCAAGGCGCAACGCACCGCTGCCCAGATTCAGTTGGACAAGATGAATCTGCAGGATGATGCGGCTTCGCTCAGCGATCATCTATCCCGGTTGATGGGGCTGCCCTACGATCAGCTCACCACGATTCAGAGTTCCATACCCGCGGTGCCGGTTGTGGAGGCTAGCCACGATGAGGAAGACCAGGCCGAGAGCCCCGGCATAGAGGCTGCGCTGGCCAATGCCAGGAGCAAGCAGGAGGTAGCCTTTGGAGAAAACCGCTACCGGCTGCGGCCAGAGATGACCTTTGGCATAAATTACACCCGCATCGACACCAGCCAGAACGCCTATACCACCTACTATCCGGCCTTCCTGAACAAGAGCGAGAATGCCTTGAGCGTGTATCTGACGATGAACCTTCCCATCTATGACCGCCACCACCAGGATGAGGCTGCCGACGCGATGGCGGAGGCTCATCGGGCGTACTTTGAATCGGAGACGCAGCGCGAACAGTTTCTGGAGAGTCGAAGGAAGCTGCGGCGGAATGCGGCGGAACTGGCCGCGCGCAGCAAGGTGGCCGAACTGGATCAGGAGATTGCCCAGGAGCAGGTGAGGGTGATTGAGGCCCAGCTTACCACCAGCAGCAGCTCAAACGCGCAGCAGATGACGCCGGAAGATGAGCAGCGGGCGCTGCTGGATGAGAGCGGACGAACGCTTGATTTGCTGGACTCGCAGTATCAACTGGAGCAGACCAGGGTGGATCTGCTGGAGCAGACGGGACGCCTGGAGGAGTGGATCCAACGCGCGGCGGCGCTCTCAGAGGGCCTACCCGCGGGCGCGGTAAACCACTGATTCCAGAACGGTCCGGGAGATTCTCCGCAAGCCTGCCAAGGCTGTACGCCCAGAGCGCAGAGAACCCTGCGAAACCCGGATTTGGTGGGTAGAAAGTGCTAAAATAGAGGGGGATATTATGCCACTAAAAACGCTTCTTCTCAATCCGCCGTCCTTTGAAAACTTCGATGGAGGAGCCAGCTCGCGCTGGCCCGCGACTCGGGAGATCGAGTCCTATTGGTACCCTGTGTGGCTGGCCTATCCAGCCGGAATGCTGGAGGGCTCCAGGCTGCTGGATGCGCCGCCGCACCATGTGAGCGCACAGGAGACCATCGAAATCGCCAAGGAATATGAGTTCCTGGTTCTGTTTACCTCTACCGTGGGATGGTCTGGCGACCATGCGCTGGCGCGGGCTATCAAGCGGGCGAACCCGGCGATGAAGATCTGTTTTGTGGGGCCGCCGGTGACCACAGACCCAGACCGCGCCCTGAATGAGTGTGAGGCGATCGACTTTATCTGCCGCCGCGAGTTCGATTACTCCGTGGTGGAGTTTGCCAATGGCAAAGAGCTGCACGAGATCCTGGGCATCAGCTACAAGGACTCCAATGGCGTGATTCAGCATAACCCTGACCGCCCGCAGGTGGAAGACCTGGACGCGATGCCGTGGGCGACCAAGATCTACAAGCGAGACATGGACGTAACACGGTACAACGTGCCGTTCCTGCTGCATCCTTACATCAGCTTGTACTCTACGCGCGGGTGTCCGGCACAATGCACCTTCTGCCTGTGGCCGCAGACCTTGAGTGGACACGCCTGGCGCAAGCGCTCCACCGACGATGTGGCGGCGGAGATGAAGTGGGCCAAGGAGAACTTCCCCTTTGTGAAGGAGTTCTTCTTTGACGACGACACCTTCAATATCCAGAAGGCGCGCACCGTGGAGCTGTGCGAGAAGCTGAAGCCGCTGGGCCTGACCTGGAGTTGCACCAGCCGGGTGACCACCGACCGCGAGACGTTGAAGGCGATGAAAGAGGCTGGTTGCCGGCTGTTGATCGTAGGCTTTGAGTCTGGCGATCCGCAGATTCTGAAGAACATCAAGAAGGGCGCCACGGTGGAGCGGGCCCGGGAGTTTGTGAAGGATTGCCATGACCTGGGACTGGTGATCCATGCCGACTTTATTCTTGGCCTGCCGGGCGAGACCAAGGAGTCGATCCGCAACACAATCAACTTCGCCAAGACGCTGGACTGCGAGACCATCCAGGTAAGCGTGGCGCATGCCTATCCGGGTACGGAGTTCTACGAGTTTGCCAAGCGCAATCACTTCATCACCAACGAAAAGATGGAGGACGGCGGCGGACACCAGATGGCGCACATCGAATATCCGGGCCTGCCTACCGAGTACGTGATGGAGATGGTGCACAAGTTCTACGATGAGTACTACTTCCGCCCGCGGGCCGCGGCCCGGGTGGTATGGAAGGCCATTGTGAACCGCGACATACCCCGTCTGTATGTCGAGGCGAAGAGCTTTATGAAGTTGCGCTCGCAGCGCAACAAGGCGTCCCGGCTGAAGCGGGAGCAGAATGCGCTGAAGGCCCGTGAGGGCGTCGGGCAGAATGCATAGAGGCTTTTGAACTTGAGGGCGGCTGGCGGTCTACGCCGGCCGCCCTTGTTTTTGGGCTGGCCGACGGCGAAGCGCCTGGCGGCAACGATGAAAGGATGCGCGTGAAACACGCACTGAGGCCCTCGCAGTATGCCATTTTGCTGGGCGTTATGCTCTCGGCATCCATCGGCGACTCTTTTCTGAAGCGAGGCATGGAGCAGATAGGAGCCGTCAACCTGCACCACCTGGGGCTGCTGTGGCACGCCCTCTTCAATCCCTATGTGGACATCGGGATTGTATTGCTGATTGGCTTCTTCTCGCTCTATACCACCGCACTGAGCTGGGCGGACCTGACCTTTGTGATGCCGGCGACGGCCTTTGGCTACGTGGTGATCGCGCTGATGGGAAGGTTCTGGATGCACGAACATCTCTCCCTGTGGCGCTGGATGGGGATTGTGCTGATTGTGACCGCGGTGGGGTTTGTGGCCGGGGGACCTTCGCGAACCGAACATCCAAAACTGGACCAGATGGACGCGGGAGCGGGACGATGACCTCGTCCCCACCGCTGCATGTGTGGTCAGCCATTCTGTTTGTAGCCACCCTGGCGGTGATGGGCGAGGTGATGATCGCCGCCGGAATGCGGCAACTGGGCGACCTGGATGAGCTTCGCTCCAGCCGCGGACTGGGTGGGACCATCGCCGCCGTGCTGACCAACGCGCGGTTTGTGCTGGGGGCGCTGTGCATGGCGCTGAACTTCTTCTCCATGCTGTTTGCTTTGAGCATCGCGAATCTTTCGCTGGCGGGGCCGGCCATCGCCGCTCTGACCTACGTGGGCAATGCCGTGGCGGCAAAGTTTTTTCTGCGCGAGCATGTGGACCGAAGGCGCTGGCTGGCTACGCTGTGCGTGGTGCTGGGCGTGATTCTGCTCTCGCGTTAGGCGGTGTTTTGAACTCGCCGCGAAGAATGGATTTTTCCCGCAGCAACTCGGAGCGCCTCAGCGGGCTACGGAGAACCACTTCATCAATCCGGCGGGGGGCAGGCCGGGCACCAGGAAGCCGGCGTTGTTCCCTGTGGCGCGGGCCACGGCCTCAGCGGCCAGGCGGCCACTGCGCACCGCTCCTTCCATCGTCGAGGGCCAACCGGACTGGGTCCAATCCCCTGCCAGGTAGAGATTCTCGCCGGGCGCGTCGGGTTTGGGCCGGAAGCGATCCAGGCCGGGAGTTACGGAGAAGGTGGCGCGGGCTTCCTTTAAGACAGCGGACTGGAGCAGCGTGGCCCGGCGGACCTCCGGGAAAAAACTCGCAAGCTCAGCCATGGCGGAGCGAAGAATCTCATCCGGTGTCTGCGGAAGCTCAGCGTGTGAGGCGCTGATGACCAGCTCAAGATAGTGGCCCTCCGCAGGGTTTTGTGCGGGGCTTTGTCCCAACGGGTTCTGGCCCTCGGCGGCGCTCTCTGTACCCTCCAGCCGGCGGGTCTGTTGCTTCCGGCGGATCTGGGTCTTATTGAAGAGCCACTGGATGCGGGTGTCCAGAAGTGCAGCGTGTTCCAGATCGGTGACCTCGCGATCCAGCCAGAGGTGAATCGTGGTGATGGGAGCATGGGTGAAGTGGCCGAGCAAGGGCAGGATTTGCCCGCGCTGCGGTGAGCCCTCCGGAAGCGTCGCCAGCAGCCGCGCGGTCTGCTCAAAGGGTAGGGCGAGGATCAGGTTGGGCGCAGTGTGCCGCGCCACCTGGCCGGAGCCATCCGCGGCAACCACCTGCCACAGACGGTTGGGCAGACGTTCGATGCTCCGCACGCTGGTGCGATAACGCAGGACTGCTCCCTGCTGCTGGGCCAGCCGGGCTACCCAGCCATAAAACTCTGAGAGCGGCTGGGCGGGTATGCCGAAGCGGCCGCCCGCGGCCGAGTTGAGGAACGATTCGTGAAAGACCTGGCCGGCGTAGCGGGTGGAGCAGCGCTCGAAGGTGTCATTGAGCGTGCCGACAACGATGGGCTCCCAGAAGTGACGAATGGCGCATTCGCTCTGCCGGGTTCGCCGCAGCCATGCAGAGAAAGGTTCATCGTCCCTGGCCGGGTAGCCACGGAGAAATTCAAGCAGACCCATGGCGATGCGCGACTTGTCTGCCAAAGAGAGCATGGGCGCGCGGAGAAAGCTGAGCGTGTTGTGCGCAGGCGCCGGCAAGGATCCGGCAGCGATCTGGCTGCGGCGCGGAGGGGCGTTGGCTCGGGAGGGTTCCAGGAAGGTGATGCTGTCATACCAGCGGATGTGGTCCGCTGCTCCAGAGAGCCGGCAGAGGTCTACCAGGTTGGTGCAGCAACCCAGGAGAACATGCTGCGAGTCGATGACCCGGTTGAGTGCGGGGTGGGTGTAGGAGTAAGCGCGGCCACCGACGAAGGGCTTACGTTCCAGCACGCAGACACTGGCTCCGGCACCGGAGAGGGCGACAGCCGCAGCCAGGCCCGCCGCACCGGCGCCCAGAATCAGAACATCGGGCGTGGGGGAATGGGTCATCCCAGGTACCTTGCCTGGAGAGATTCCACCATGCCCCGCGCCAGGATGGTTAGCTTGCGCGCCGTGGAGAGCGAGACGCGCTGCCGGAAGACGGCTGCTGGGTTGGCGGCGATGCGGTCGAGCAACTCGTGGTAGATCTGCGCCAGCACCCGCATGGCGGGACGGGCATCCTTGTCCAGCAGCGGGATAAGATCCGCAGCGCTGCGGTAGTATTGCTGCGCGCGCTCGATCTCAAGCTGCAGCAGAGCGCGCGTGGCGCGGTCGAGCGGCGAACCCGCGCAGGCTGTGCAGACGGACTCCGCGCTGCTGCCGGTCTGGCGCATGTCGTCTGCCGGCAGATAGATGCGTCCTCGCTGGGCGTCTTCACGCACGTCACGGAGGATGTTGGTGAGTTGAAAGGCGATGCCGGTACGCTCAGCCAACTCCTCGGCGCGCGGGTCTGTGTAGCCAAAGATGCGAATGCAGACCAGACCGACCACCGAAGCTACCAGATAGCAGTAGCGGTAGAGGCCGTCGAAGGTGTCATAGACGTCCAGCGCGTTGGCGATTGGGGCCTGGCCAACCGGCACCCCACGATGGGCTCCGGTGTCGGCGCCAGAGCCCTCCGAGCCCACGGTCACGCGAGTGACGCCGGTTTGAATCGGCTGCAGGTCGAGCGTGGTTCCCTGTACCAGCTTCTCCAGCAGTTCATCGGAGATGGCAAAACGCTGCTGCGAATCGTGGAGAGCCAGGAAGATGGGATCGGTGATTCGCTCAGCAGAGCGCGAGGCTCGCCAGTTGGCCGTCCAGGAAGCCATGGCTTCACGGCGAGCTTCCAGGGAGAGGCTCTCGTCGTCGGCCAGATCGTCAGCCTTGCGCATAAAAGCGTACACCGCGCACATGGCGTTGGATTTGTGCGGGGGCAGAACGCAGAACGCGTAGTAAAAGTTCCTGGCCTCTCGTCTGGCAATCGCACGGCAGTAGGCATAGGCAGCCTCCAGTCCAGGGGAGTGCGGGCGCGAAGCGTGCGGCTGAGGAGGGGACGCAGGACTCATGGGGCGCCGTCCTTGCCGGATTCAGAGCGGGCCGCTGCAGAGCCGGGCTTGGCGGAGCTTCGGAACGTCCCCAGCAGCTTGCCTGAGACAGCCCCAGCCAGCAACTTTAGCTTGGCCGCCTTGGTGACCACCGGGCGAGAGCGCAGCGTGTCGTACCCCTGCGCGGCGATTGCGTCCAGGATGGCGTTGCCGCCGTTGACGAACAGCCGCAGGCTGGATGCCAGGTCCGCAGCGACCAGATCGGCAAGGCGCGCGCCTCGGTTCAGGCGAGCCCGAGCGTCCGCAACCAGAAATTCCATCATGGCCCGAACGTTGGCGTCGAAGTGACGCGCGACGAGCTGTTCGTCGGATACATGGAAGCGCCGCATGGCGTCGGCTGGAATGTAGCGGCGGCCGCGAGCCCGATCCTCGACGATGTCCTGATAGAAGTTGGCCAGTTGCAGACCGGTACAGATCTCATCGGAGAGCCGCAGGCGCTCCTCCGAGTGATAGCCGCACAGCATCAGGACGAGCCGTCCTACGGGATTGGCGGAGTAGCGCGAGTAGGACTCCAGCGTTTCCAGAGACTCATGGTGGGTGTAGACCTGGTCCTGCTCGAAGGCGGAGATCAGGTTGTCAAAGGGTTCGATGGGCAGATTGCACTGGGCGATGGTGGGCTGCAGGGCGACGTACACAGGGTGCCGCGAGCGCTCCGGCTGGAGGAAGCACTGCTGCAGCATAGCCCTCCAGGTGGAGAGCAGACGCGTGGCCGTGGCCGTGTCGGCTACCTCGTCGCCAAGGTCATCGGAGGTGCGGCAAAAGGCATAGACGCTGTGAAAGTTGGGCCGCAAAGCCGAGGGCAGAACAAACGCGGCTACGTGAAAGTTCTCGTAGTGCGTTGTAACCAGGGTCTTGCACCACTTGCGGGCCTCTGCCAGCGACGGACGCTCCGCCGGGGTGAGGTACACCGACGGCGCACCCAGGAGCCGATCGTCAAACTCCAGGGGAGGGACGGCAGGGGCTGAAGCCGTGGCGGAGTGCGCGGTGATCACGGCTGCCTCCTGGAGATTCCAGAATTTCCAGCATCTCCAGCAATTCCATCAGGTAACGGATCTTCAACGCTCCCGCCGGCCAGGTCCGCAGTTGCCCGCTCGCCGCCGGACGAACGCTCGGGATAGATGATGGTCTTGATCTCTGGTGCAACGCCATCGACGGGACGGTTCATCATGGAGCGAAAGACCATGGGCAGATCTTCCAGGCTGGCGACTCCGGTATGGAAGTCCGGCGCACGGAAGCGCCCTGAGACGATGAGTTCGAAGGCTCGGCGAGCCGTGGCTGGGGTGTGGTGGAAGCTGGCCTTCAGGGTGAGGTCGGAGTAGTGGATGAGGTTGGTGTCCAGAGCGACAGTGGTACCGCTGGGAGGTCCGCCGAACAGATTGATCAGGCCGCCTTTGCGCGCCATCCGCACGGCCCACTGCCAGGCCTCGGGTGTGGCGACGGCCTCCAGAACGATGTCCGCGCCCCGTCCCTCTGGGGTGAGCGCACGGGCGGCGGCGATAGGATCCGGTACATCGGAGATGCGTATGACCTGCTGGGCGCCGAAGCGCCGCGCGGTGGCGATCTGGTCTGCACGCTTGACCACAGCGATCACCTGCAGACCCGCCAGCGATGCCGCATGGATGAACAGCAGGCCAATCGGTCCGGCTCCCAGAACGATGGCGGTCTTGCCGGCAGCGCTTCCAGCATGCGAGGAGAAGCAGACGCCAGACTCTTCCAGGCCACGGATCACGCAGGCCAACGGCTCCGTCAGGGCCGCGTCCTCAAAGCAGACGCCATCCGGAATGGGGAGGGTGTTTTTCTCTACAATCCTCGCCGGAATGCGGATGAACTCAGCGTAGGCTCCGTTGTTGAATAAAAGATCATCGCAGAGGTTCTGCTGCCCGTTGCGGCAGAAGTAGCACTGGCCGCAAGGCGCGGAGTTCAGAGGCAGGACCCGGTCGCCCAACGCGAAGGCAGTGACGCCCGGGCCTCGTTGCGCAACCGTACCGGCCAACTCGTGGCCAAACAGCCGGTCCAGAGTAAGCATCTTGGCGTGATAGCCGCGCCGGTAGACCTTGAGGTCTGTGCCACAGGTGAGCGCGGCGCCGACCTGCACCACCAACTCCCCAGGCCCGGCTACGGGTATGGGAACGTCCTCGATGCGCAGATCTTCCGCTCCACGGAGAACGGCGGCTCTCATGGTGCGGGGAATCTTCCGGTCTGCTACATCTCCGTTCTGGCCGGCTGGCGCCATCCCTCTATTTTCTCATCCCGCGCCAGCCGACAGCAGAGGCTATGCCCATGATTTGCTGGGCACAAGGTTGGCGTTGGGGCGGATGGCCGGGGCAGATGAAGGTGCTGCGAGCCGCGCCTTGGCCGTAACGCATCTGATACCCTGAGCGAAGCGCAAACCCATGAGATTTCTCTCGCCTGACGCCTATGCCAAGTCCATTGTCGCATCCGTGCAGGATTACTCCTTGATGTGCGCGCGCGCCGTGGCCAACATCTTCACCCGGCCCCGGTATACGGCCGACATCTTCACCCAGATGGACTCCATCGGCGTGGGATCGTTGCCCATTGTCGTGCTCACCGGCTTCTTTACCGGATGCGTGCTTGCGCTGCAATCGGCGGTCTCTCTGAAAGAGTTTGGCGCAGTCAACATGACCGGTGGGCTGGTGACGATGGCGATGATCAAGGAGCTGGGACCGGTGTTGACGGGGCTGATGGTCTCCGGGCGCAACACCTCGGGCATGGCCAGCGAAATAGGCTCCATGAAGGTGACGGAACAACTGGATGCGATGCGGGCGCTGGGAACCGATCCGCTGCGCAAGCTGGTGACTCCGCGGCTGGTGGCGGCAGTTTTCATGTTGTTCTTTTTGACCATCATCTCGGATGCCTGCGGGATTGGAGGCGGAGCCTTCGTCGCCGTAACCATGCTGAGGCTCAACGCCGAACAGTTCTTCCATACCGGGTATATGAGCCTGGCGCATGGCGACATCGTCGAGGGCCTGGTGAAGCCGCTCTTCTCCGGGTTCATCATTGCAACCATCGGTTGCTACTACGGGTTGAGAACCTCGGGCGGGACCCGTGGCGTGGGCCAGTCAACCACACAGGCGGTGGTCTCCTCCTCGGTGCTGATCATCCTGGTCGACTTCCTGGTAACGCAACTCATGATTGGAATCTTTGGAAGGTAGCCGGCGATGGCGACAGTGGAGAACCCATGGATGACGGAGTTTCTTTCCGTGGGCGGTCCCATGATCGAATTTGATGATGTGACGATCAGCTTTGACCGCGGTCCGGTGTTGAAGAACGTAAGCTTTCAGGTGGCGCTGGGAGAGACTCGGATTCTGCTGGGACCGACCGGTAGCGGCAAGAGCGTTCTGATGAAGCTGGTGAATGGGCTGCTGAAGCCCGACAGCGGCCAGATTCGCGTCTTTGGCCGCTTAGTGAGCGAGATGGACGAACGCGATCTCCTGGTGATGCGCAGTCACGTGGGGATGGTCTTCCAGGAGAGCGCCCTGTTCGATTCGCTGAGCGTGGAGGACAACGTTGGCTACCGGCTGGAAGAAGAGCATCTGGACCCGAGGGAGATTCGTGAACGCGTGCTGGAGGTGCTGCGCTTTGTGGATCTTGAAGATGCCATCGACAAGTTCCCTGACAAACTGAGTGGAGGCATGCGGCGGCGCGTCTCCATTGCGCGAGCGATCATTGGACGGCCAGAGTTGCTGCTTTATGATTCACCCACAGGCGGCCTGGACCCGATTACCTCCTCCACCATCATCGAACTGGTGGTGAAGCAGAGAGACGTCTCCCATGCGACCTGCCTGCTGATTACCCATCGACTGCAAGATGCGTTCACCCTGGCGACGAATCGCTACAACCTGCGAGCGAACCATATGGAGCCGATGCCGAACCACGAAGTGGACGCGGGCACGAAGTTTCTGGTGCTCCAAGATGGGCGGGTGATCTTTGACGGTTCCACGCTGGAGCTGACCCATTCCAGCGACCCGTGGCTGCTGGGCTACATCGAGTAGACAGTCCCGTCCCCGCTCCGGCAGATGGCAGGAACCGGCAAACAGTATTCTCCATACGAGTGGAGGACCAGAGCGTCCGTCTTGCAAGCTTTTCCGGACCGATTCCATCGCGCGAGAGGGAGGGAGCCGGCGCTCCGGCAAGCCGTCTTTCCCGCGGCGGTGGAAGTTGGAAGATCCCGGTGGATCGGCTTCGCTCGGGCTCCTATGGCCAAGGTGCGGTGGAAGAGGTCCGGCGCCAAGCCGAACTTCGAGCGGGCAAGATCGGGATGGTAGCGAACGCGTTCAGCGCGAAGACAGGTTCAGGCGAAGAAGTTGATCTGATGGGATTCAGCCGGGTCAGCAGCGGCCGCCTCCGGCGAGACGCCTGTCTCTTCGTCGCTAAGGCTCACGACATCTCCAGAGGTCTGGCGGCTGTCGGCGTCTTCCGGGTTGGCCGAGCCGCCGGAGCCGCCCGGGTTGTCTGGGTCGACGGTGTCGCTTCGATGGCTGGGTGAGTAGCTCGCGGCCGCCTCGCGGGGAAAGTTCGGCGGAGTGTTATCCGCGGCAGACTCCGCACGAATCACGGGCTGCGGCGGCTCGATGAGGGAGTCATCCGACCGGGCGAGGACGGCACGGGAGACCTCCGGGGTGGGGACGGTTGCCATACGGGTTCGCCTCTGCTCCAGGCGCTGCCAGAAGCAAGGGTATTATCGGCAAGATCAATCGGCCGCTCCAGTGGGTGCGCTTAGGGGCGGGGAGCGGAGGAGGCTTCACTGCCATTGGCCGGGACGCTTGAGCTGGGAAGAGTGTAGATCACCTCACCGGAGCGGGTGTAGTGGAGTTCCTCGCGCGCCGCGTGCTCAATGGCGCCGGGATCGTCCTGCAGATGATCAATGTGCTCGTGCAGCCGCTCATTCTCCTGCTGCAACTGCTGCATCTGCTGCTCCAGCAGCTTGGCCTCTTCTCGCTTCTGCACATAGGCGGTGACGCCATTGTGTCCAAAGAGGACCCCATAGGCCACAACCACGGCCAGGGTACCGGCTCCAACCGTCGCCGCGCGATGCCGCCAGCGGTAGGCGCACCCCTTTGCGGCTACCACGAGTTCCGGAAGCCGGAGGCTTCGCTTCGTTTTGTGTGGCGCGACGGGCACGCTTTGCCTCACAGGTTGCATCACAGGGTAACGGCTTCTTCTTCGTCAGGGTTGCGTCTGACTGGTTCGCGTCTGACTGGTTCGAGTCAGTCTGGTTCGCGTCTGACTGGTTCTCATCGGGGAAGGGATCTCTCCGGTTGGCGGCCGCAAGCTGCCTGCGGCAAAACCATTGGAGCCCCGACCAGACGAGGGCGGATTGCGACTCTTCTCTATGAGTATCGCCCATTTTTGCGCAGAGATGAGCCCACTTGCAGCGAGGGAACCAGATTCGGCCACAGACGCTTGACGGAGTTCAGGAGTTGGATTTTGCTCAGGATCGGCGCGTTGGACCTCTCCGGCTTTGTTATCCTATGGAGTAGCTCATGCGCGTCCTATTCTGCATCTCGACGGCGGCTCTGGTTGCGCTTCTCTGGGCCTCGATCGCAATTGCACGACACGTCTGGCAAGCGCGAAGAAATCAGTTCCGTCCGTTGCAGGGCGAAGCGGCCGGAAAGACGCAAGGCAGAACCTGAATGCCTCTTGTTCGCTGCGGATCCAGCCAGTGAGTGATTGTCCGGCTAGTGATTCTTTGGCCAGGGATTCTTTGGCCAAGGATCGAAGAGAGGGTGCGTAGCACGCAACGGAACTCCGGAACTCGAGATGCCGGAACCTGAAAATTAGGAGACCCCATGCAAACTATTACCCTGCGCCGCTCCGCGGCGGCGAACCTCAAAGACCTCAGCGCCACGCTCTCCGGCAGGGTAGTCCTCTGTCTGGCAGCCACAGTGGTTGTCGCTCTGGCGGCGCATGTGGCTATTCCACTGCCCTTTACGCCCATACCGCTTACACTGCAGCCGCTGGCTGTGCTGGGGGTAGGTTTGGCGTTGGGTCCGCTGGATGGCTTGCTGGCCATGCTGGCCTATCTTGCCGAGGGCGCGATGGGCCTGCCCGTCTTCAGCCCGGTAGGTCTGGGAGGCGTGGCGCAGTTGCTGGGACCGACGGGCGGCTTCCTGATGGCCTATCCGCTGGTGGCGGCAGTGGCCGGTGGCCTCACCCGCAAGTGGAGCCGGCGCAGCGCTCGTTTTTTATCCGCCTTGGTGGCAGGAACCCTGGCCATGGCCATCCTCTACCTGATGGGGGCGGGATGGTTCATGCACTACACCGGCAACCAACTTCACGCGGTATGGATCGGGGCGGTGGCCCCATTTCTACCTGGCGAATGCATCAAGGTGCTGGTGGCGGCGGGCGTCTACTCTGCGCTGACCGGCACAGCGCGGCCGCAGGAGGCTTAACCCGTCCACCGGCGCAGAGAACACCAGAAAGCGAAACAGGCGGAGCATCTCTCCACTGTTCTTGCTACCCGGTAAGAGGACCTGGTAGCGAGCATCCAAGCCGACACCTCAATAAAACAGCTTTTGCAAAACCATTGGGAACCAGATGACGACTGCAACACAAGAAGTACGCGAGATCAAGATTGCCCACAGCCCGGACTCAGACGATGCCTTTATGTTTTATGGGCTCGCCACGAACAAGGTACGGGTGCCGGGCTACAAGTTTACTCACACGCTCACCGACATTGAGACACTGAATCGCCGCGCCATTGAGGATCAGTACTATGATGTGACGGCCATCAGCTTCCACGCCTACCCGTATCTTCAGGACAACTACACCCTGATGGCCTGCGGAGGCTCAGTGGGAGAGAACTATGGACCGATGATTGTGGCAGCGAGAAATTACACGCTGGACGAGGTGAAGAAGCTGAAGATTGCGGTACCAGGAACGCTGACCACAGCCTACCTGACGCTGAAGCTGTTTGCTCCCGAGGTGGAGACGGCTACGGTGAGTTTCGACAAGATCATCCCCGCGGTGCTCTCCGGAGAGTATGACGCGGGACTGATCATCCATGAGGGCCAGCTCACCTACGGGCGGGACGGGCTGACCAAGATACTGGATCTTGGCGTGTGGTGGCGTCAGCAGACGTCGCTTCCCTTGCCGCTGGGTGGAAACGCAATTCGCCGCTCGCTGGGCCCTGAGGTGCAGTTGGTGACCACGAACGCTCTGCGGGAGAGCATTCAGCACGCGCTGGATCACCGCGAGGCGGCGCTGGAGTACGCCATGCAGTTTGCGCGCGACCTGGACACCTCGCTGGCAAACCGATTTGTCGGCATGTACGTGAACGAGCGCACGCTGAACTACGGCGACGACGGACGCGAGGCGATTCGGCGGCTGCTGGACATGGGCTACGAGCGTGGAGTGATACCGCACAAGGCCCAGGTGGACTTCGTAGGGTAGGCTCCCGGGGCCGGAATTTCCTCACGGCCCGGCCTGCCGGGTCGTGATATTCTCTTCAAGTGCGGTGAGTTCTCCCGCGCATCCCTTGGCGATCTACATGCAGTTTGCTTGTAGGCTGCTGCTTGTTTACTCGCTTGCGAACCTCCGCAGACATCCGGGAGGGATCGCAGCGGCGAAGCTCAAGGTCTGGACGCGTAGCTCAGCTGGTAGAGCATTCGACTCTTAATCGACTGGTCGTAGGTTCGATCCCTACCGCGTCCACCATTTCCCTTTCGCGAAAATCTGGCAGAGAGACCTCAGCGGATGCTCGACTCTGCCATGCTCTATGGCTGTTGGCCAGTCACGCTACGAGAATCGAGATCGGCCGCCACGTGGAACTCATCTTGCCGGAGTGGCGCAGAAAGTAGCCGGTTCGTTCCGGCAATTCGTGGCGCATCCATTTTTGAACTCCAGCACGAGACACGGTGGGCTATGGTCTTCCCTGAGGGGCCCGAGTTGCCGCACCAGCTCGCCGCCGGCGTAGCTGCTAATCATGCTTCGTTTTGCCGTGCGCAACGCAATTCGGTTGGAGCGCTGAAGCTCACCCACGCACGCTCAGAGGAGCACCTCCAGAGGAGCTACGGAGAGCATGGGCCAGACGGACAGGAGCGTTCCTGCTCACCCCACTCGACGAATCGTCAGGATCCGCGGAATCCCTCCGCTACCCGGAGAGGCGAAATCCGTCCTTTCGTCCTCCGCTCCGAGAGTTACAATTCCTGCATGCCGCTAAGCGCCAGCATTGAGAATCATCCCAAGGGAATCGCCGTCGTTTCCCTCTCCGGCCGCCTGACCCTGGGCAGCTCCCTGAAGATCGCGGACTCGCAGATACAGGCTGCGATTGAAGATGGCGTGAGCCGCGTGGTGCTGGACCTGACCGACGTGGAGTATATGGACAGCGCCGGCCTGGGTATGCTGATGGTCGCCTTTGGATTGGTGAACGAAAAGAACGGCTCGCTGCGCCTGTGTGGCGTAGCGCCGCGCGTGATGTCTTTGCTGCAGATGACCCGCACCGATGGGCTTCTGCCGATCGATCCGACCCGCGAGGAGAGCCTGGCGGCGTTGCGCGGCGAGAGCAACTCGCCGGTTCATAATTAGAGATTCTATCTGCGATATCGTCTACTTCAGTGACTTGGCTGGACCTCGTTCGGGCCGTGAAGCGACGTCAGGAAGCAGAAGAGTCTGTTTGAGAATCTCTGGCTTCTCGTCTTTAGCCGCTTTCTCCCTTGCGCCACTGGGAGGCCTGCTGAACTCAGACATAGCAACCCAACCAACATGTCACGTCTCGCTCGACTCAAGAAGAGATGCGCTGAAAGCGTGAGAGTAAGGATGGTGGTAGAGGGGTGATTCGGAACGTAGATCGCAGAGTGATGGTACAGACGCTACGAAATCGCCGAAGTCGGTCTATTCCATGCGAGTCATCGATTCTCGCATGGAGCTGCGCGGGATTGGGCTGCTGACTATTTCGTTGCCGATTCAGCGAGATTACCCCTGCTACGCTGCCGTGACAGGACCGCGCCACAGCGTACCCGAAATCTGAAAATCCAGTGCCGCAGTTCGCGGCCGGCGCCAGCGGCCAGGGTTCCAGCTTGGAATCCTGGCGCTGCTGTTGCTGTCATCAGGCGGGCAGGATGCAGGCCTCATGAGGCGACAAGGCGGTTGCCACGAAGATCTCCGGCGTGAGGTGCCTGGGCTGATAGGAGACGCCAAGCCGGGTTTTCCAACGATAGAATGCCCGCAGATGGTTCCGTGATCCCCGCTCCAACTCGCCATAGACGTTGCGGATGGTCTCGCGATTGGTACGCTCGGCTGCCTTCCGCAGGTCGTCGATGTCCAGCTCTTCGATGAGCAGGCCCACCCGAACTGCCTCTTCAGGACTGCGCAGGCCCTGTTCCATGAGGGTATCGTGCAGGCGCTGAAGTTCGGGGTTGCGAAACTGCCCCACGCCCAGTCCCCGGGCCGGATCGGGCAGACCGAAGTGTTCCAGGAGCGCCAGCACGGCATCCATGTGAGCCTGCTCCGAACCGCTGATATTGCCAAAAGGCCGGATCCCCCAACGCTCGTAGAGCTGGATGTAAACATCCCGGGCGATCTTTTCTTCCTCACGCATGAGCAACAAGCCCTCCTGTTCCTCCGTAGTGAGGGGCGTGCGCGGACTCGCAGCAATTTGGGCGCGCATGTCGGCCACGTGTTGCTGCCGGTGAGCGCTGCGGCCGGGCATCTTTGCAGAGATATAGCCCTGAGCAGCGCCTTCCCTATCCATACCCTGACCCAAGCTACCGCCAAACCCGCAGCAGCCATCGCCGTTCCGTCCCCGCCCTCTACCCATTCCTCGCCCCTGGCGAGAGTTTCCCTCTATTTTCGTGTTCATCATGTTCTCCTGATTCTTTCCAAGTAACTACATACTGCGGATCTGCTCCAATGCCTGTTCCAGAATTTTCTCCATTTGCGCTGCGGCCTGGGGCCGCGCCTGGGCCTGGGCAAGACGTTCCTGAACGGCGTCCCGCAAGGATTGCAAATGGATCCGCAGGCTTTCCCATTCGTCTTTTCGTAGTGCTTCCAGCCGTTGGGCGATGGCTTCGGCAAGTTTTCGGTTTTCCTCCAGAAAGACTTTTCCTTGCCGGGTGAGGTGATGGAGCCGCTTGTTTCCCTCTGCTGACGCAGCCACGAGTCCCAATTCCTCCAACATCGACAGCATGGGGTAGATCATCCCTGGGCTAGGGCTGTATACCCCGCCGGACTGCTCCGCGAGCCGCTTGATCAGCTCGTAGCCGTGGCAAGGTTGACGGTCGAGCTCTTGCAGAACCACGAAACGCAGCATGCCTTGATCGAGGAGCCGCATTCGCCGCCGACCACCCCTTCCCTGGCCGCAACCCTGGCTGGATCCCGAGCAACGATCCCACAGATCTCGATTCAAGCCTCTTCTCCCTTCAACAGAAGCATCCTGTCAAGATATTACTAACTTAGATATATCTTATAATAATTCGCTCTGCTGTCAAGGGCTGTGCGTGACGTCTATGGGGCGGTGCAAAACGGAGCCATGGTTCTGGCTGGTGAGGCTGTTAAATCAAGCGGAGTAGGGGCCCAGGAAGCGCTCGCCGTTGAAATGGATCAGGTGCGACGGAGCATCGGCAACCCAGACTTCCGTTTCCCATGCGATCTCGGCGAGGTAGCGGCCCATGGTGGCGCGGTTGGGAAATGCGGTGACATAAACGATCCCCCCCTTGGAATCTCGAAAGAGCTTTGCAAGCTCCGCGTGCCGTTTCCCGTCTACCGGACCGTGGCTGGTGACGGACTCAACCAGGATGAGCCAATTACGCTCGGGATAGTGCAACGCCACATCCGGCATTTTGCCGTGTGATTCGACGGTGACGCCAAGTTTGGCGAGCAGCAGCGCGTCGAAATAGCCCCATTTCTCGCCAGTATCTCCCGCGTAAATAAGAACGGCCCCTGGAGCGAAGCGCGCAGCGAAATCCTCTATGATTGCGCGGATAAGCTCGCTATGCTCACCAGGGCTCAATTGGATTGATTTACCGGGAGCGACCTTCACGGGGACCTGGTTCTACTGTCGCGCCTTTGCGTAGAGTGCGGCGAGAGTCTGCCTCTTTGAGAGATATTTCGTGAGGTTTCCGTGCCAGGCGTCTGTCCCGAAAGACTTGAGGAGCTTGAGCGCGGAGGCTTCTATCTGGTAGACGGCGGCGGGGCTATTCACTGGCCGCCTTGGGTCGTCGGGATTGTAGACAGCGAGACCAGCATCAACAAATTGATGCATCGTTTGGCGTCGTATTGTTTCACGTGTATTCGGCGCATATTTCTTGCCGTAGTGCTGGGCAATCCAATCCATGATCGGCGTGATGCCCATCAATGGGCTTGCGGCTTGGGACCATTTCCTCTGGGGCCGCAGGTCGAGCAAGGCGAGCAGAGACAAGGCAGAGCGCTGGTTTTGCTGCGCCTTCGGGAGGCCCAAAGCCTGAAGAACCTGTTGGGCGGATTGAACAAATTCGCTCTTGGTCATCGGGTGAGCTTCTCGACTTTTTCGTCAATCATAGCTTGCGTCAGAACATGCTGACGATGCGCCCACTCACCCAACTTCGAGAGCGTGCGCCGATCAGGATATTTCATGAAGCGGAGATCTGCGGCGTTAACCTGCGTATGGCCGTTGAAACGCCGGAAATTTTCATCGACGGCCGTCGAGTTGAGAAAGGCCGCCAGACCGTATGCCAGCGCCTCCGGCAAGCCACTCTTTTCCTGGTGAAAGACGTTCAGGTGATTTTCGAAGCCGAGAAACTGCGCGCCGGGAAACGCATCGGGCCTCACGACGCTTGCAACAATACGTCGAGTTTCCTCCTTTGAGGAGAAGCGGCGTACAACGGTATAGAAGCCGTTCGGCAACAGCCATTTTCTCGTCTCATCATTCAGGCGGAGCGCATTGCCTCGCTTCAGGCCTTCCTTTGGCCATTGTGTGGTTTGCCCTGTGAAGTGGCCTGGATAGAGCAGGGGCACGGTGCCGTTGGTTGGCTGGTCCTCGATATGGTCCCTCAATCGGAAATCTACCACTGGCCCAGTGGAAATCCCAATTCCAAGGTCGGAGAGGGTAGAGCGGACGCCGTGCGACAGCTCGATGCTGTTACGACCGGGAGAGGTCGGCACATGGATGAAGCACTCTGGATCCGAAGGAAAAACTATGCGATCAAAAGGGTGCTCGTGCGTAATTAGATCGGCAAAGCTGTCATCTGTTGAATGCGAAACCGTCACAGGTCCCTGAATGCCGCCGCACTCGACCTGGATGATGATGTTCTCCTGCAGCACGTCGTCATCCTTGAATGCCTTATTACGCGATGCGAATAGGTGCATGTGGCGCAGGGCGGCGCGCTGTAAGAGAAAATCACGGAAGGGACGGTAATACGGCCCGTTGCAGAAGCTTCGCGGGATGATGGCGACCATTTGCCCACCTGCTTTCATCAGTGACAGCGAAAGCGCCACGAACGCCGAATAGAGATTCACGGTTTCAATCCCGAGTTGACGCAGAATCAGGCGGTGAGACGAAAGGCTGTTGATCTTCTTGTAGGGCGGATTGAGGATTGCGTGGGTGAAGCGGCGCGGAGCCATGCTTCGGAGCGCTGCGGCCTCGATGAAGTCGTCCGATGAAATTCGCCAGCTTACTGGCAGGTGCTCGGTGTGCCTTCCCAAAGTGGCGGAGAGATGGTCCCGGAGCGCAGGGTCGATCTCGTAGGCTTCAATCTCGACGGTGCGGAATCCGAATCCGTTGCCGCCGGTCCACCGGTCAAGGAAGGCGCAGGACAGCGCCCCGATGCCGGCTCCAGGGTCCAGCAAGGCGCACGCTTCCAAGGTGCTGGGCGGAAAGAGTGAGGCCATGAAGCGGGCAACAGGCGCGGGCGTCATGAATTGCCCTAAAGCGGATTTACGGTTGAGCGCAATCCGGGGCGCGACCGTCCGGCGTAGGCTATCCGCGTGGTCGAGCAGCCGAATTGGAAGCTCTTCTTGCCTCATGCCTATCCCATGGGCTTCGGTACAATTCTTTGCGGATCCCATACAGAAGCGCTCTGTACGTCAGTTTCGTGACCTTGTGAAGGGATGCTCGGTGGGCGACATGGAAGGGATTCTATGGTGGAGCTGAGCGGGATCGAACCGCTGACCTCCTCGTTGCGAACGAGGCGCTCTCCCAGCTGAGCTACAGCCCCACACCCTTGCAAGCAGACTTAGTTTAGCAGGCGGCTGCCACTCCCTCCAAACGGAGTTGCGCTCCCCAGGGCCGACACCTCGGGCCCGTCAGGAGGGCCGTTGCGGAGGCGTAAGTCCCAGCTCCGCCATCACAATCTTCAGATCCTTCCAGGCCTCGGCCTTCTGGCGTGGATCGCGCAGCAGGTAGGCAGGATGGTAGGTGACCATCACCTTGGCTCCCCGCACGCTCTGCCACCGGCCACGCATCGAGGCCAGCGACTGCTTGACTCCCAAAAGATACGTCGCCGCCGTCTGCCCCAGGGCAACAATCACCTCCGGATGCACTATATCGATCTGTTGAAGCAGAAACTGGGAGCAGGTAGTCGCCTCCAGAAACTCCGGCGTCCTGTTTCCCGGCGGGCGGCACTTGACGATGTTTGCAATGTACACCTCTTCGCGCATTAGGCCCATCGCTGCAATCATGTTGTTCAGCAACTGACCGGCCTTGCCCACAAAGGGCACCCCGGAGGCATCTTCATCGGCTCCCGGCCCCTCACCAACAAACATCAGCCGGGCGTTGGGATCGCCATCCGCAAAGACGATACTGTGCCGGCCCGCATAGGCCAGTGGGCAACGCGTGCACTCGCCTATCGCCTCCCGCACCGCCTGCAGAGCCGCTGGGCGCTCTACAGCGGGAAGTATACGCGCAGGATAGGGAGCTAGAAGATCCAGAGAGGGCGGCTTCGCCATGAATGATGAACCTTCCATCCTTGAGATAGAGCCCCCAGCCGATGCGTCGGCGCCTTCCACAAGCGGTGGCTGGGATGCCGGCGAACGATGAGAGCCTGCCGCGGCCGTGGGCGGGGACGCGAACACAGGGGGCTGAAGGCCGCGCTGCGCGTTGGGCTGGCCACGGCCCTGAGCGTTGGTTGCCGCTTGCCGCGAGACCGCCGCCGCAACGGATTGCATCCGCATGGCCGGCGCGGCGGCCAGAAGGTTCGATCGCAACCCCTCCGGAATCAGGGTCACCGGATCCTCGCGATGATAGAGATCATAGATCCCCATATCCCGCAGAAAATCCAGATAGGCGTGCAACTGTTGGCGGGCAGCGTCGAGACTGGGCTGCGAGATCGGATGGGAACTACTCATCGGGAGACGTCGCCGACGGCTGCGGCGCGGACGAGACGGAGTAGGTGACCTTGCCCACGCGAATCTCATCCTGAGCGACGCGGCAAGCCTTGCTGGAGGTTGAAACTCCCAGGGATGGAGCGCCGCACTGCAACTGACGCGCGCGCCGCGCGGCGCCCTTGACCAGACTGTACTTGTTTTGGAGCGGTTCCACGAATGCCATTGATGCCCCTCCGAAGAGATGATTCATATTAGCCCTGAATAGTGCTCCCTGCATCTGCCTATCGTCCCTGCGCTTACAGTTCTGTAGTGGAAATCTGTGCACTTTCTCTTTTGTTCGCCCGGCGCGTGACCGATCCGAACTCCGCTGTTCAGACGCCGGCGGTCGTCAAGCCAAAGCTGGCCAGCGCAGCCTCCAACCTTTGGGCTCTGGCACCGGTAACGCATTGCGCGGCCAAGTCACCCTCTGCGGGGCTGGCTTCCCCGCGCGCTACCAGGATGATGGCGCGCATCTCCGCAGCAGCCTGGTCCAGAAGATCGTTGACCAGGGCGTAGCGATACTCGTCGATATTGCGTAGCTCGGTGCGAGCCTCCGAGAGGCGCGCCTGAATGATCGCTTCATTGGCCACACCCTCGGCCTGACTGCGATTGCGCAACCGCCGCTCCAGAACCTCCGGGCTGGGGGGCAGAATGAAGATCGAGACCGCCTCCGGCATCTTCTCCATCACCTGCAACGCGCCTTGCACATCGATGTCCAGGAGCAGATCGGCTCCATGTTCGCGTGCCGTCTCCAACGCGGAGAGAGCGGTTCCGTAGTAATTTCCGAAGACCTCCGCCCACTCCAGAAACTCGTCGGCGGCGATCATCCGCTCAAACTGTTCGCGGGTGATGAAGTGGTACTCACGTCCGTCTTCCTCTGAGCCGCGAGGCCTTCGGGTGGTATAGGAGACGGAGAACTCCAAGCCCGCCACCAGACGGCGAACCTCATTGACCAGCGTCGATTTACCCGATCCGCTGGGAGCGGAGATGATGAAAAGAGTTCCAGCCATAAGCGGTTGTGATGGGTATAGTGTAAACCTTGCCCCGCATTCCTCTGTGGAACTGAATGCAATTGCAGGCTCAGGCTGTTCCCTCACCTACCTCGGCCAGGTCACTCTCTGCCTCGCCAAACTGGAGCTGATAGAGCCGACTGTAGGTTCCACCCAGCGCGAGAAGTTCCTCATGCGAGCCAAGTTCGGTGATGCGGCCGTCCTCCAAGACGGCGATGCGATCCGCGCGCCGAACGGTCGACAGCCGGTGTGCGATTACGAGCACGGTGCGTCCCTGCATCAGATTGGCCAGCGCCGCCTGCACCGCGGCCTCGCTCTCCGCATCCAGGGACGAGGTCGCTTCATCCAGGATGAGGATGGGAGCATCTTTGAGCAGGGCGCGGGCAATCGCGAGCCGCTGCCGCTCACCGCCCGAGAGCCGCGTGCCGTCCTCCCCGATGGGGGTGTCATAGCCGTGGGGAAGACGCTCAATAAAACCATGCGCCAGAGCTGCTTTGGCCGCTTCCACGATCCGAGCCATGGGAACGTCCGGCTGCCCGTAGGCGATGTTGTGGCGCACCGTGTCATTGAAGAGCACCGTTTCCTGCGTCACCTTGCCAATCTGCTTGCGCAGAGAGGCGAGCGTGAGGTCGCGGATATCGTGATCATCCAGAAAGATGGCTCCGCCGGTGACATCATAGAAGCGCGGCAGCAGATTGACGAGGGTCGATTTCCCCGCACCGCTGGGACCCACCAGGGCCACGACCTCGCCGCGACGAAGGTTCAGATGAATGTTGTGCAAGACCTCTTTGCGCTCGCCATCGCGCTCGTAGGCGAAGCAGACGTCGCGGAACTGGATGCGTCCCTTGAACTCGGTGAGGTGGACGGCCTTCTTGCGCTCTACGACTTCGTCCTGCGCGTCGATGAACTTGAAGATGTCCTCACTGGCGCCCACGGCCTGCTGAAAGGCGTTGTAATACGTGGGCATCTTGCGCACCGGATCGTAGAGCGCAATGACGGCAATCAGAAAGGTGATGAAGTCGCCGGCCGTGCCTCCGTGCAGGATAAACTCCCGGCCATAGAGCAGTAGCAGGGCGATGGCCACCGCGCCCAGCGCATCCATCAGCGGCGAAGAGATGGACTGCACCGCGATGCGCCGCATGTTGGCGGAGAGCAGCCGATCGGCCGCGCGGCGGAAGCGATTCATCTCCCAGCGCTCCATCCCAAAGGCCTTGACGATCCCGTGGCCGGTGATGGTCTCCTGCACGATGTTCTGAATCTCTGCCAGCTTGTCTTGTCCGCGGCGTGTGGTGGTGCGCACGCTGCTGCCGACGCGCCGGGTGGAGAGCACGATGATGGGCACGAAGATGATCAGCACCCAGGACATGGATCCGCCGGCGATGACCACCGCACAGATCATGAACAGCAGCGTGAACGCCTGCTGCAGGAAGTCGCTCATGATGGGCGCCATGGCGGACTGCACCCGCTCCACATCATTGATGAGCGCGGAGATGAGCGTGCCGGAGGTATGGCGCTGAAAAAACGCGGTGGAACGGTTGAGCAGGGAGTTGTAAAGATCGTTGCGCAGATCCGTAATCATCCCGAATCCGGCTTTGTTGGCGAGCAGCGTGCCCAGGTAGTCGCAGATGTTCTTGACGATGGCCGAGACCACCAGAGCCACCGCGACCACCGTCCATGCGTTATGAAAGCGGGCGGGAAGCAGAATCTGCAAGTTGACATGAAAGCGGGTATGGGGAACAACGAAGTCCAGCACCTGATTGGGTGAGGAGGCGGCGCTGAGCACGTTATCGATGATGGGCTTGATGAGCAGAACGCGGAAGGCCATGAGCGCCCCCACCAGAGCCATCAACAGCACCGAGGCGGACCAGTAGAGAGCGTACGGCCGCATGTAGCTCAATAGACGGAGAATGGGCTTCATGCATCGCTCCTGAGATCTTGCCTAAGACCTTGCCTACGATCTTGGACGACGCTGCTTGTCTCGGAGACTACATGACGCATGCGCGGAGACAGGTTCATTCAGCTTCAGTGTACTTCTACCTGGGCATATCCCGATGGGATGCTTTGGCCCGATATCCCGCGGCCGCAAGGCTCTTCTTCAACTCCTCGGCGATCATCACCGAGCGATGCTGCCCGCCGGTGCATCCGATGCCAATCGTCAGATAGCTCTTGCCCTCATGAATGTAGTGCGGCAGAAGAAACGTGAGCATCTCCGTCACCTTGGCCAGGAACTCCGCGGTCTGCGGAAACTGGCGAACGTAGTTGGCCACCTTGGGATGCTTTCCGGTCAGGTTGCGAAACTCCGGAATGAAATGTGGATTGGGAAGAAATCTGACATCGAAGACCAGATCCGCATCACTGGGCACTCCATTCTTGAAGCCGAAGCTGGTTACGGAGATGGTGAGATTGCGGTCGCTCTTGCCCACCCCGCGGCTGAAGGCCGCGTTGATGTGCGCGCGGAGTTCATGCACGTTGAAGCGCGAGGTATCCAGCAAGATATCCGCCACGTTGCGGACCGGGTCCAACCGCTTCCGCTCCGCCTGGATGGAAGCGATCACGCGGTCGCCACGTCCTAGCGGGTGGGGCCGGCGAGTCTCCGAGAAGCGCCGCACCAGGACATCCTCCGCGGCCTCCAGAAAGACAACCCGGGTGGGAAGCACCTTGCGCACCTTGGTCAGGATGGCCGGGAAGCGCTCCAGGCGGCTGCCCTCGCGCACATCGACCACCAGGGCGGCATGGGTGATCTCCGCGGATTTGGCCACCAGATCCGCAAAGCGCGGAATGAGCTCCAAGGGGAGGTTATCGACCGAATAATAGCCCAGATCCTCGAATGCCTTGAGGGCTGAAAGCTTCCCCGATCCGGAGAGCCCGGTAAGGATGACCAGTTCGCGCGGCTCTCCGTCCTGCACTCGGGCTGAGACTTTGGGCGGCGTGCGGATCGCACGCTTTGCCCGCGCCTTGTTTGGCTCCGTTGCTCCCTGGGCAGAGACCTTGGCAGGTACAGAATCGGGGACCATGAGGGAATCCTAAAGCATTTTCAGCAGAGGTGGAACGTGATGTGGAAACGTTCCCGTGTGTCCCCGCCCGGCAGGCGCGCCGACCGGGGTGGAAGGAAGACGCCGCCGCAGGGGTGTTTGGGAGCGCGCATCCACGCTGGACCGGAGCAGAGGCCGTCATGCAAGATGCCACGACGTTCCGCGCGCTGCCAAACCGATTGCCGGCTCACGCCGCAAGGGTTAAAGAAACAACCCATCCTTCAGAACTCGCCTGCACGGCAGTTTGGGAAGGATGGGCTGGTCAACAGGATTGACTGGCTGAGAGCACGCCGTCCGGCAGGCAGCCGGGCAGGGCGAGATGGTGCTATGCCGGAAACGGCTCCATGGGCCCCGGAATGGCTCCCGGAGTGATTTCGATTTCGGGCCGCGGACGAGCCCGCACGGTCGCAAAGCGCTCCTTGTGGCGGATTGCCTGCATCTCCACCTTCTGCAGGGCATCGCGCAGAGCCGCGGCCATGTCCGTGGACTCACAGGTTGCCACCAGGCTCTCGTTGCGGCACTGCAGGTTGATCTCCGCAATCTTTCGGTACTTGTCTTCGCTGAAGATAAAGTGTGCGCTGGTACAGCGGTTGGTCACCAAGGCCAGGCGCTCCATGCCGGCCTCTGCGATAGCCTTCAGGTCTGGGGTTACTGCTGTGCGGCGTCCAGTAAATTCGATCGTCATGAAGCATTCTCCTTGCAGCGGATTCGCTGCGATTGTCTCTTATTCAGATGCATCCTGAACCCGTCAGGTGTTAAGTCGAAGATCCCTTCCGTTGGAGAATTCTTCCATCGGACGGGCTCTCCGCTCTCTCCACAGCCGGATTCTACGCTCTGAAGGTCCATGGAAAGAGTTGATTCAAGGAAGCTTTGCGTAGCGGAGAGTTTGAACCAGAGAGGACTCCCGGCAGGCAAAGCCCGGGGTCCGCCGGGCGGCTCAGCTTGCCGAAGCTTTCCGGAGGTTCCTGACAGCTTTGCCGGGAGACCTCTTTCTGGCAGTGGAATCTGGAGCTTTTCTACCCTCCCATAGGACGTCTGGTTCAGCGTCGGCGCCTTTGATGAGTGCTGGGAATCTGCATGTCTTCACGATATTTGGCGACGGTTCGCCGGGTGACGTGAATCCCCTGCCGCTGCAACTCAGCGGCAAGATAGTCGTCCGTCCACGGCTTGCGCGGATCCTCCTCCTCAATCAGTTTCTTCACCTTCCTCTTGAGCAGAAGCAGGGGAAGATCACCCCCCTCGGGTCCACCAACACCCTCAGAGAAGAAGAATCTTAGCTCATAAACGCCCTGTGCGGTATGTACATATTTATTCGCCACGGCCCGGCTGACGGTTGAGGGATGGACATCGATCTCTTCGGCCACCTCTTTGATCATCATCGGGCGAAGGTATTCGACTCCGCGATCGAGGAACTCCCGCTGCCGGCGAACGATCACCTCGCAGGTACGGAGGATGGTGTTCTTGCGCTGCTCAATGTTGCGCAACAACTGAATCGCCGACTTATAGCGCTCTTTGACGTAGTCGCGAACCTCCCGGTCGGCGCTCTTTTCCCGCAGCATGCGACGGTAGCTGCGGTTGAGGCGAAGAGAGGGCATATCTTCATCGTTGATCACCACCACATACTCGTCATCCCGCTTGACGAAGGCTACATCCGGCTCAATGAGCCGCGCCTCGACCTGGGTATACCGCTGGCCCGGGCGAGGGTCCAGGGTCCGGATAAGGGCCACCGCCTCTTCCACCAGCTCCACCGGCCGCTTGCAGAGCCGGACCAGTTCGCGCATATCTTTCTTCTGCAGAAGCCCCAGAAACTCGCGAATGATCAGGCTGGCCGTCTCCATCACCGCCAGATGGTGGTAGTGGCGGCTGGCGGGGCCGTTGGGCTGGCTGCTCTGGCTGGAATCCCGCACCGCCCTCCGCCGCCGCCACTGCGCCAATTTGAGATCGTGGCGGAGGCTTTGCACCTGCCAGAGAAGGCACTCGCGCAGGTCGCGCGCTCCTACCCCGGGGGGATCCAGCCGCGCGACCACAGCACGGGCCTGTTCCACCAAGGCCTGAATCTCACAGTGCACTTTTCCGTCGGCCGGAATCTGGGGATGTTCGGGATGGTTTAGATGGTCGGGATCTTCTGGATGCTCAAGGCTTTGGATACTCGGCAGACGCTCCGGGCCGGGCGCAATCTTCCCTAAGGCCTGGGCCAATGACCAGGCCAGCTCCTCATCGCTGGCCGTCAGATAACCGTTCTCATCCAGGTTGCCGATGATCAGATCGACCGCCACGCGCAGTTCGGCGCTGAGGGTGAGAGAACCAATCTGCCACATCAGGTGATCGGTCAGCGTGCTGGGCTGAGAGAGAAACTGTTCAAAGGAGGGCTTATCCAGGTCTTCAAAGTTGGAAGAGGTTCGGAAGCCGGGATCCAGATAGTCCTGAAAATAGCTTCCAAAGTCAATCTCGTCAAAAGGATCCGCCTTTTGCTGTTCGACTGCGGCCGAGCTTTCCTCAGCGCTGCGCTCTAAAGCACCCTCTCTGGCGGCGCGCTCATCCAGGGTCTCCGCAGCCTCGTCAATCTCCTCCAGAACGGGATTGGCCACCAGTTCCCCGTTGATCATGTCCTTGAGCTCGATTTTGTTCAGCGCGAGAACGCTGACCATCTGGACCAATCCAGGGGTCAGGATCTGGCGCTGCGAGAGCTTGACGTTGAGGTGAGGCTGCAACACCGGATACTACCTCGCGTACTTGTCTTGAAAGCCACCAACCGTACTGGCGGATGAGTTCCCTAGCAAGTTAAGGACCAGTTTATCGCCCAAGGTGGAATTGAGTCGAAAGGGAGGGAATCAAGAGCGATACCCCCCGCCAGAGTTGGAGTTTTAAGACGATTGGCACGCGGATCGGGGCAAAGGTACTCGAATTCGGAGAAACGCAAGTAACCTTCGATCGGCACAAGAGTAAGACTAAACCAAAGAGAAGCCTTCCCCGAGATAGACCCGTTTGACATCCAGATCGCTGCCAAGTTCGGCCGGGGTTCCGGTGCGGAAGATACGGCCCTCGTTGATGATGTAGGCGCGGTCGGTGACGGACAGCGTCTCCCGGACGTTGTGATCCGTGATGAGAACGCCGATTCCAGATGCCTTGAGGTCAAAGATGATCTGCTGCAGCTCCAGCACGGCGATGGGGTCGATCCCTGAGAAGGGCTCGTCGAGAAGAATGAAGGCCGGGTCAATGGCCAGGCAGCGCGCGATCTCCACACGGCGGCGCTCTCCGCCGGAGAGGGCGTAGCCGCGGGTCTTGCGCACATGGCCCAGGTTCAACTGGGTGATGAGACTCTCGGCGCGCTGGCGGCGCACTTTCCAGGGCAACGGCTGGGTCTCCAGAACGGCGAGGATGTTCTCCTCCACGGAGAGATTGCGGAAGACGGAGGGCTCCTGCGGCAGATAGCTGATGCGGTGCTCGCGCGCCCGGAGGTACATTGGGGTTCGCGTAATATCCACGCCATCGCTCAGAATCAGGCCCGAATCGGGCCGCACCAGACCGACGATCATGTAAAAAGACGTGGTCTTTCCAGCTCCATTTGGGCCCAGCAGCCCGACCACCTCGCCTTGATGGATCTGGAGGCTGACACCGCGCACTACCTGACGCCCGCCGTAAGCCTTGGTCAGCTCCTCGGTCTCGAGGGTTTTCATGCCGTTACTGCGTCTCCTCTTTTCCAGAACTTAGGTGCGTCTCTGTGCGCACACGGCCACCCTTACCCTTGGCTCCGCCGGGTCCGCCGGTTACCACAATCGTACTACCGGCGTCCCCAAAGAGGAGGCTCGTCCCGGTGATGTTGCCCTGCTGTTCATCCACGATGTGGGGCGGCGCCTGGGGTGTCCCGGTGAGCAGGTAGGTGCCTTGAGCAGCCTTGTAGACCAGTTGCTCGCCGAAACCATGGCGGCCCGGCTGTTCCACTTGCACGGCGCCGTCGACGACCACATGGTCGATGGAGTTGCCCAGTGGGTTGGGCTGGGCAGCGATGGTTGGAGCTGAAGCTTTCTGCCCAGGAGGCGCGGCGGGCGCGGAGTGAGCAGGGCCGGCTGCGGCGGTGAGATAGGCCACAGCTCGCTGTCCGCGGACCACGCCCGTCTGATCCAGTATCGTAACGCCGCCGGAGAAGGTGGCCTCCCGCAAGAGGTCGCTATAGTCCATCCTGGGACTGGCAACGCGGATGATGCTGGCGGCGCGTTCGCCGGAGGTTCCGGATGGGGACGGGTGACGGTTGGAAGCTGAAGAGGCTGCCATGCCCGGCTGGGAAGGCTGCGGCCGATGCCCTGGCGGCGCCTGGTCCGCCGGGTTTGAGGCGAAGACGGCATGAATCAAGACGCCGGGCTGGGCTGGGCGCGCGCTGAAGGTGCGATGTTGCCCATCAAAGATCAGGCGCGCGGCCAGGACCTGGGAGGCCTGCTGCCACATGCGCGCCGGCGCCTGGTCACTGCCATAGAAGGTAGCCACCTGCGCGGCGTGATCGAAGTGGGCGCTGGAGGCCAGCACATGGGTTACCGGCTGCGGCTGAGGGCTGGAGGCTGCTGTGCCGCTGGCGCTCCCCGTGGAGGAGGCGTTCTGGAAGGCTCCCTGAACTCCTCCGGTGGCATCAGCGTCTCCTGTGCGTTGATCCATGGAGATGGTGGGGGCCGAGATGGAGCCGCTGGCGTCGTAGAGGTGCGCGTCTCCGCTGAGGGTGAGCGTCTGCGTTGAGCCCAGGTAGACCCCGCGCTGGGCGGATCCGGTGGAGATAGCCCCTGGCTGCATGCCAGGGCCGGCGTGCGATCCGGGTTTCGGCACGGTGTCCGCGGCGCGATCGCGGACTGTTACGTGGCCGCTCTGGGTGGCCGAGGCAATGGTAAGGGTTTCAGCGTTTTTCTGTTTGGCTTGCGGCTTGGTCTGCGGCCGGGCTGGGGGCCTGGGCTCCGGTTTCGCCCCGGCCTTTTCCGGGGGCGCGGGAGCGGAGGCGAAGGCGACCACGAGGGTATCGCCCGTGCTGACCTCCTGCGCGTGCAGCGGAGCGTCCTGCTGGAGAACGGTGTGGCCGGTTCCGTAGAGCGATTGGGGCTGCGACTGGCCATCCTTGGCGACAAAGAGCAGGCGCAGGTTGTCGGCCCAGATTTGGGTGTTTTTTAGCTCTGTGGGCGCGGTAGAAGAGTGCGCCGCGCTGGACGCCTTGGCAGCGAACGACTGCGCACTGGCCGACGCGCTCCCGCTGGCGTCGATCTCCTGAACCTGGGAGGAGTTGTGACTGCTGGAACGGGTGTGCCTGGCCTTTCCCCTGCTGGGCACGAAGAAGACCACCATCCGCTCCCCCGCGGCCGTGCGCTCCAGACCACGCGGGCCGCTGCGGCGATCGATCTCAGAGAGCTTGACTGCGCCGGTGGCCACCATCCGGGTGGGCGAGCCCTTGGCGTCAAAGCCGGCATCGACCTCCTGGGCAGATCCATCTCTGGGAAGTTGCGGATCAGTGTCGGTCAAAACAACGTTGCCGGAGAGCCTGGCCTTCTGCGGAACCGACTGCGGGCTGAGCCAGGCATCCAGACGGCTGGCCGTAATGGTCTTTGTGCCCGCAGTCATCACCACGTGCTCGATTCCCTGAACCTGGCGAATGGAGCCATCCTTGCGGATGTATAGGATGGCGGAGTCCGCCCGCGCGGTGCGTCCTCCAGAGGTGGCCACGGGCCGGATCAGATTCGCGATATTCGTATTGCGGTCCAGATTGGCCCGGAGGGCGGTGATGTGCAGCAGATGACCGTGCGCCAAGCCGTCGAGATGGACGTTGGAGAGCAGATCGAGCGTGCTGTGATTGGTGTTGAACACCGCTCCCAGCGAGGTGCAGCGCATTTGGCCGTAGGTAAACTCAGCCTGCTGGGTGGTGGAGGCGATGCCTGACTTGCGCACGTAGACCAGGCCGCTGGTACGGACATGGATTACCTGGCTGGCGCCGCTGGGCTGCTCCGACGGACCGGACGGAGAGGACGCAGGACTGGACTTGTGGCCGGGCGCGTGGCTGGGCTTGCGGCCTGGTTTGTGGCTGGGTGCGGTCTCCGAGCGGGAAGGCTGCGCGGACTTGGCTCCGCTGTTGGTGAGCGCCTGCGGAGGTTCGATGTCCATGTAGACCTCGCCGGCGGCGCGGGCCACTCCATTATTCTCGTCGTACTCGATCTCCGAACCGGAGATGTGATCGGCGGGGTTGCCGGAGTGGTCGTCGAGCACTAGCTCCGCATCATGCAGAGCGTACTTTCCATTGCCCAGATCGCTCTCCGTCCTGGCCCGGAGGGTGAAGACCTTTCTGCCCTTGACCGACTGCGAGTAGGTGACGCCATTGGAGTCGTGGGTGATGGAGACGCCGGAGCGGGCGATGATCTGGCGATAGGCCTGAAGAGCGCGATAGCGTCCGTATCCGATGAAGGCGGCCAGCACGAGGATGAGTACTACCGCTCCCGCCAGGAGCACCCACCGAAATCTTTGGATCGACAACCGCATGGTTTTCCTGTCTTATCTTCTCATTCCCATGGAACTCCTTCACCGCCTTTGCCCGCGTTGTCCGCGCCGCCTTCTGCGCTCCGGAGCGGCAGAGCATGGGTTCAATGGCTGGTGCGATCAGCGCCGGTAGAATCGAACTATGGCGGATCAACTCTATCTCAGCGTCTGGTATCCCAACTTCCGCACGGAATCCCTGCCGGCGGCGCTGACCGGCATTCTGCGGCAGTTTGCCCTGATCGCCCGGGCGGACCTGGCTGCCGATAGCGAAGAGCGGCCCGGTTCCAGGGAGAAATCCCCGCATCCGGAGCTGGGGCGCGTTCTGGCCGCCAGCAGCTATCCGATCGACTGGACGGAGTCGCCTACGTACCAGCGGATTTATGACAAGGAAGACTGGGACAAGGAGGATCGGGAGAAGGAAGATCGGGCGCTACGCGCGGGCGATACCGAACGCTCGAAGATCAGGAGCGCTGTTGCCGAGGCCACCGATCCCCTGCACGACGACATGGCCTATGAGTTTGAGATGTGCTGGATGCTGTGGACGCCACCCCAGGACACTGAAACCGGTAGCCGCACAGCCGCTGCCTGGAGGCTGGAGCCGGTTCGGGTGAAGGTGATTGGCTTCGGACCGGAGTTCGACACCGCCAGCTATGAGCAGAACGGTCATATCCGGGTCGACTTTGGACCGGACACCCCCTGGGTGCTGGAGGACGAGACCCTTGGCCGGGATGGAGCGGAGCGGATCCGGCAGAACGTAGAAAAACTGCTGGCCTTTACGCTGAGCGTGGAGAAACACTGCGGCATCTCCAGCCGACTGCTGTGGACCGAGAGCGGCGAACCTCTGGCTGAAAAGCTCGTGGCTCGCCTGCAACGGCTGAATTGAGGCCGCTCCCTTACCGAATCCGCAGCTCACAACAGAGGCAGAGACGGCGGAGACAGGAAGACAGACGCTGCTCACCCTACGGTAACAATTTTGGAGAAGTCCGCGATAGAGCTGAAGCTCTGGACGATGAACTGCAGCAACCGCAGACGCTGAAAGCGGATCTCGGGGTCAGGGTCCATGACCATCACCTTCTCGAAGAAGGCGTCCACCTGGGGACGAATCGTGGCGATTGCTTCCAGAGCTTCACGGTAGGCGTGGCGGCGACGGAGTTCGTCGACTTTGCTCTTGATCTCCGTGTACTTGAACTCAAGATCGCCCTCAGGCGTGCCGATGGCGTAGCTGGCGGTGGCGCCCGCCGGAGGCGAGATGCCTGCCTGGTCCAGAATGTTCTTCATCCGTTTGAAGGCCGCGCTGACGGCCTGGAAGTCCGCGCCGTTACGAACCTCACTCACGGCCTGGGAACGGGCGCGCAGATCGCGCAGATTGTCCGCTCCGGCGGCCATGGCGGCCTGAACCACGTCATAGGCCTGGTTGCACCCCTCGCGGAGATAGAACTCGATGCGCTCAGCGAAGAATGCCTCCAGACGAGCGCGTACATCCGCTGCGGAGACGGCTGCCTCCAATAGATCTGAAAGGCGCAGCGAGAGAGTGGATTCCGCCAGGATCCTGACCACGGCGTTGCCCGCGCGGCGCAGGGCGAAGGGGTCCTTGGAGCCGCTGGGCTCCATGCCCAGGGCGAACATATTCGCGATGGTGTCCATGCGGTCGGCCAAGCCAAGGACGCAGCCCTCTGCGGAGCGCGGAATGGCGTCCCCAGCCGAGGCCGGAAGGTACTGGTCATAGATCGCGTCGGCGACGCGGGAGCCTAGACCCTGCGAGGATGCATAGAGGCCGCCGATAATCCCCTGCAACTCAGTGAACTCCTTGACCAGCTCGGTGGTGAGATCAGTCTTGGCCAGTACCGCAGCCTGATCGATGGCCTCCGCGTCCAACGCCGCCTCGCGCTCGGCGGCCACCGCGGTGAACTCCGCAGCCAGAGCGCGTACCCGCTCGGACTTCTTCGCGTAGCTGCCCAAGTCCTTTTGAAAGGTGACATTCTCCAGCAGAGCGACACGGGCCGTGAGCGGAGTACGCTGATCAAACTCCCAGAAGAAGCGCGCGTCATTGAATCTTGCGCGCAGCACGCGCTCGTTGCCCTGACGGATGATGGAGGAGTTTTCCGCAGTCAGCGCAATGTTGGTGATGGTAAGAAAGTGCGCGGCCATCCTGCCGCTGCCGTCCTCAATGGCGAAGTACTTCTGATGATCGCGCATTACAGTCACCAGAACTTCTTCGGGGAGCGCCAGGTAGGCAGGCTCGAAGTTGCCCAGAAGCACGTCCGGCCACTCGCATAGGTGGGTCACAGAGTCCACCAGCTCCTCGTCCTCGCGCCAGCGAGGGTTGGCGACGGTCTGGATGGCTCGCGTTGTCCGGTCCAGAGCCTTGCGGATCCTCTGCCGCCGCACCTCCACGTCCACCAGAACAAACGCGGACTCCATCTGGGAGGGATAGTGGGAGGGCGCTGAGATCGGTATCGGGGCCGGACCATGCAAGACGCGGTGGCCATAGGTAACCCGGCCTGCGCGCCGGCCGGCAAACTCCACAGGGACGATTTCTTCGCCCAGCAGGCAAACCAGCCACAACACAGGGCGGACAAAGCGCTCCGGCTTGCCGGGCCGCCAGTACATATTCTTGGCCCAGTAAAGAGCGGCGATCTCCCTGGGAAGCTCAGCGGCCAGAAGCTCAGCAGCGCTACGGCCCTTGCGGGTGGTGGCTGCCGCCAGATACTCGCCCCTGGGGGTGGTGATCGTCTTGAGATCGGCCAGCGGAAGCCCGCACTTGCGAGCGAAGGCCTCGGCTGCCGCGGTCGGCTTACCGTCCTGGAAGGCAATCTTGACCGCAGGACCAGTGATCTGCTCGGTGATGTCCGGTTGCTGCGTCCGAACGTCCCGGATAAGTACCGCCAGGCGGCGCGGCGTGGAGAAAGAGAGTCCCGCGGTGTTGGATGCCGCCGCTCCCGCATCGCTCGCCAGCAACTGTTCCCGGGCCAGGAGGGCGAGCGTGCGTTTCAACAACTCCGCCTGAGCAGAGGCGATCATGCGGGCGGGAACTTCTTCTAATCCAATTTCGAGTAAAAAGTCTGGCATCGGGTTCCTGGGGTGCTGGTAGAAGTTGGACGCTCGCGGCGCTCGCTCCATTAGGTGATTGCGCCAAGTGCGGTCAAAACGTGGACAAAGGGTGATCCAACGGGCGCTGAGGATTCATTCCGCTATTCGGCGTAGGACCGCCGATGCCTGGCGCGCAACGCCAGTGCGTCAGGCCGCAGACGGCGCGGCGGTTGCGGTGTGCGACGCTGTGGTCAGACGCTGCTGCTCGGCATAGACCTTGGCGACTCCCACGATGAGGTTGCGGATGCGAGCCATCACCCCGACGCGCTCCGTCACCGAGATGGCGCCGCGAGCATCCAGAAGATTGAAGGCATGCGAGCACTTGAGCGCCAGTTCATAGGCTCCCAGGGTGGGAAAGCGCAGGGCAGACAGTTCGTCCGCCTGCGGGTTCTCACTCGCGGCCAGGCGCTTCTCATCCAGCGTGGTGTGGGCGCGCTCCAGCAGCGCCTTGCACTCGGCCTCGTAGAGGTTCAGGTGCTGCCAGAGGCTGGAAATATCCGCGTAGTCAAAGCTGTAGGCGGAGAACTGCTGCTCCTCGTGCAGGCGTACCTGGCCATAGGTCAGTTCCCCGCCGCTCACCGGGTCGCGCATCCAGACGATGTCATAGATGCTGTCCAGATCCTGTAGAAACTGGGCGATCCGCTCCAACCCATAGGTGATCTCGCCGGAGATGGGGTCCAGGTCCATGCCGCCGCACTGCTGGAAGTAGGTGAATTGAGTGATCTCCTGTCCATCCAGCATCACCTGCCAGCCAACGCCCCATGCGCCTCCCACCGGCCACTCCCAGTTGTCCTCTTCAAACTTGATGTCGTGCTGGCTGAGGTCGATACCGATCGCCTCCAGGGATTGCAGGTAGAGCTCCTGCACGTTCTCCGGTGGTGGTTTCAGGATCACCTGAAGCTGGGTATGCCGGAACAGGCGGTTGGGGTTCTCTCCATAGCGTCCGTCGGCGGGGCGGCGCGAAGGCTGGGCATAAGCAATATTGATGGGTGCAGGCCCCAATACGCGGAGAAAGGTGTCCGGCGACATGGTGCCGGCGCCGACCTCTACATCATATGGCTGCTGCAAAACGCAGCCATGCTCAGACCAGAACCGCTGCAAGGCGAAGAGCAGCTCCTGGAAGGTGAGGGGTTTGTTCGCGATAGCCGAAGACATGACATGATTCTAACTGGTCAACGCCAGGGTGAATGCCAGTGCACTGCGCAGCCGCCGTTCCAGGTGGCGCTCCAGCGTTGCGACGGCAAAGACCAGCAGGCCCTCCGGGCAGATGGGATCTTTCGCCTCCTCGATCAGAAGATCGGCCAGCGGCGCGTGAAGGATCAACCCGGCCCCGGCCACCGAGGCTGGACTGAGAGTGCGGCTGTTGGCTGGACGATGGTCCTGGCAGGTGACGCCGTCGACGTTGGAGGACCAGTAGAGGGTCTGGCCGCGCAGATCGGTTCCGCAGACCATGCATCGCTTCAGCTCCGGCATCCAGCCCATCAGACGGTTCATCCAGAGACAGAAGTAGGTCACCGGCAGCCGCAGGGCTCCAGGATGAGCCTCCGCCTGGATGGACTTCAGCGTGGTCAAAGCCAGGCGAAAGATATTGTCCTCCGGAGCCTGCTCGGGCAGCGCCTCTTCCAGCACCTCTGTGACAAGTTGCAATCCCGCCAGGCGGGAGGGGCTTACCGCTGCATGCAGCGGGGACCAGAGGACTTCAAAGGAATCCAGACGCACCAGATCCTGATTGGGGCGCTCCAGGTAGAGGGCGCGAACCTGCGTAGCCGGCTCCAGAGCTCCGCCGAAGCGCTTGCGCGAACGTAAAGCGTGGCGAGCGACGCCCTTCACCTTGCCCTGGTCGCGGGTGAAGAGCGAAACCAACAGATCCGCCTCCTGAAAGGGCCAGGTGCGGAGGATGATGGCCTCGCCTTCATGCGGGATTTGGCGCCCTGCTGGCATTCAGACTGAGTGTAGAGGACTGGGCCGGGAGAACGAAGCCCGCACCTCAGGAGCACCCAGGGAAGCCGTGCTAAGGCCGCCGGGGAAGGCGCTGACGCCTACCTCGGCAGCTCTCCATCTGCGATGATCTGGTGGGTTGTCAAATTGAACGGGGTGCTCCGTGGGCGATGCGCACAAAACTACTCCGTGAACGGCAAAGCGCGCAGCATGAGCTGCGCGCTTTGCTTTGAAGCAGTACTGCTGGCATTCCTGGCGGCGTCATGCGTGGCTTTGACGCCTAGAACCTCGCGGGCAAGTGAAGATTCCGCGTGCCCATCCGCCGCGCGCTCGCCGGGGAACACGAGTCCGCAGAAAATGGAGGTTACGGAAAATCCTGGACTAGCGACCGTAATGGGCGGCGTTCTTCTCGCGGAAGCTCTCCCACTTTTCAGGAAGGTCGTCGCTGCCGAAGATCGCGGACACCGGGCAGACCGGAACGCATGCACCGCAATCAATGCACTCGGCCGGATCAATGAAGAGCTGATCGTCGGAGTCTGCTCCCTCCTCGCCAACCTTGGGGTGGATACAATCAACCGGACAAGCGTCCACACAGGCACGATCTTTGGTGCCGATACACGGTTCCGCAATCACATACGCCATCTCTATTTCTCCTTGATGCAGTCTTGAATCCCAGGGAATGCCCTGACACACAACTTCAACGATATATTATCCAATTTAGCCAAGCCATGCAGTGACATCTGCGAATAGGCCGTAGAATGCCGGTTCGCATCCTTCCGGTTATCGTCCGGAGGAATGACATCTTCGATGCTGTCTGCCCCCGTCGCGTCTACACCCCTATGCAGCTTTACGGGCCGTTGGGCTGCCGTGCAGGCCCCCAGGTTCCTTTACAGCGTATTTGCTGCGCGCCGGGCGGCGAACTCTGCCGGGGTGAGGATCGGCGAGAGGTTGCGCCCGGCGAACATATCACCGAAGAGCTGCTTCATGGCCGGATGGACCAGCCCATTGGAGGCCAGGATCTCGCGACTGTCCAGCGTGAATTTGCTGCCGTCAAAATGGGTGACCTGGCCGCCGGCCTCTTCCACTAAAAGGTAGCCGGCAGAGGTGTCCCAGGGGTTGAGCTGGAACTCCCAGTATCCTTCCAGGCGCCCGCAGGCGACGTAGGCCAGATCGAGCGCGGCCGAGCCGGCCCGGCGCACCCCATGAGAGCGCAGCGTGAACTCCTGGTAGAAGTGTACGTTCGGGCTGTTGTGCCGCTTTTTGCTGGGAAAACCGGTGGCGATGAGAGACTCCGCCAGGGAACCGACTTTGGAGACGTGAATCGGCTCTCCGTTGAGGGTGGCTCCCTGTCCGCGGGAGGCCGAGAACATCTCGTCGCGCAGAGGATCGTAGATGACTCCGGCAGCCATCTCGCCGTCTTGCTCAGCGAGCAAGCCAGGACGGCGATACTCGCAACCTATCACGACACAGAAGGAGGGAAAGCCGTGCGCGAAGTTGGTTGTGCCATCCAGCGGATCCACGTACCAGCGGTAGGCGCACTCCAGACCCTCGCGGGTTCCCTCTTCCCCGTAGATGCCATGGCTGGGAAAGGCTGCGCGCAGCCGATCGCGGATGAGAGCTTCACTGGCGCGGTCGGCCTCGGTCACCAGATCGACCTCGCCCTTGTACTCGGTGCGGACGCCGCGGTGGTAGAAGACGCGCAACAGGGCTCCAGCCTCGCGGGCGATGGATTGGGCCGTAGGAAGAAGCTCGATCATGTGGAAAGGCCTGAATCCTTTTCTGCCAAGGATGCGCCTGGGCTGGTGCTGCGGCGGCCGGAACGGATGCTCACGTTGCTGGCGCGGGGTCCCCCGCCTTCTGTAATGGTCCGGATCTGAGTCTTGTAGATGAACAGGTTCGGTTTTCCCTGCCGGGTGAGCCGAATCATCTTGTCGTCGAAGTACTCAATCCATCCGCTCACCACCTCGCCGTCGCGCAGCTTGACGGCTACAGGAACCTGACGGTCGCTGAGGGATTTGAGGTAGAGAGCCTCCTGTCCGGTCTCCCCGGCAGGCGGTCCTTTGTGACGTTTCGTCGCCATGCTGTCTTTGATTGTACGGTGAGGGCCGAGGGATGTCTCACCCTGCCGGACGGCGCCGGCATCCAGCGCAGCCGAAGGCCCCGGAACGAACCGTTGGAAAAGCTCCATAAACTGCGAACTGACCGAGCCAGGCTCGGTCCGAGGCAATCCTCGAAGCGGGCAGAACACGCCGCGGGCTGGCCAAGTGCGTCGCGGTAAACGTCAAGGCGCATTTCCGGCCAAGTCGTCCGGAAACGGCTCGCCGTCGGCCCAGGCAGCTCCATCGGCAAACTGTTCGCGCTTCCAGATGGGCACGGTCTTCTTCAGCGTATCGATGATCCATCGGCAGGCATCGAACGCGGCGGCGCGGTGAGCGGAGGCAACCGCAATGAAGACGCTGGTCTCCCCGACCTGAATCCGGCCCAGCCGATGCACGATCGCGGCTTCGCGAACACCGAAGTCCTGAATGGCCTTTGCGCGCAGCAGATGAAGCTGCCGCAGGGCCATCTCTTCATAGGCCTCGTAGTCCAGGTACAGCGTACGGCGGCCGCGTGAGTTGTCGCGAACAATGCCGTCGAAGACGCACAGTGCGCCATCCGCACCGGCTTTTATGGCTCCCACGATGGCCGCGCCGTCGATCGGCGCGCGCACCAGGGAGACCTCGGATGGACTTCCGGAGGCTCCTGATGTTTTGTCGCAGCCTCCGCTCACTGGCGGAAGAATCGCAACCTCATCGCCGTCCTTCAGTTGGAGCGAGCTCCGGCTGTACTGCTGGTTGACGGCAATGGCTGCGCAACGCAGTACGGCCTGGTCGATCAGACCCTCGCCGCACAACGCCGCAAGCAGGTCCGCGACCGAGGCTCCGGGGGCAACTTCCCGCCACACTCCGCCACGGGGAACCATGGATCCCAGGGGGCCAAAGGCTAGCAGACGAACGCGGATGGAAGGTGAACTCATCTTTTCTAAAGATACTGCCCTTAAGATACTGCGCGTGAACGCGCTGCCGATTGCCGAGCTTCGAGAGTGAGAGCGGGATCCGGCTCCGCGCTGGGGTGGTCCGGAGGAACAGGCCCTTGTCCCTCTGCCGGCAATCTTGCTGGACTGGATGTTCCCTGACCTGAACTTCGTTGACCTGCACTCCCTGGACCGGATCTGCTCGCCAATCGTCGGGCGAAACACCGGGGGATGAGGTTATACTCAGGCAGCAATCCAACGCTTACAGTTTTGACGGACCGGAGGGAAGATGCTCAAGGGATTTCGCGATTTTGTGTTGCGCGGCAATGTGATGGATCTGGCCGTCGCCGTCATCATCGGCGCGGCCTTCACCGCAATTGTGACCGCACTGACCACCAACATCATCAATCCTCTGCTGGGCGCAGTCGTGGGTAAGCCGAACTTCGATTATCTGGTGCTGCATTTGCACGGTGGCGCGATCAAGTACGGGACCTTCATCACCGCGCTGATCAACTTTATTCTGATCGCCGCCGTGGTCTACTTCTTTTTGGTGGCTCCAACCCAATACCTGCTCAAGAAGTTCAACCCTCCAGCGCCTCCCGCCCCGCCGGTTGCGAAGAAGACCTGCCCGCAGTGCCTGAGCGAAGTTCCAGCGGCCGCCACGCGCTGCAGGTACTGCACGCAGCCGTTGTAGGAAGAGCTAGGCTCAGGATTCGGGTACACTCCTCGCAGCCCCTTTGGAGGACGCCCTGATGCGCCGATTCGCAGTCTGGTTCCCTGCCCCATCCCTCTCCTGGCTCTTCGTCCGGTTTCCGATTCACTTTGCTTTCGCGATTCTTTTGCCTCTGGCTGCCTGCGTCGCAGGAGACGCCGGAGCGCAGACCCCCGCGGGCCAGATCTTTGGCTTCCGGGACTTTGCGGCGCAGGCTCGGTGGGACCAGAGCTTCATGGCCGTCCCCAGCACCAGCGTGGCCCGCCAGGAGTTGAAGACCCTGACCATTGCGCCCCACTGGGCCAGTTCCCCGGAGGATCACACCACGGCGCTTTACGTGGCCCAGAAGTTTCGCGAGGACGGCCTACAGGTCACCATCCAGCCCTTCCGCGTGCTGCTCAACAAGCCGGTGAGCATCCACATTGAGGCCTTCGACGCCAGCGGAAAACAGATCATGTCTGGACCGACGCCGGAGCATGTGGACCCCACCGCCGCCGGCGGCGACCCCTATCAGAACGATCCGCGCATTTTGCCCGCGTTCCACAGTTCCTCGCCCAGCGGCGACGTGACCGCAGACGTGGTGTACGCCAACTATGGAACCCTGGCGGACTTCAAGAGACTCGCCGCAATGGGGATCAGCGTGAAGGGCAAGATCGTGATTGCGCGCTACGGAGAGAACTTTCGCGGCATAAAGGTCTATATTGCGCAGCAGTACGGAGCGGCGGGGGTTCTGATCTACTCTGACCCGGCGGACGATGGCTATAAAAAGGGCGCGGTGTACCCACAGGGTCCGTGGCGGCCGGCCACCGGCGTGCAGCGCGGCAGCGTGCAGTTCCTCCCGCTGTATTCTGGCGACCCAGAGACGCCGGGCATCGCCTCCACGCTCAACCTCCCCGACTCAGAGCGCATCACCGATCCCAAGAAGATGAACCAGCCATTGATCCCTTCCAATCCGCTCTCGTACCAGGACGCGGCGCCTATCCTGAAGGCGCTGGATGGGCCGGTGGCTCCGCACTCCTGGCAGGGTGGTCTGCCGTTCCCCTATCACCTGGGAGGCTCTGGCGCGGTGAAGGTACACATGCGTCTGGTGCAGGACTACAAGCTGCGCACCATCTGGGACGTGATTGGAACCATTGACGGCACGGACCCGGTGCAACGAGACAACTGGGTGATCGCGGGCAACCACCGTGACGCCTGGGTGTACGGGGCCGTGGATCCCAACAGCGGGACGGTGGCGATGCTGGGAGCCGCCCAGGGGTTGGGCGTCCTGCTGAAACAGGGATGGCGTCCCCGCCGGCGGATTGTGCTCTGCTCCTGGGACGCGGAAGAGGAGGGCCTGATGGGCTCAACGGAGTGGGCCGAGATGCACGCCGAGGAGCTCTCCCACGCCGTGGCTTACTTCAACACCGATGTAGGCGTGGCCGGTCCAAACTTCGACGCCTCCGCCGTGCCATCGCTCAAAAAATTTGTGCGCCAATTGACTCGCGAGGTAGCGAGCCCGAAGGGAGGAACGGTCTATGCGCAGTGGCTGGCTGGTCAGCAGGCTCATCCAGCCACGCACAACCGCCAGGATAGCGCCCACGACCAGGCAGGAGCTGGCGAGGCCGGCAGAGCGGCGAGGGTGAGAATCGGCGACCTGGGCTCGGGCTCAGACTTTACGCCTTTTCTGCAACATCTGGGCGTGCCTTCCACCGACATTGGATCCGACGGGCCCTACGGCGTCTATCATTCCACCTTTGACGACTTTACCTGGTTCACGCGCTTCGCCGACCCCACCTTTGCCTACGAACAGGAGATGGCGCGCGTCTTTGGTCTGGAGATACTGCATATGGCCGATGCCGACGTGCTGCCGTACGACTACCGCGCCTATGGCCGTGAGGTGGAGCAGTACGTGTCTCAGGCGCAGCAACGCGCCCAGGCAGCCGGAATGCACGTAGACTTTACCGCCGCCACGGCTGCAGCCGCGCGCTTTGAGGCGGCGGGAGCGAAGATGTACCAGGAGCAGCAGAATTTCCCCGCAGGCGCTGGTGAAGAACATCTGAACGCGACCCTGCGTCAGGTGGAGGAGGCTCTGCTCAACCCGGCCGGACTTCCCCACAGGCCGTGGTTCAAGCACACCATCTACGCTCCGGGTGAGTACACCGGCTATGCGGCAGTGGTGATTCCAGGAGTGAACGAGGGCATCGACGCCGACGACAGCACGCGCACGCAAGCGCAACTGGATGCCCTATCCGCCGCTCTGAACCACGCGGCAGAGGTACTGGAGAGCCAAGCGCCCTAGAGCATGTTTGCTGTTGGCGGGCGCCTCGGAGGAAGCGTGCGGCGGCGTTTTCCTGGCGGCAAAACGCCCATCCCGGTGGAAGGCCCCACGTTCCACCCGCGGGACAAGTGGCGCTGCGGGGAGGGGCGCGCTACGGCTGACCCGCGCGTCTCTCTCCGTTGTCAGCATGCTCTGGGCGCGCTTGGTACAGTAGTCAGTGTGAGCCAGGAAAACTTCTTGTCCCTCTCTTCGCCGCTCCCCCTCGGATTTCGCTGGTCCGCGGTGCGCGCCGGCATCAAGGCCAGCGGCAAGCTGGACCTGGCGGTGGCAGCCTGCGACAGCCCAGCGGAGGCCGCTGTGATGTACACCAGCAATCAGGTGGTCGCGGTGCCTATCCTCGTGGGGCGCCGTCATCTGGCGTCCACCGGCGGCAAGGTATCCGGAGTGCTGGTCAACGCGGGCAACGCCAACTGCGCTACGGGCGATGCGGGCATCGAGGCATGCCACCGTAGCTGTGTGGTCCTCGCGGACGCGCTGGGCTGCGTCTTCGACGAGATTCTTCCCTCCTCTACCGGAATCATTGGGGTTCCGCTGCCGGTGGAGAAACTGATTGCAGCTATTCCCGAAGCTACCGCAACGCTGGGACGCGAGGCGGCGCACGCCGAGGCCTTTGCTACTGCGATTCTGACCACAGACACCAAACTGAAGGTAGCCCAGGAGAGCTTTACTCTGGACGGCAGGACGGTCAATCTATTCGGATGCGCCAAGGGTGCGGGGATGATCGGTCCGCAGCTTGTGCTGGCTACTGCGGCGGCTCCTCACGCCACCATGCTGGTCTACCTGTTCACGGACCTGGCCGCATCCAGCCAACAACTCTCCGCAATGCTCTCCCGGGCGGTAGCCTCAAGCTTCGATTGCATCTCCATCGACGGCGATATGAGCACCAACGACACGGTGCTTTTGCTTGCCAGTGGCGGCAGTGGAGTGCCTGCCGAGGACGGCGCCGCCGCAGCCTTTGAGAACGCCTTGCAGCATGTCTGTAACGCCCTGGCCTACCAGATTGTGGACGATGGAGAAGGCGTCTCCCACGTGGTGACCCTGGAGATCTCCGGCGCCGGGAGCGACGCCGACGCCCAGGCCATCGCGCGGACCATCGCCTCGTCTCCGCTGTGCAAGACCGCGTGGTCCAGCGCCGATCCCAACTGGGGCCGCTTGCTGGCAGCGGCGGGACGCGCCGGCGTTGCGTTTGATCCCGGCGAGGTGCTGATCTTCATCGACGGCCTGCCGGTATTTGAGTTTGGTATGCGCTCAGCAGCGTTTGATGAAGCCGCCACGCATGCGGCCATGAGCCGACGCCGATACACCATCGCCATCCAGGTTGGAAGGGGACCGGGCAAAGCCCGCTTTGTGACCTGCGACCTGACCCATGAGTACGTCAGCATCAACGCCGATTACTCGACCTAGCAAGGACGTTGCTTGCTTTGAGGCCTTAGCCCAGGCCCTTGGTTGCTGCCGCGTGCGGCGGTTGTTGAGCGTCTGGGGGCACTATCCTCGGGGTAGCCGGCGTAAGGCCAGATCTTCATCCGAGCGAAGACAGCGAGGCGCGGCGAAGGGGCTGGCGCACACAGGCTCCAGCCGCGGCTTTTTCCAGCGTGGGGCCGATGCTGGACCGGCCCTGGATGGTGAAGGATGCTGCAGATCACGCCGGCCATCGAGCTGCCTTACGGTAAGCAGATCCTGCCGGCCGCCGTGGGCCGGCTGGCACAGGACGCCGCTGCGCGGTTGCCGCGCCCTGCCGATGCTGCTGATCGCCCCTATCCGAGCGGCGGACAGGTTCGAGGAGTTGCGGCGGCGTCACGCAGAATCCCCTCTGGAAGACGCTGCTGAACGACAGAGTGGCCCGCGTGATGGCCTGATCGAGCGCTATTCGCCTACTCGCAAGCTCAACTGGAGCGCGTCCGCTGCCGCATTGGGGATAGAATTGAGTTGGAATCGGCGCCTGGAAGGGAGATTCCAGTTTGGTGGATGTAGATCCATTCGCGAGGACGATGATTGGGCCGCGAGAACCTGGAGGCTCCGCCTCACGAGCCAGGCGCCGAAGAAGGCCGGCGCAGCCCACTCGAGTTCAGTGGTGGCGGCAAAGGCTATAAAGCTACCTCCCTCCCGGCGCATCCCGCGGCGGGGTTTGGGTTTGCGTTTCTTTCGCTGCGCAGCCCATCCCGTCATCAGCGGAAGAAAGGAATCTGGATCAAATGTCAGAACAAATTGGAAGCACTCCTACAGAATCCGCTCACGTTTCAACCGGGGCTGGACCCTCTCCAGCTTTGCCACGGCTTGGCTCTCCGGCTCCTTCCTTTGAGGCCGTCACGACGTTTGGAAAGATACGGCTGGAAGATTTCCGAGGCGGATGGCTTGTTCTTTTCTCTCACCCGGCCGATTTCACTCCGGTCTGCACCACGGAGTTCCTTGCCTTCGCCGCGATTGCGCCTGAGCTGCGCAAGCGCAATGTTGAACTACTTGGCCTGAGCATTGACAGTCCAACCTCTCACATTGCGTGGGTGCGCAACATCAAGGACAAGTTCGGCATCGACATCCCGTTCCCCATCATTGCCGATTCCAATAAAGAAGTCGCCATGCTCTACGGCATGTTGATGCCGGGCGAGAGCAAGACCGAAACCAGCCGCTGCGTTTTTGTGATCGATCCGGCGGGGATCATACGCGCGATGATCTACTACCCGCTAACCACCGGCCGCAACACAGATGAGATCATTCGCGTGATCGATGCCCTGCAGACCACCGACAAATACGGAGTGGCCACGCCGGCAAACTGGAAGCTGGGGGACAAGGTGATTGTGCCTCCTCCCAGCACCGTCGAAGAGGCGGAGGCGCGCATGAAGGCTGGCTTCGAATGTGCAGACTGGTACTTCTGCAAAAAGACCGTGTGAAGGAGACCAGGTAATGGCTTGCATCAATGCGCAGGGTGAGTTGACGGAGTCGGCGGGAAAGATCCTGGCGGCGCTGGATCAACCCGCCACAACGGAGGCCGTTGCGGAGCGCACGAATTTGCCACTGTTTCGCGTCCGCAGCGGCCTGCGTGAGATGAGGGAGGCCGGCCTTGTAGAGGCGAAGGAAGACCTCTATTTGTTGACCGAACGCGGCCATTCCTTGTTGCCCATGCAACCATCGTGAGGTTCAATCCAGTGGGGCACAAGTAGGAAGACCAGGCGTTTCACCCCGTTTCGACCCGTCGAATCCGGGTGAAACGCCTGGTGCAACGATCGGTGGGACGAGCAGGCCCTCCACCCTTGCTGTGGGGCGAGGGAGAGGCGCCTGACTTTGATGACCACAAGCAGCACAAGCACTGCTTTCCAGCCGCATATAAGATTGTAGACAGGGAGACCCTTTGCCTCCGCAGCGGGTCTGTCCAAGGGAGACAAGGAATGGCGACGCAGTTGGAAGAGGCGGCGAAGCAGGATTATTCGGCCGAGGTAGAGGAGTGGATTGAGGCGTTCGACCAGGTGATCGCGCATGACTGGGAACAGGGCGCCGCTCTGCTCTCCGCACTGCGAACGCGCGCGCGCGAGGCTGGCGTGCCCGCCACTGGAACCATCACCACGCCCTTTTGCAACACCATCCCCAAGTACGATGAGGTTCCCTACCCTGGCGATCGCAAGCTGGAGCGCAGGGTGGAGTCGCTGATCCGCTGGAACGCCATGGCCATGGTGCACCGGCAAAACAAAAAGGACGCCGGCATCGGCGGACACATCTCCACTTACTCCTCGCTGGCCACCTTGCTGGAGGTCGGATTCAATCACTTCTTCCGCGCCCGGTATCCCAGCGCCAAGGGTGACCAGCCCGGCGACTTTATCTACTTCCAGGGCCACGCATCGCCGGGCATCTACGCGCGGGCGTTTCTGGAGGGGCGGCTGGATGAAGAGCACCTGAAGAACTACCGCCATGAACTGCGCGAGCATCCGGGGCTCTCCAGCTATCCTCACCCGTGGCTGATGAAGGACTTCTGGCAGTTCCCCACCGTCTCCATGGGGCTTGGTCCGCTCAACGCCGTCTATCAGGCGCGCTTTATGCGCTACCTGGAGAACCGCGGACTGATTGAAAAGACCGAGCGCAAGATCTGGGCGTTTGTGGGGGATGGCGAGACCGACGAGGTGGAGACGCTGGGCGCGCTCTCGCTGGGCTCACGCGAGCATCTGGACAACCTGATCTTTGTGGTCAACTGCAATCTGCAGCGGCTGGACGGCCCCGTGCGCGGCAACAAGCGCATCATCGACGAGTTGGAGAGCACCTTCCTGGGCGCGGGATGGAACGTGATCAAGGTGATCTGGGGCGCGGACTGGGATGAGCTGTTCGCGCGCGACCACAAGGGGCTTTTGCTCAAGCGCATGGAAGAGTGCGTGGATGGAGACTTCCAGGCTTATAAGGCCAAAGGCGGAGCCTATCTGCGCGAGCACTTCTTTGGCAAGTATCCGGAGTTGCTGGAGCTGGTGAAGGACAAGACCGATGACCAGATCATCCGTCTGCACCGCGGCGGGCACGATCCCGCCAAGATCTACAACGCCTACAAGCGCGCGCTGGAGCACACCGGAGCCCCTACCGCCATCCTGGCCATGACCGTCAAGGGCTACGGACTGGGGTCAGCGCAGGCGCGAAACGCCACCCACTCAGAGAAGAAGCTCAGCGATGAGGCTTTGGTGCAGTTTGTTCATACCTTTGACATCCCTCTACCCGATGAAGCCGTGAAGGATGCCACCTTCTACCGGCCCGAACCCGTCGATCCCGCAATCCAGTACATGCAGGCCAGACGGCAGGATCTGGGCGGTTATCTTCCCATGCGCGAAACGCCCCAACCGACCCTGGCAGCGCCCCGTCTGGAGTTCTTCAAGGAGTGGCTGGACGGCTCGCGTGGCCGCGCCGTCTCCACCACCATGGGTTTTGTCAGCATGCTGCGCGGCCTGCTGAAAGATCCGGCGATCGGGAGGCTGATTGTACCCATCGTGCCCGACGAAGCGCGCACCTTCGGGTTGGAGTCGGCGATCAAACAGGTGGGGATCTACGCCCACGAGGGGCAGAAGTACATCCCCCACGACTCTGACATGCTGTTGAGCTACCGGGAGGAAAAGGGCGGGCAGATTCTTGAGGAAGGCATTACCGAGGCCGGTGCGATGGCCAGCTTTACCGCAGCGGGAACAGCCTATGCCAACTACCACCTGCCCATGGTGCCGTTCTACATGTACTACTCGATGTTTGGCTTCCAGCGCGTGGGCGACATGGCCTGGGCGTTTGCGGACTCCCGCGGCAAAGGATTCCTGATGGGAGGCACTGCGGGACGCACCACCATGCTGGGGGAGGGCCTGCAGCACCAGGACGGCCACTCGCCCGTGCTGGCTGCAACCATTCCCACCTGCATCACCTACGACGCGGCCTTTGTGTATGAGATGGCGGTGATCCTGCAGGATGGCCTGCACCGGATGTATGAGAAGGGCGAAGACGCCTTCTATTACATCACCATGTACAACGAAGATTACCCCATGCCCGCCATGCCTGAAGGCGAGGGTGTGCGCGAGGGGATTCTGCGCGGCATCTACCGCTTCAAGGCGGCTCCAAAGGGATCTGCGAAGGCGCAACTCCTGGGCAGCGGACCGATCCTGAATGAGGCGCTGCGCGCCCAGCAGATCCTGGCCGAGCGTTATCACCTGGCCGCCGACGTCTGGAGCGTCACGAGCTACAACGAGCTACGTCGCGACTGCCTGGAAGTAGAGCGGTGGAACCGGCTTCACCCAGCCGAATCGGAACGTACTCCCTTCGTCGTCCAGGCGCTCGCCGGTACGCAAGGTCCGATTGTGGCTGCCAGCGACTACATGATGTCGCTGCCGGACGGACTCTCTCCCTGGCTCCCCGGAAGGCTGGTGTCGCTGGGCACGGACGGCTTTGGACGCGCCGACAATCGCCAGCGGCTGCGCCGCCACTTTGAGGTGGATGCGGAGTCGATCGTCGCCGCCACGCTCTCCCGGCTGGCGCGCACCGGCGCAGTGAAGCCGGCCGTGGCGGAGAAGGCCTTCGCCGAGCTGGGCCTGGCCACTGATGGTCCCGGGCCATTCCGATCCTAGCGGTAACCAGACGGTTGACGGCTCTGGGTCCTTCCATCCGCGCCGCGCAGCCGAAGGCAACGCATCCGGAATCTGGCGACCAGTTCCGTGCGAGCGACAGCGCGGTCGGCTCCAGGTTCGATATGATCGTCGCTGGAGTCCTCTCCTGGGTGGTGTATCGGAGCCTAGAAGCCGCAAAGATTGAAGTCGCTCAGCTTGGCTGCAAAGTCTGGAAGTCGTAGAGCTCGGAAGTCGAGGGAGGTCTTTCCGCAGGAAAGATCTCCCTGCCGTTCCGCTCGGCAACACCAATCCCGAAGAAAATCTCTCTACTTCACGCTTCGAAAGGCCCTTCGGCTTGTCTGAAAATCCGCTTTTACCTGATAGCAAGCTCCGTGAACTGCACGCCCTGATGCTGCGCTGCCGCACGCTGGAGCGTGCGCGGAAACAGAAGAGCCCGCAGCGTGAGGCGCTGCTAGCTGCAACCGCCATTCATCTTCAGTCCGGCGACCTGGTAAGCGCGGCCCCGGAAGACCGTACCCTTGGCGACCTGACGGTAGAGGATGCGAACCATACGGGCGCAGGACAGGCCTACGCCAGCCTTGTCACCCCAGCTCTGGCCGGCGCCGCTGTTCCCACGGGTCTGCTGCTCAGTGCGGCTGCGGCGCGGGGAATACAGGCTGCAGGCAGCCCCGGCGTTGTGGTCTCCCTGTGCCATTCCGGCGCTTTCGATCCGGGATGGCGACAGGCGCTGGAGTGGGCCTGTAACGCCAAATTACCGCTGCTGACCACCTGCATCGATGCAACCGGAGGCGCTCCCTTCCGCCGCAGCCGGCGCAAGCAACCATCACTCACCTATACCTCCATGATCACCATGGCTCGAAGATGGAGGTTGCCCGTGTTGACCGTGGACGGCGAAGATGCCGTGGCCATGTATCGCGTGATGCAGGAGTGCGTCCATCGAGCCCGCATGGGCGACGGGCCCGCGGTGATCTGGGCAGTGCTCACACCCCCGGCAGCGCTCTCCCGGATGCCGGTCTCCGCCCAGCCCCTGGCGCGGCTGCGCGGGTATATGGCCGCGCGCAAGATCGCTCGGAAGACTTGAGATCGCTGCACCCGCCAGGGCGAGCCCGGAAACGCCTGTGCGCGCCGCAGCCTCGGCCCGTCAACGCGCGGTTCCGTTTTGGAACGGACGAGCCCAAAAAGGGAAGTTTCCCATTACACTCAAGGCATGTCCTTCCCCGGAATCCGTGAGCGCATCGCCATCTCACTCTGCTCGGGCGCAACCATCTGGCTTCTTCTGTTGGCCGGCCCAAATGCGATGGCGCAGCAGCAGCTTCCGCCCCCCGTCCCCACGCAGAACTCGCATCAGCCCGCAGTACCGCCGGCTGCTTCGAAGCAGAACCAGAAGGTGTCTTACCCCGCCATACCGGCGGCAATCTCGGTTCCCGGCTCCTCCCTGCCGGCGATTCCGCCGTATGCTCCCAAGGCTCCCCGGCCGCCCGATGACACGCTGGGCTCGGCCTACATTCCGGTGGACAGCATGGTATACCCCATGGCGCTGCGGCTCTACTCCATGGGCTTTCTGGACACCGCCTTCATCAACATGCGGCCGTGGACGCGGCGCAGTCTTCTGCACATGCTGGAGCAGTCCGCCCCGGCTATTGTTGCGAGCGGCAACGACCAGGCCATCGACCTGCTCTCCCGGCTGGATGACTACATCCAGTCTGAGGGCGCTGGGGATCTGACCGGGCGTGTGCACCTGAACCGAGGGATGGTCTACGGTGTGCAGTCGGTCTACACCCGCATGATGGGCATCAGCGGGCAGACACTGCGGGACAGCTTCCACCTGGGCCAGACGATTGCCAATGACTATGGCAGGCCCTACGAACCGGGATTCAACAACATCACGGGCTTTTCCACCCTGAATGAGTATTGGAGATTCTCGCTCTTTGTGCGCGGAGAGTACGAGTATTCCCCCTCCGGAGAGGGCTACTCCACCACTCCTTCGGGTAATCCACTGGCTCCAAATGGCCTGGCTGAGACTCTCTCCAACATCGACGAGATCCCCTACTCTGGCTTCAACCTGAATCAGGCCACGATCCCTGCAGGGTTCATCCCCACGCAGAACTACTTCCGCCTGCAGGAGGCGAATCTCTCTTTCCACGCGCTGAATCATGAGATATCGATTGGCAAATCCGACTCCTGGGACGGCCCCGCCTATGGCAGCGCCATGAATTGGAGTAACAACGCGGAAGACATATACTCCTTTCGCATCAATCGTGTGGAACCCCTCTACGTTCCCTTGTTGTCGCGCGTCCTGGGGCCGATGCGGTATGACTTTATGGTGGGCTCGCTGAAAGAGCACACCGCACCGAACGAACCCTGGGTCCACTCAGAGATGTTCAGCTTTGCACCCACGTCCAACTTTCAGTTCGCCTTTCAGCGCACCGTCATCTGGGGCGGCCATGGCCACGGATGCCTTGAGCCCAATGGAACCATCTATCCCTGCGATCAGCCCATTGACTTGCACACCTTCTTCAACAGCATGTTCTCCATCACGGACACCAACGCGGCACTGAAGTACTCGGTGAATGATCCTGGTGCCCGGTTCAGCGACTTCAGCTTCTCCTGGCGCGTGCCCTTCATGCGCCGCCATATTACGCTCTATACCGACTCCATCTCGCATGATGACGTATCCCCGATCAGCGCTCCCCGCCGTGCTGCCTACCGGCCGGGCATCTATCTCTCTCAAGTTCCCGGGTTGCCCCGGCTGGACCTGAGAGTGGAGGGCGTAAGTACGGACTGTTCCACCAATGCCTGCGTGAACGGGTCCATGAACTATTGGGAAGTCATCCAAAGGCAGGGCTATACCAACAAGGGAATGATCATGGGCGACTGGATTGGTCGCGAGGCTATGGGTGGTCAGGCGTGGCTCACCTACCATCTATCCGGCAATGAGTGGATTCAGCTTGAGTACCTGAAGAAGCGAACCCCAACCGACTTCATCCCCGGCGGAACATCGCAGAATCAGTACACCGTCAACGTGATCAAGCGGTTCCACAAGGATGTGGAGCTTCATGCATGGCTGCAAAGTGAACGTTGGAAGGCCCCCATCTACCTGCAAAACCCGGGCAACAGCCCACACTACGACAACGTGATCTCCTTCAGCCTGACCTGGTTCCCGGCACTGCACACAATCGACCCGGGACCCGGCGCCAATTCGCACTAACTCTCCGCCGGCCGCGGTGGTTTGGCGCCAGGAAGCAGGCAGCGGCAGCCAGCGGGAGCCGTAGCTTGTCCCGAGCGCGGAATAACCTTATGGAACCAGCGGCATCAGCCACGGATTGTCAGGACGCGAGTCGCTGTTGAGATGACTGATCCCATTCGGACAGTTCACTCCTTCGCGGATTCCAGTGAGTTGCTCGTCTCTGGATATCAGTCCGGTGGCATAGCAGCTTCCAAGGGAGTCTCGAAACTGCACGATCTCCTGGCCGGACTGGCTGGAGTCAAAGTTGCTGCGATCCAGCGGCGGCGGAATCGTCTCGCCATACTCCCGATCGCTTGACCGCAGGTTCTCATCAAGATCGGCGTGGTAGAAGGCTCCTGAAGCTGCGACTTGATCCAACGTGATCCGATGCCCTTGCCATACCGACACTTGCGCAGTGAAGTCCTGGCCCTTGGTCACCATGGTTTTGTGCACCACCAGACTCAAGGGATCCCACTGCCGGAGGACAAAGTTCTGCATGCGCTTGCCGTTGAGTTCGCGGTCGACATTCATGGAGGTGACGGTATTCTGCCGGATCATCTGGTCGTATTGCTTCGCCCCAGGCCGCATGAAGGTCTGGTCGTTCAGGAACTTCTCCTGGTAACTGACCGTGGTCACCAGGTTTCCGCGCTGCGTTCGCAGTACGCCGCGGATGCGATAGGTCTGGGTTCCATGGGTCTGAAGCGTGCCGACGATGGCTCCCTTGGCATCCGCATGGAGCGTACTCTGCACGGAGATGCCGGCAGGCTGCGTCTGGCTCAAGGTATCCTCCAGCAACTCTCCACTGAGTTGCTTGCCGCCGGGCTCCTGATAGACCAGCAGAGTAGCCGCCACGTTGAAGAAGTGATCCGCGCCCAGCACGCGCACGCCGACCGAATGCGGCCGGCCATCATCCAACACTCCCGCGAATGGAGTGAGATCCACGCGGAAGGGCAGAAAGCTGGTGGTCTGAATGCCCGGTGTCGGCAGCCAGAGGTGGGGACCGATCCCGCCAGCAAAGATCCACGGATAGACCGGAGCCAGCCCTGCCGGCCTTCCATCCACCAGCACTTCGACGCCACGAAAGCTGCCGCCGTCGCAAGCCTCGAACGCCTCCAGGGAGTAGTCGCGGGTCTGTTCCAGGTAGCGCCTGTCAACGCAGGTATACCAGCGTTCATCGTGGGACTGACTCTGGGCTATCACGTCCAGAGAGGCGCGTTCCACGTTGCGCGGAAGGGTAAACCGGCGGGAGAGGATCTCGTCCGGAGTCTGCAAGGACGCTTGTTCCCCAGCCGGGTTACCGCTAAGGGATAAGACCTGATCCGCCACCTGGGGCGCGGGCTGGCCGGGCGGGACCGGGTAGAAGAGCAAGGCAGCCGTTACATAGATCGGCTGGTTGGTGGTCGGGCTGATCCAGTTGTTGAGCAGGATCTGCCCGGTTTGCGCCCCCCGGAAGAGAGCCGAGTAGCCGGTGAGGTCCCGCTCCACATGCCAGTGCTGGGCCAGATCAGGCTCCGGCTCCATGGTGGCGCCCAGGTAGATGTTTACCCCGCCAAGCCAGATTGCAGCCGTGCGGTCAAATTGGCGTCCGGCCGGAACGGAGAAGTCCACTGTGAGCACAACCTTGGACCACGCGCCGGGACACCTGCCAGGAGGAACAAAGTGGAAGCGGTGGGCGTGGGCCACCATGGAGGAGCCATTGCCATGATCCGCAAAGGCCTGATTTTGCACCAGTGTGACGGCACATGGCACGGTGGATGGTCGGGAGACAGGCGGTTCCGCCGAGGCGACGACCCGCGATCCAAGTTGCAAGGAAGCGCTTGGCGCAGGTTCCGCCGCCTGTGCTCTGGCCGTAGCCGACGCAACGCATATTGAGAGCAACCCACCCACGACAGCCGGCGCAAGCCAGGCTCGCCCAAAGTTCATCTTGATCGATCCACCCTATTCAGGACTGAGGCGATGCATCTGGCGTCTGCCGGAACACGCGGCGCGCCATGCGTATGCCAACGCTTCAAGTCTAACAACTTCGCAGAGTTGGAAGATCCGGCCTGTCGGCGACCTCTCTCTACGCTCGGTCTTCCACGCGGCCGCCGTGCTTGAGCTTGTAGATCTTTCCCCGATAGTAAAAGTTCTCGCCACCGTAACTGCGCAGCCAGAGGACGCTTCCAAGCAAATCCCGCAGCGGATAGATCAGGGAGTTGTAGAGCAGGTCCGGATCCCCCAGCGCGCCCAGGATCGCCAGCGCCTGAAGCCACCGATTGGCCACCATGGCCGCCAGCCACAAGAACCCGAGCAAGGCATGCCCCGTCACCAGGCCCCACGCCAGGCCCAGCAAACCAAAGGGCATGGCGAAGGTGAGCCCGCTGCCCAGATGTCCCCAGGGACGGGAGCGCCGCGTGCTCTGCATCCATCGCAGTTGATTGCGGAAGCTCAGCCAAAAGGGCGAATTCTGCACCATCAGCCGGATAACATAGGTGGCCATGCGCACGCCCGTCCCCTGCGCCGCCAGCCGATTGCCAATCACAAAGTCATCGGCGTAGAACTGCCCCAGATCCGCGAATCCGCCTACGTCCTGGAAGCTCTTTTTGCGAACGGCCATGGTGGCTCCCAGAGCAAACTTTGTTCCCTCCAGCATGTCTGCCACCAGCACCCCGGAGCTCATCTCTACGCTCTTGCCCACCGCATCCAGTTGCGAGGCGAACCCTGCGCCCGGGTGAGCCGTACCAAGGTAGACGCAGCTCGCCAAACCCATCTTCGGATCCTTGAGCGTCTGCACCATGCGCAGAAGATAGTCTTTGCGCACGCGAACATCGGCATCACTGGTCACATACAGGTCATTCTTCGCCACCGAATCCATTTTGGCCAGGGAGAAGACCTTGGCATTGTGAAACTGCGGTGTTGGCTCGCCGCAGGTAACGAATCGCGCAGCCACGCCCGGGTACCGCGTCCCTACCTCCCGCGCCAGTTGCAACCCCGCATCACTCTCCTGCCGCGCACAGAAGAGCAGCTCCCACTCCCCGGGATACTCCTGCTCAAAGAAGGAGGCAAGGTTCTGCTCCAACCCGTCTTCGGTTCCATGCAGCGGTTTCAGCATGCTGACCGCGGGCAGAAAATCGGCTGGAGCGCTCTGTTCGCGGCGCTTGCGCAGCCAGAATCGAGCCGCCGCCACAACCACCATCCCACAGTAGATGGATGAGGTGACTGACCCCACCACCGCCATCCAGAACAAGAGCTGAACAAAAGACCTCATCGCACCATGCCAGATCAAAGTCGCGCCGCAGTCCCCGGTGACCCACCCGCAGCCGGCTCCAAAGATTAGTCTACGCGACGGCTGGATCTCTTTGTCCCACGGGCTACGCTCTACTGCCCGGCCGCTTGCGCAAGGGCACCAGCCCAGGCTGGGGCGGCTCCTGCTGTATCCGGGTGAGCATCTCGGTTCGGACATACTCCACGAACCCCTGCATCTGCCGGGTCATCTCTTCCATGCGCTCGCGCATCTGCAGCACCAGGGCGATGCCGGCCATGTTCACGCCCATATCGCGCGCCAGGCTGAGGATAAATTCAAGGCGCTCCAGATCCTGATCCGTGTACAGGCGAGTGTTCCCATCCGACCGTGATGGCCGCAGCAGCCCCTCCCGCTCATAAAGCCGCAGCGTCTGCGGATGGATCCCATACATCTCTGCCACCGCCGAGATCATGTACGCGCCCTTGGACTTCCGTTTCGTAGCCATCGCCTGAAGAATATCTCCTTTCCCGAATGTATGGGCAAGTGCTGGACGTCGATCCCCGGTTCGGCATCAAATAAGCCACATATGAGCCGCCTCAGCCTCACGACCCTCGCCGCCGCCACCACCATCACCGTTACCGGAGCTGCCATCACCGCCGCAGCCGCCGCTGTCGCCGCCACCGGAGCCGCCGTGATGGTGGTGCGCTCGTTGCGCACACGCAGGAACTGGCCCGGAACGGCGAGCCACGGCAGCATCCGCCCCGTAGTGGTGGTCACCGGAGGCTCGCGAGGCCTGGGACTGGCGATCGCCACCCGCTTTGCCCAGGATCCGGTCCGGCTGGTGCTGGCCGCGCGCAATCTGGAAGAATTGCAGCAGGCCCAGGTGCATCTGCTCACGCAGTTTGCCCATCTGAGCCCCGGAGACTTTCACCTGGTGGCCGCAGATCTGGCCAGGCCGGAGGAGTGCGAACGCCTGGTCGCCGAAACTATCGCTCGCTTCGGCCGGATCGATGTCCTGGTGAACAACGCGGGCATCATCCATGTGGGCCCCGTCGAATCCCAGACGCTGGATACCTTTGAACAGACCATGCGGGTGAACTTCTTCGCCGCGCTCTACGTCACCTGGGCCGCCCTGCCGCATATGCGCAGCCAGCCGGCACTGGATGGCCATCCGGCGCACAGCCGCCGCGCCTCCATCGTGAACATCGCCAGTGTGGGTGGTAAGATCGCCGTTCCTCACATGCTTCCTTACTCCGCCGCCAAGTTCGCCCTGGTCGGCTTCTCTGAGGGTCTGCACGCCGAGCTGCGTCACAAGGGCATTCGCGTCACCACCGTGTGTCCTGGCCTGATGCGTACCGGTGGGGAGGTCCACGCCAACTTCCGGGGCGACGTTGACGCCGAACGCCGCTGGTTCAACCTTGCCGCCCGCACCCCAGGGGTTGCGGTCACGACGCGCCATGCGGCCAATCGCATCTACCATGCCGTGGCCGCCGGCCGCGCGGAGATCACCATCAGCCCGCAAGCCTGGCTGGCGGCCCGGTTCGGCGCGCTGTGTCCTGAACTGCTCCAGTACGCCAACGCCATGGCCAACCAATACGTACTTCCCAAGAACCCGAAACCGTAGCGTGCTGCTGCGAGGCGTCTCACCGGGATAGCCTTCTTCTGCCGGTAGGAGCAGAGCGGGGAGCCGGGAGCGGGGAGCGGCGCGATGGCCCGGCGGCCGCAGGCTCAAATCTGCGCCAGCATCTCCGCTCTTGGGTCCTCCGGGTTCAACCGCTGCAACTCGCGCAAAATCTCCTTCGAACGCTCATCGTGCACCTGCGGCACAACGATTTTTACCTCAACAATCTGATCTCCGCGGCGGCCTTCATGGGTCGCGCTGGCCACGCCCTTTTCGCGCATCCGCAGCTTCTGCCCGCTCTGCGTTCCGGGCGGAATCTTCAGCGTGGCTCTTCCAGTCTCCGTCCCGACGCCGTCCACGGTGGGCACCTCAATCTTCGAGCCCAGCGCCGCCTCCATCGCGGTCACCGGCACGGTGAGATGAATGTCATCGCCCACGCGCCTGAAGAGCTTGTGCGCACCCACCTTGATGATCAGATAAAGATCTCCGTTGGGAGCTCCCTCCGTGCCGGCGTTGCCCTTGCCGGCTAGCCGGATCCTCTGCCCATCCCGCGTTCCCGGCTTGATGTTGAACTGCAGCGGCTCACGCCGCGTCAGCACGCCGGCGCCGGCGCAGGTGGAGCAGGCATTCTGCACCTTGCCACTGCCACTGCATCGCGGGCATTGGACGCTGAACTTCATCCGCCCGCCCATCTGCGTCACCTGCCCAGTCCCATGGCACTCCGGGCACTCCATACTCCCACCGGTTACGGCTTTGCCCTGGCAGGTGGGACACGGCTCCTGACGATGAATCTCCAGCCGGGTTACGCCGCCGCGAATCGCTGTCCAGAAGTCAATCTCCACCTGATACTCGAGATCCGTGCCTGGTTGCGGCCCGCGAGCCTGCCGTCCGCGCCCCCCGAACATGCCGGAGAACACATCGCGAAAGCTTGATCCAAACCCCTCCGCAGGCGGCGAAGATTTGCCCCCACCCTGGAACCCGGAGAAGTCAAACCCTTCGAAGTCGAATGGAACTCCCTGGGCGCGCCCCTTACCGCCGGCGAAGCCTTCAAACCCGCTGGAAGCGGCTCCGCCGCGCGCGTAAGCCTCGGCCGTCGCCGGATCGATGTTGTCGGAGTAGAAGCCCACCTGGTCATAGATCTTCCGCTTCTTCTCGTCGCTGAGCACATCGTTGGCTTCAGAGATCTCCTTGAACCGCTCCTCGGCCTTCTTGTCGCCGGGGTTTACATCCGGATGATACTTCCGCGCCAGCTTCCGGAATGCCTTGCGGATCTCCTCGGCAGAAGCTGTCTTCTTCACTCCAAGCGTACTGTAGTAATCCTTGGTCTTGCTCGCTGCCATCTCTTGCGTGTCCCTTCTAAGCTTCCGGGGTCATGGTGCTACGCCGCAGTCTTGCAAGCAGGCATTGGATCCGGTGGGGGGTTCAAGCAACAAGGTTTGGCTGCATCCCTTTCCCACTTCTCCAAGGAAGGAACAGCCGCGCGGCGCGACTGGCCACCAAGCACCGGAGATCTGTGCCGGCTGCCTGCTCAGTTCCAAACTGCGCTGGCTTGAATCGCTTCAACGTTGAACATCTGGTCCGGCTCCATCTGATGCATTTTAGCCACAAACGCCTCCGCCTCCTCTCGGGACGCAAACACACTCCGCTCATACAGCCGCCCGGCTCGCAGTGCATCACAGCGCCACAGCAACTCCTGCGTCCACACGCTGGGACCGCCCAGGTCCCAGCGCACCTGGACAGGCCATACCTGGGTCTCTTGGCTACCCTGATCTCTCTCGTCGGTCATCTCTCCACCTCCCTTGTGAGAAACAGCGTGCTGCTCTCTCGGCGGATGGGAGCGCCCGGCAGGCTCCATCCTGTAAACAGCAGAAACCAGAGGTAACACCCTGGAAGAGTGAGGAGGAGGCATGATGACTCCTCCTCCTCGCCTCCGCGCAAACGCCAGTTGCGAAGGTTCTTACTTCTCGGTGTCGACATACTCCGCGTCGATCACGCCTTCGTCCTTCTTGGGCTCGTCGGCCGTCTCCGTGGGCGCTGCCGCGTCAGGGCCAGGAGCAGCGGCGTTCGCCTTGTAGACTGCCTCAGCCAGCTTGTGGCTGGCCGCAGTCAACTTCTCCTTGGCCGCATTCAATTCAGCCGGCCCTGCATCGCCGCCGAGCACGGTCTTGGCCTCAGCCAGGGCCGACTCCACGTCTCCCTTATCAGCAGCCGCAACCTTCTCTCCGCTCTCCTTCAGCATCTTCTCAATGTTGTAGACCAGGGAGTCGAGCTGGTTTCTCGCCTCGATCTTCTCCTTGAGTTCGCGGTCCTCGGCTGCATGCGCCTCTGCATCCTTGGCCATCCGTTCTACCTCTTCCTTGCTCAAACCCGAAGAGCTGGTAATGGTGATCTTGGCGTCTTTACCGGTGGCATTGTCCTTGGCATGCACGTTCAGAATGCCGTTGGCGTCGATGTCGAAGGTCACTTCAATCTGCGGCACGCCGCGCGGCGCCGGCATGATGCCGCCCAGCTTGAACTTGCCCAGCGTCCGGTTCTGCGCGGCCATCGGCCGCTCGCCCTGCATCACATGGACCTCAACCTCGGTCTGGTTATCGGCCGCGGTGGAGAAGGTCTCCGACTTCTTGGTCGGAATCGTCGTGTTGCGGGGAATCATACTGGTGGCAACTCCGCCGAGAGTCTCAATGGACAGGGTCAGCGGGGTGACATCCAGCAGCAGCAGATCCTTGACGTCGCCGGCCAGAACGCCAGCCTGCACCGCCGCTCCAATCGCCACGACCTCATCCGGATTGACGCCCTTATGGGGCTCCTTGCCAAACAGCTTCTTCACCAGTTCCTGGATTGCCGGCATGCGCGTCTGGCCGCCCACCAGGACTACCTCCTGGATCTTGCCGGCATCGACACCCGCATCCTTCATCGCCTGTTTGCACGGTCCCACAGACTTCTCCAGAAGGTCGGCCACAAGCTGCTCCAGTTTGGAGCGGCTCAGGGTGCGCACCAGGTGCTTGGGCCCGCTGGCGTCGGCAGTCACAAAGGGCAGATTGATCTCAGTCTCCTGCGCCGTGGAAAGCTCGATCTTGGCTCTCTCCGCAGCATCCTTCAGGCGCTGCAAGGCCATCTCGTTGCCCTTGGCCGTGAGATCCAGACCGGACTCAGCCTTGAACTCCGCAATCAGCCAGTCCACGATGCGCTGATCCAGATTGTCGCCGCCCAGGTGAGTGTCTCCGTTGGTTGACTTCACCTCAATAACTCCGTCGCCCACCTCCAGGATCGAGATGTCGAAGGTTCCACCACCGAAGTCGTACACGGCGATGGTCTCGTCCTTCTTCTTGTCCAATCCGTAGGCCAGAGCCGCCGCCGTGGGCTCATTGACAATACGCTTGACGTCCAGCCCGGCGATCTTGCCGGCGTCCTTGGTCGCCTGCCGCTGCGCATCGTTGAAGTAAGCCGGAACCGTAATCACGGCCTCCGTCACAGATTGACCCAGATAGTCTTCGGCGGCCTTCTTCAACTTTTGCAGGATCATGGCCGAAACCTCCGGCGCCGAGTACTCCTTGCCCTGCGCTACCACCGCAACGTTGTCTCCCTTGGCCACCACCTTGTAGGGCACCATCTTCATCTCGTCGCTGACTTCGTTCAGCCGACGGCCCATGAAGCGCTTGATCGAATAAATCGTGTTCTCCGGATTGGTGATCGCCTGGCGCTTGGCCACCATGCCCACCAGCCGCTCGCCACTCTTGGTAAACGCCACGATGGATGGCGTCGTCCGCCCACCCTCCTCATTGGCGATCACCTTGGGCTCCCCGCCCTCCATCACCGCCACGCAGCTATTCGTCGTTCCCAGATCGATGCCAATTATCTTTCCCATATTTCTATCCATCCTTAAGGCGGTACGCCCAAATCTAAACTCACTCACCCTAGCTTCCCATGTGAGTGACTTATTGTCAACTTATATGATTGTATATTTCACTCCAAGGATGCTTAAAATTCGGATGTGGAGCACGAAGCTTCAGGAGGAAGGTCCAGAAGCCGACTGCGGAACTGCTACTCCGCACCCATTGAGACAGGATGCCGACGGGAGACCTCAGCCGATCTGGCGCCGAGGCTGTTGTGCTGTATTCGTACGGCCACCGCGCCGGGCTGGTTTGGCTCAAGCGCGGGGCTGACGCCCCACAGTCAAAAAGTACCCCAGCAGAAGCAGCGCCGCCGCCCCACCCATGACCGCCTCGGTTCCCGGCAAACCACGCACTCCAAACCGGCTCCCGCCCCAGCCATCCAGCGCGATCATATAGACAACCGGCACGTTGCCCATCGAGTTGATGATGGAATAGCGGCTGCTCCCGCTCTTGCCGGAACTGCCAAGAAACTCCAGCACCACCGCGGTAAACATCGCATAGGCCATGCCCACCGTGAGCAGATACAGCGCAACCCCAACATAATAAGTGCCTTGTTGCAACGGACCGAGGGAGAGCACCGCCAGCGTCGCGGCGTTCAGCAGGGCCACCAGCAAGTACGCAACGGAGGCTCTGATCCGCGCCGGAATCAGTGTGGCTGCCAGGGCCCCGGCAGCCATCAGCAACGCTCCGCCCAGCCCATTCATCCAGGCCACCTGTTGCCCGCCCACGCCATACTCCCGCGCTACACCTGTCAGCAGACCAATCGCTGCTCCCGACGCCAGGGGGGAGAGCATCAAAACGATGTACGGCACCGCCCTCCAGTTGAGAAAGGTTGCTTGAAACTCCTCCCAGATTCTGCGCAGGGTGCGGCCGAAGCCTTGCTCCACCACCAGCTCCTGTCGCGGCGCGGCCAGGGCAAACAGAGCCGGCGCGGCGATGAGCACCCCTGCCACCAGCGGTATACTGCTCACCTCTCCGCGCTCATGCAGCATCACCAGGACCAGCACGGACGCCGCGCCAAACCCGAGCCCTCCGCCCTGGTAGAATCCGCCGGCGACACGCTTGGCGCGCTCCTGTTGCAGGGCTCCCATCATCCCCCCGCAACTGGACACCACCAGCTGCGCCGCGCAGGCGCTCAGAAACATCAACGCGACAGCGCTTTCCCCGTCCAGCCGACGCTGCTCAAGAGCCAGCACCATCAAGAGCGCGGCGGTCACCGAAGCCATTAGAAGCCAGGTTCTGCGCTGCACCAGAAAATCGGTGAGCGGACTCCACAGAAAGTAGATAGTGGTAGGCAGGGACAGCAGAGAGATGATCTGCGACGCTCGCAGCTCTGGGATGCCTTGCCGGCTCATCAGGAAGGCCAGGACTCCGCCCTGGATGACTCCGTTGGCCACCACCGCGACCGGGGCCACCAGGAGTCCAAAGACCCATGGCCGCTCGTGGGCTCGATTTTTGTCTGGTGCAGACGCCCCAGCTTCATGGTTTGGGTTGGGCGCGCCGGCATCTCCTGCTACTTCCAACTCCTGCATCTCTCAGAAGCTACCATCTTTCGCCTATGATTGACGCAAGACCTTGAACTTACCAGGCTGTGCTCCATGGCTTCAGATAAGACAATCCACGATTCGGCCCCTGATGCCACACCGGCTGCCGCGCCGGCTGATTTGAGCGCCGTACCAGGGAGTGGCTCCGCAGCCGCCTGCGCCATCCCTTCGTTTCCAAAGACCCAGCGCGATGTGGCCTTGGACGGCCTGCGCGGCCTTGCGGTTCTGCTGGTGTTTCTCTTTCACTACGGTGGCGGCCTTCAGTCTTCCAGGCCTGCAGTTCGCATGGTGGGCCTGATCACGCAGGCCGGTTGGCTGGGGGTGGTGCTCTTCTTCGCGCTGTCCGGCTTTCTGATCACGGGCAGTCTCTGGGAGACCGTTGCTCAGGGCCATCGACTACGCAACTTCTATGCGAGACGCGCCCTGCGCATCCTCCCCATCTACAGTCTCGCTCTGCTGGCTGCGGCAGCCGCAGCGCTGCTGCGGGGCGCAACCCTATCCCAGCTCAAGCCGTTCGCCATCTTTGCCGTCTTCCTGCAGAACTTTCCTCACCTGGCCGCCGACGCAATTCAAAACCCCTCGCCACTTCCGCTCTATCACTTCTGGACCCTGGCCGTAGAAGAGCAGTTCTATCTGATCTGGCCTCTCATTCTGCTACTGGCCCATAGCCGGCGGCACGCTCTTCGCCTGAGCCTGTGGCTCTTCGCGGCCACGCTGTTCTTTCTGGTCTGCATCTATGGTTTGCCCGCCTTTGCCGGCGCCAGGTCCCATCACCTCTTTGACTACTTTCTGCTGACCCAAGGTGGGGCCATTGCGCTGGGCTGCGCAACCTCTCTTGCCATGGGCAGCCGCTTCAGCCCCAGTGGCCGCAAACCCGGGACGCACCGCCTGGTGCGGAAATATGCTCTGCACGCATTCTGTATCGGGACAGCTATCTACTTGTTTACAAGTTATTTATCACGCTCGCTCTCACTTACAGACCCTATCCAGTTCTGGCTGGGGCTGCCGGCCATCAGCATCGCCGCCGCGGCCGCGATTCCTCTGGTGCTTCGCTCTGGCCTGCCCCGCACCCTCTTTTCGCATCCTCTGCTGGGTTGGATGGGCCGTATCAGTTACGGCTTTTACATCTACCACATCCTGCTCCAGCCTCTGTTTGACTATCTTGGCGCCCGTTACAGCCACCACACCGTGGGTAACGACTACCACATCGTCCGGGCTCTCTTCGCCTTTCTGATTACCTGTATCGTTTCCTGGGTGTCCTTCACCTTCTTCGAGAAACCGATTCTTTCTCTCAAACGGCACTTTCCCCTGTACCCATCCCTGCCTTGGGGAGAACCTGTGCCGGAGACTCACCGCTCGCACCACCACCACTCCTGAATCATCCACGCGGGGAATCATCCTTACGGTAATCGTCCCTCCCGGGGCAAAAAATTTGAGGACTCTGGCTCTGCTCAAACATCCAAGTGATGAGCACAAAGTACAGCGTGAAGCATTGACGCCTGCCGACAGCTCGCGGGATAGACCAGACGCTATCCAAGATCTACTGCCAGAGAGTCGAGAATCCTGCCCGCATGGCCACTGCCGCCGCCGCCAGCCCCGACATTCAAAAAGAGGTAACGCATGGCTTCAGTCCCTGGTGGATAGCGGCCGCCGTGATGCTGGCCACCTTCATGGAGGTGCTGGATACATCGATCGCATCGGTGGCTCTGCCTTACATCGCGGGCTCACTCTCCGCCTCCACGGACGAGGCCACCTGGGTTCTGACCAGCTATCTGGTCTCCAACGCCATTGTTCTGCCGGCCTCCAACTGGTTTTCGCTGAAGTTCGGGCGCAAGAACTTCCTGATGGCTTGCGTGGCCATCTTCACGCTTGCCAGCTTTGCCTGCGGGGCAGCCCCCTCACTGGCCATGCTGCTCGTCTTCCGCGTGATCCAGGGCGCCGGTGGAGGCGCGTTGCAGCCCATCTCACAGGCCGTGCTGCTGGAGAGCTTTCCTCCCATCAAGCGTGGAGCGGCCATGGCCGTCTTTGCCCTGGGCGTAGTGGTCGCCCCCGTACTGGGCCCTACGCTGGGCGGCTGGCTGACCGACACCTACTCCTGGCGCTACGCCTTTTACATCAACATCCCCGTGGGCATCCTGGCCCTGTACATGATCAACAAGTACATCCATGACCCGTCCTACATTCGGAACGCCAAGGTCTCACGATTCGACAACCTGGGCTTCGGATCTTTGGTGATTTGGATCGGATGCCTGCAGGTGATTCTGGACAAAGGTCAAGAGTCTGATTGGTTCGGCGCCCTGTGGGTCCGCTGGGCGTTCGCCGTCATGTTGGTTGCTTTGGCGGTCTTCATCTACCAGTCGTTTTGGGGCAAACAGCCTCTGGTGAACCTGCGCGTTCTGAAAGATCGTAACTTCCTGGTGGGTTTTAGCCTCATCTTCCTGTTTGGCATCGCCATCTACTCCACCATCGTGGTTCTCCCCCTGTTCTATCAGGAACTCATCGGCTATACGGCGTTCACGGCCGGGTTGGTGGTGGCGCCACGCGGCGTCGGCGCCATCCTGGCCATGCCTGTGATTGGCTTTCTCTCCAACAAGGTTGACCCGCGCCGGCTGCTGACCTTCGGCTTTATCACCTTTGGCGTGACCACGCTCTACTTCGGTTCCATCACCCTGGGCATCTCCCCATGGACGCTGTTTCTGCCCATTCTGATTACCGGCTTCGGTCTCAGCTTTGTGTTCGTCCCGATCAATACCGCCGCCTATGGGACGCTCGCCAATGAGCAGATCGGCAACGCCAGCGGATTATTCAACCTGATGCGCAATGTGGGTGGCTCCATCGGCATCTCGATTGCGACCACGCTGCTTACCCGCCGCACCGACGTTCATCAGAACGAACTGACCAACTACATCCCCCAGTCCGGCATAGCCTTCGAACAGTCCTTGCACGCCACCAAGCACTTCCTCAACAACTACTTCGGCCCTGCCAACGCCGCCGCCGCCGCGCGTCTCACGCTTTATCAGCAACTCAACCAGCAGGCCACGTATTGGGCCTTCATCGATGTCCTTCGCTGGACATCGCTGCTCAGCTTTGCCTGCATCATCGTGGTCTGGTTCTTCCGGCGAGTGAAACCGGGCAGAGGTCCCTCCGGTGTCCACTAGGCGTCTTCAGTCCTTGAATCGTCCCTGATAGGCCCATAACCCGAGGCTGGGATTTGAGATATAAAAGATCTCTTCTCCATCCACCACATTCCATCCGTCGGTGAGCCGGGCAGGATCATACTTCGCGGTGTACTCCGCCAGATCTCCATAGGCAAAGTGCACGCTTTCGATCTCAGACTGGGTGAGGTGTCCTGGGCAGTAGCGAATCAGAAACCGGCCCTCGCTGGAGCCATGGATCAGATGCGCCGCAGCGCTCAAGTTGGCAGCCAACTCCGGATCGTCCTTGACTGCCTGCAGCGTCTTCGGCGTACCGCAGTAGCCATAGCGTCGAATCAGCCGATCAATCGTCTTATCCTCGCCGAAGTCCTTCAAGCCGGGGGCGAGAACGATCAGCTCCGCATCATCGGCCAGGGCCATTCGCGTCCGGTAGACGCTTTTGTTGCCCAGCCAGGTGGTGTGATACTCGTGCGGATCCAGAAACACCACGGCCTTCCTGATTTCCCGGTCCATCATCAGGAAGTTGCACTGCAGGCTCAAGGCAGCGGCTCGCTCAAAGCACTCCGCATCGTCGCCGATGAATATCCCGCGCATCACCAACTCGCCGGCCTGGTTCTTATTCACCACGGTCTGCACGTAGACAATCTGGGGCATCTGGTTGGCAAAGTGCTCGCTGGCATAGTTGAGCAGCCTGCGTACCGGAGTATCCGCACGCCCCATCATGCGCTCCATTCCGTAGACCGCCCCGAGAAAGTGCGAGCGATGAATCCCAACGGCGCCGCCGGTGCCGACAAAGATATTCTTGTTTCCGTTGGCCATCCCCACCACCTCATGCGGCACCACCTGGCCAATCGACAGGATCAGGTCATGCCCGCCCTCCGTGCCCACCAAGAGCTTGTTTACCTGCGCCGGCCAGGAGTAATCCAGCTTGCCCTCGCTCACCTGGTGCATAAACTCTCCAGGAACTTCACCCAGGGTCACAATGTCGTTGCGCCAGTCATGCACACGAAACAGACCGCGCGGTGTCTTGCCAAACATGCTGGCAATCTGGGCATCGGTCATTGCGATATGGGTTCCGAGCGCCGGCAATACATCGGTCATCGCATCGCCGTAGAACTCCCAGGCCATCTCGGTCAGTTCTCCGGACCTGGAGTGAAAGCGGGTAAAGTCCGGCGGGACGGCCAGCACGCTCTTCCGCTCACCCAGCTTGCTGAGCCCTTCGTGCAGTCCCGCACGAATCTCCGCCAAGCTCATCTCTGTCTCCGCCGACCCTGCCGCAAAAAACAAACTCATCATCCTCACCTTGACCGTGACGTCGTCGTCTCTGTGGTCTGACCTTTCTACCGCAATGTTGTTAGCATACCGCTACAGTCAACCTCCATTCCTGATAAAGTCAAAACTGGCCTTGGACCGCCCGCTCAGACGCCTTGGATTGGGCTGCGCGGCGGGTTCGGCTTGTGATTCAGCAAAATAACCAGCACGGAGTTCTTCCTTGTCCGACCGTATTACGCCCCGCCGCCTTTCGACCCCGGAATTTCGCGCCCGCGTGCACGCTCTGAATCCCTCCATTGCGGTCTTTGATTGCGATGGCACGCTATGGTCGCCGGATGCAGGTTCGGCCTTCATGCATTGGACGATCGACACCAAACTCCTCTCCGCAGAGCAGGTTGCGTGGCTCATGGATCGTTACGAAGGCTACAAGCGTGGCGCAGTCTCCGAGTACGGCATCTGCGGCGATATGGTCCGGGTCTATCGCGGCCTGCCGGAGAAGACTCTTCGGGAAGCCGCCGCACACTTCTTCCGCGACTACATCGAGCCTTACATCTTCCCGGAGATGGCCGCTCTGATCGCTGAACTCCAGCACCGCCACTGCGACATCTGGGCGGTGAGCTCCACCAACAACTGGGTGATTGAAGAAGGGGTGCGCCGCTTCGACATCCCTGCCAGCCACGTGCTGGCAGCCCGAGTTGAAGTGGAGCACGGCGTAATTACGGACCGTCTGGTCCACGTTCCAACCGATGAAGACAAAGTGGAGGCTCTGCGCCGCGTCGAGATCACCAGCGAGGAAAACCCTCCCAATGTGGTCTTCGGCAACTCCATCCATGATGCCGCGATGCTCTCGATAGCTCGTTGCTTCGGGACGAAAAGGGCGGACGCCGAGCCGGGTGGACTGTGCGGCGCCTTTCCGGTGAACCCCTCGCTGGGTCTGATGGAAGTGGCAACAGACGAAGGCTGGCCGGTTTACTATCCTGCCCCCATTCAGCCCTGAAGTCTGGCGCAGAAGAGACTCGCGTGAGGCTCGCAACGTCTACACTGGACAGAGACTACACTGGACAGTGACCTGATGGACCAGATTTCCAAGTTGGCCGAAGAGCAAGCCAGGCGGTCTGGCAGACCGCCCAGCCCCAAGCCGTTGCGCCGTGTGGTTGCAGCCCTTATCTTGCGCGGTGAGGGTCCGGATCGTGAGATCTTCATCTGTCAGCGGCGGGCCGGGCAGCCCATGGGCCTGAAATGGGAGTTTCCGGGGGGAAAGATTGAACCTGGCGAGACCTCTGAGCAAGCTCTGATCCGCGAACTCAACGAAGAACTTGGGATCACGGCTACCATCAGCGACCGGATCACCACCGTGCATCACAGCTACCGCAATGGCAGCGCGATTGAAATTGAGTTCTTCCTGGTCCGGGACTTCGAGGGCGAGTTTGTGAACCACGTGTTCCAGCAGATGCGCTGGGCTCCCATCGCGAGCCTGCCCAACTACGACTTCCTCGCCGCCGACCTGACCCTTATCCGCGACATCGCCTCCGGGAAACTTCTCTAACCGCGGAGCGGTGCAGACACGGATTTGATATGGCGTGAGACAAACGCCTGAAAAGGGGATGTTTCGCCAGGAAGAGAAGAACGGGGAACGGTTTCGGCTGGCAGCCCGATTCCAGCTTGCCTGGCATGCGATATCGGCACGCGGTCTGGGCGTGCGGTCTGGATACTCGGTCTGCCGAGCGATAGCATGCGAAGCCTGGGTAGCGAAGGAAGGACCGCCCAATCCGCTGAGCGGCATTTTGGGGCAGAATCTCCGTATACCCTTCGGGCTTGGCTGCTGAGATTCCGAGGAGCATGCTGCCATCGGCCCACTCCGAGGCATCCATCCACAGGAAACGGTCTAAGTCTTGGCCCCAGCCAACTGCGCCACCTGCTGCCACAACATCATCAGTGTCAACCCGACCATGATCACTGTGGTGGCCCACGCCGTCCAGTTGAACCACGCAGAGTTGGTGTGATTTCCCATCAGCCTCTTGTTATTCACCAGCTTCAGCATGAAGTAGAGCACAAACGGCAGCAGCACTCCGTTGAGCACCTGGCTCAAAATCGTCATCATCACCAGAGGGAAGTTTGGAATGAGCACCACAGCCGCGCCGGCAGCAATCAGCAGGGTATACAACCAGTAGAAGAACGGGGCCTGGCGGAACTTCTTGTCCACGCCGCTCTCAAATCCCAACCCTTCACACACGCTGTACGCAGTGGAGATCGGCAATACGCTGGCCGCAAAGAACGATGCGTTGAACAGTCCGGCGGCAAAGAGAATGTAGGCAAAGTCACCAGCCAGCGGCCGCATGGCCTGGGCAGCGTCTGACGGCACATTGATGTTCTGCATCCCATGCACCCAGAGGGTTGCCGCACAGGCCACAATGATGAACCACGCGACGATATCGGTGAAGAAGCACCCGACAATCACGTCCAGCCGGGACGCGCCGTACTCTTTGACGGACACTCCCTTTTCTACCACGGAGGACTGCAAATAGAACTGCATCCAGGGCGCAATGGTGGTCCCAACCACCCCCACCACCATGTACACGTAATTGTGGTCCTGCCACACCCTCCTTCCCGGCACTTTGATGGTCTCAATCAGAGCAGCATGCCAGTCCGGCTGCGCCAGTACACCCGCGGCGATGTAGCAGATATAAAATACGCTGGCGACCAGAAAGATCTTCTCGACGCTCTTGTAGTCTCCCTTGACGACCAGCGCCCATACAGCCGCCGCGCAGATCGGCACGCTGACATATTTGCTCACATGGAACAGTTGCAGAGACCCGGCGATGCCGGAGAACTCCGCAATCACGTTGCCGAAGTTGACCACCACCAGCAGCACCATCATCACAAACGTCATGCGCAGGCCGAACTCTTCACGAATCAGGTCACTGAGTCCCTTTCCCGTCACCACTCCCATGCGCGCGCACATCTCCTGCACCACGATGAGGGCTAAGGTGACCGGCAGCATGGTCCACAGCAGGTGGTATCCATACTGGGCTCCCGCCTGGGAGTAGGTGAGGATTCCACCCGCATCGTTGTCCACGTTCGCCGTGATAAATCCCGGCCCCAGCACCGCAAAAAACAGCAGGATGCTGGTCCGGTAACGCTTCCAGAAGCTCACACTCACACCGCCAAAATAGAACGTTTGCGGCACGCAGCCGCTCCACACATCGCTAAGCAACCCGCTTCACCACCGCAGGCCCCACCCTCCAAGGAGCAGGCCACAGCAACACAGGCTGTCCCTGATAAGGTCTTCTTCCGCATCCTGCCTCTCCGGAGCCCAGTCTAGACTAACCCGCCCGCACACCTTTTGGGGATTTCTTCCTGTTCGACCGATCGTACGCCGACCCTCAGCCTGGATGGGTCTCTCTCAGGATAAGGGGTTCGGGGCAGGCTTGCGTGCCGGGGCGGAAACAAGATGCGGCGCGGATCCATCTCCGAGCGCCCGCGCCAGGCGAGCGATTCAGCCTCCAACGCTCTGTTACGGCAACGCCTCCAGGCGAGCAAGAATCTTTGCCACCTGCGCGTCGTTGGAGTATCCACTGCGTACGGCCCGCTGCTGGCCGGCCTGCGCAATTCGTTCTCGCGCGGCCGCGTCTGGCAGATAGCGCCGGATCTTTTGCGCACACTCTTCAAATCCGGTAAAGAATACCGCCTCTTCGTCCTCGATGAACCGCGCCCTATGCCCATCAGACCGCTCCGCCAGCAGAAAACCGCCGCAGGCCGCAATCTCAAAGCTCTTATGCACAAACTCATCCTGGTTGGAGTGGGTGAGAAAACTCAGATTGATCTTCGAGCGCCAGATCGCCTCACGATACTCCGTTCCATAGAGTTCAGAACCGGTATAGAGCCTCTGTGCCGCCTGCGAGTCCAACCTTGCGTTCCACATCCGGTCGCCGGAGATCACCACCGGGAATCCGCACTCCCTCCACAGCCTGGTTAGAAACTCCGGCCGGTCGTCGTAGGAGGTTCCAATGAAGGAGACACCGCGGTCCCGATCGGCATCACTCCAGGTTCTGCTCCTACTCCGGTCCATGGGAAAGTGAATCGTCGGCTCATACGCCGTCTGAATCTTGAGGACATCGCGCGCCCCCCGCTGGAGGTAATCCGCAATGTTCTTATCGCGTTGGACCACGTGCAGATCGAAGTGCGGAATGCACTTGAGGTACAGCCGCCAGCCCGGATCACGGCGGGGCCCGAAGGCGTTGTCAATCATGTAGCTTACCGTGCGGATGCCCATGGCCCGGAGGCGATCCAGCGTGGTGGGCCACAGCCCCAGTAGCTTGTCCGCCCAGAAGATATCTGGACGCTCCCGCTGGGCCTGCGCCAGCAAATCCCGATTCAGCCGCACCACCCACGGCCCCATCTGCGCCCGATGCAGCAGCTTGCGCAGAAGCTCTGCCTGCGGCTGATAGTGAAAGCCATTCAGCGGCGCGACTTGATGCCCCAGCCGTTCCAGGGCCCAGGCCCGGTACTGCGCGGAATCATTCGGCGAGAGCTGCGCCGCATAGAGAATCTTCATGCATCCCTCCCTTGCACCCTGGAACCGGCGTCCTGCGCGGATTCCCCCCCATCCGCTGACAGTAAGCGGCCCATCGCGCGGCCGGCTCCAAATTTCTCCAAGCAACAGGCCTTCTGTTGAGGAGACGACCGAAGCTCTCTAGCAAAGCCTCAGAGGAATCTTCCTGCCGGCGGCGATCGCGGAGCGGCAACCTTGTGGCGCCCAAGACGCCGGGGAAAAGACGCCATCAATGTGCCTGGCTCAGTGTGGGCTCAGTGTGGACCCATTCAGGCTCCTCCTGAAATCGAAGGGGAAGAGACTCTATCCCTCGCGCAACAGCGCAATCACCTGCTCTGCATGGATCACTCCGGTCAATCGCCCCTGATGATCCACCACCGGCAGCGACCGCAGATTGTATTTGTCAAACAATTCGGCGACATCTTTGCTGGTCGCGTCCAGATTGCAGCACACATTATGCCCTTCGGAGAGGGTTGCCAGTTGCGTCTCTGGGGTTGCTAGCAGCAGCCTTGGAAGCATCACCACGCCAGCCAGCTTCTCCTCTTCTCCCAGCAGGTAAATCTCGGTAATCGTATCGGGATCTCCTTCAAACTCGCGCAGCGCTTGTACCGCATCAGCCACCGTCACATCCTTCGGCACACTCACATAGTCCGTGGTCATTCGACCGGCAGCCGACTCTGCGGAAAACTCCAGCAGTTCCTCGACATCCTGCCGTTCCTCCGGCTCCATCTCAACCAGAATCGCCTCGGACTCCTCGTCGCTCAGCTCCGCCAGGACATCAGCCGCAGCGCCCGGATCCATCTCCTCCAAAATATCTGCCGCGCGCTCCGAGTCCAGCCCCTGGAGCAGCGCCTTTTGCAGTTTGGGTTCAACCTCTTCCAGGGTCTCAGCCGCAGTCTCCTCGGGCAGGCTGGAGAACACCGCCTCCCGCTCCACCGGCGCCAGATCTTCCAGAATGTCCGCGATATCCGATGGATGCAACTTGGAGAGCCGCTCTTGCCCGATCTTCAGCCGCACCATGCGGGCAGGGTCGCGCTCAATCAGGTCGACACAGGCCCAGGGAATCTGGCGTGGCGCCAGACGCGCCACAAAGGAGTCCAGCAGCACCACTGGCAGCCCTTTGAAAAGCCGTCGCATGGCTCCCTGGTTCCCCACGTCCACGCCCTCAATGCGCAGCCCGGAAGTCTCTTGTTCGCGGGGTCCGGGCTCCCAGGCCAGGTTTACATCGTTCACCCGCACCACCTTATGGCCGTCCACGTCGATGATCTGCTGGTCGAGGAGGTCGTAATCCATCAGCAGATAGGCATTCTGCTCTGGGTAGTCCCGGGGATTGGATCGTGAGCGAAGCTGGGCTTCGTTGTTGGCCGGCCAAACCAGGTCCACCACCGGCAGCAGCATCTTTCGCTTTCCGCGCCCGGACCCGGTCAGGAGCACCACCTGGGCCACATGGGTCTGGTCCGCGGAGACATCTACAGCCAGGTCCTTCACCCGCCCAAGCAACTTCCCGTCTGGACCATGCACGCGCCGCCCCAGCAGCGACGATACGCTGGTGGTCACCGTGGCCGGATTTGTCAGCAACTCAACCATTCCACTCCGAGAGCATTTTCAGTGTAAGTGTAACGCGGCGCAGCGGCATTGCTGGGCGCCTTCCGCCAAGGAAGCCGCTGCGGCCCGCTACCACAGAGGTACTCCATCCACAGGAACCAAGACGTTCGTGGGATCTCTGCGCCCTTTCTATCTGGCTCGTTTTCGAAACGAAAACGGCGAGGCGCAGCCGCCTCACCGCTTTGCTCCGTATCTATCTATCTTCCTACTGGCTACGCGCTTTCTGCCTACCTGCTGCGCGCAGGCTTCAGGCATTCACCGGCTCCAGCAAGACCTGGGCAAACTTTTTACCCGTGCGCGCTCTGTACGCCCCCTTATGGAAGGCGTATCCAGCAATCAGCGGAAACGCAATGGTGGCTTCAGCGTAGACCATCTGCTCGTAGGTCAAATCGACCTTGCCCCAGCTCGAAGCCTCTTTCAGCGTTGACCCGCTCAGTGCCCCATCGCGCGCATCGGCCACTGTAATCTGGATCGCATACTTGTGCATGGATGCTTCGATGCCGAGCACATCGGCAGCCACCACGATATCCTGCGCAAAGTTCTTAGGAACGCCTCCGCCAATCATCAACAAGCCTGTCGTCGGGTTGGCGATCTTCAACTGGGTCAACTCATAAAAGTCCTTTGCGGAATCGATGGAGACCACGGGCTTGCCACGCCGAGCATGCTGGTGAGCCACGAGTCCGAATCCGGCTGAGCAATCCGAAAAAGCAGGGCAAAAGACAGGAACATCCATCTCATAACACGCAAGCACGATCGAGTCGTTTTGCCCATCGGCAGGCGTGCGTTTTTGCTGCTTCAGATACCTGCCCATCTGCTGGATAAACTCCCGGGAGGAGTAAGGTCGAGGCTGGAGTCCATTGGCAATTTTCTCCGTGGTTTCATCGCAGATTCGCAGTTGCTCCTCATCGATGAACGTGTCATAGATGCGGTCGATCATCAACTCGCGCAGTGTGGCGTCGCCGGCGCCGTACTTGTACTCATCGCCGGCGATGTAGTGCCGGAAACCCAGCGCCTCAAAGAAGTCCTGGTCCACGATGTTGGCTCCGGTGGAGACGATCGCATCGACCATGTGGTTCCGCACAAGGTCCACAATCACCTTCTGCAACCCCGCTGATATCAGTGAGCCGGCCAGGCACAGGATCACTCCGCATTCGGTGTCTTGCAGCATCCTCTCGTAGATATGGGCAGCTCGCGCCAGATCGCGAGAACTATACGCCATGGACGACATCGCATCCACCAGCGCTACTACATTGTGCTGCTTGATGTCGATGTGCTGAATCGGGGTTGCGAGGAGATCATTTTTCGTAGTCATGTCGGTACAAGTTTATCGTGTTCCACCCTGTCGCCAGGCACTGAATCTGTGAATTTGCCGCTCTCGCAAGGATTGGATTGGCCATCGAAGGGGCTACCCTGGAGCGGGACCTGGGCGTTCGGAATCCGTTTTGGCTCGATTTTCCGGCTTAACCTGCAAACCCTGTCGGCATAGCCTCCGCATCCGATCGTCCGTTGATACCCTGTTAATCACGATGAACGTGAACTTTGCCGAGCGCGCCCATAATCACAACTGGAAACTGGACCCCATCGTCCGCTCCCTGCTCGACACTGATTTTTACAAACTGCTGATGTTGCAGTTCATCTGGAAGAACTTTCCCCATACCCAGGTGACGAGCGAGACCTATAACCGAACGCTGTCTATCCGGCTGGCGGATCGGGTCTCTGCCTCCGCCCTGCGGGAGCAGATGGAACATGTCCGCTCGCTCCGCTTTCGCCGCAGTGAGATCGTTTGGCTGGCCGGTAACACCTTCTATGAGACCAAGCAGATCTTTCGTCCTGATTTTCTGCACTGGCTGGAACATGAGTTCCGCCTCTCCGACTACGCCATTGAAGAAGCCGACGGCCAGCTCAACATCCGCTTCTCCGGTCTTTGGAGCGAAGTGACCCTATGGGAGATCTACTCGCTGGCGATCGTCAGCGAGATGAAGAGCCGCGCGGCCATGGCCACCCTGAATGAACTGGAACTGGATGTGCTTTACGCCCGCGCCAAGACCCGTCTGTGGGACAAGATCGAGCTGCTTCGCACGGTTGCCGGCCTGCAACTCTCCGATTTCGGCACTCGGCGTCGCCACAGCTTCCTGTGGCAGGAGTACTGCATTCAGGCGCTCACCACAGCCTTGGGGCCTGCCTTTGTGGGCACGTCCAACACGGCGCTGGCCTTCAAACATGACCTGGAAGCCATCGGCACCAACGGCCACGAACTCCCCATGGCCATGGCGGCGTTGGCCTCCCAGGGCTCCGACGAAGACCTGCGCAACTCCCAGTATCGCGTCCTGGATCTTTGGCGGCGATCTTACGAGAATGAACTCCTCATCCTGTTGCCGGATACCTTTGGCACCACCCAGTTTCTCAACGGCGCACCTGCATGGGTAGCCACCTGGACGGGTGAACGGATTGATTCCAAAGACCCCTTTGCTGCCGGGGATGAATACATTGCATGGCTGCGCTCGCGTGGAGTGAACCCCGCCGGCAAGCGACTGATTGCCTCCGACGGCCTGGATGCATCCACCATTGTGCAGATCCACAACTACTTCCACGGCCGTATTCGCTTCTCTGCCGGGTGGGGCACGCTGCTGACCAACGACTTCCGCGGCTGCCACCCACGCAATGAAGACAGCTTTGAGCCCATCAGCCTGGTCTGCAAGCTCACCAGCGTTGACGGCATCCCTACCGTCAAACTCTCGGACAACCCCAGCAAATCCACCGGCCCCGCCGACCTGATCGCCCGCTACCGGCGCGTCTTCAACAGCCCAGCCCAGAACGAAACACCCGTGCTGGTTTAGTCGCAGGACTCGCTCGAATCCAGGGTGGGGAGGCTATACTCCCCCCATGCGCTCGAGGATGTCCCGCGCGTAGTTGAAAGTTGAGCGGCGGATAGGTTGATGTTACTACGCCGTCTTTTGGCAGGCGGTCGCAGAGGGATTGAGGATGGCGTCCAGGGCCCAGAGATCGCGATAGCCCATGATCTTTTTGAAATG
>DAHXNO010000188.1 GCA_027365345.1 Granulicella sp.
TGTCCGCTGTGGAACGTGGAGAGGTCTCCTGCGCGGATGCGGCCGAGCGGCTGGCCAAACTGCCGTTTGAGGACTTGGGCGATGCGCGGGTGGATCATCATCGCAGTCTGCGCAGTGGCCTGCCGGAGGTGATCTACGGCCAGGGTAAGACCCAGGCGCAGACGCTGGCGATCTTCCAGAGTCTGATGGGCGATGGCGTGGACGTGCTGGCGACCCGCGTGGATGAGGACACGGCCAGGGAGTTGCTGCGGAGATTCCCGGGAGCGGTGCACTCTCCGGTAGCTCGCACGGTGAGTCTGCGCCAATCCCAGCCGGCTTTGGAGGAGTCTGAGAGAGGCCAGACTGTGGCGGGAAGGATCGCCGTGGTCTGTGCAGGAACCAGTGATCTGCCGGTGGCCGAGGAGGCGGCGGTGACGGCGGAGACCTTTGGGGCGCGGGTGACCAGGATCTATGACGTTGGGGTAGCAGGGTTGCACCGCTTGCTGGCGGCGCGGGAGGATCTGCTCGCTGCCGATGTGGTGGTGGTCTGCGCCGGAATGGAGGGCGCCTTGCCCTCGGTGGTGGGCGGGCTGGTGGGAGTTCCGGTGATTGCCGTGCCCACCTCTGTGGGGTATGGGGGCTCATTCGGCGGGGCTACGGCACTGCTTGGGATGTTGAACTCCTGTAGTCCAAATGTGGTGGTGGTGAACATCGATAACGGCTTTGGCGCAGCCTACAGCGCGGTGCTGATGGCTCGAACGGCGCAGGTCCAGGCTGCGTCGAGAGGCTGACGAAGGCTACGTAGGATGCTTCGCGGGCGCTGTTCTCGCGGGGGAGGGCTTGCTCGCGTGGCGTTCCCGGCGGGGCGCGGCGAGTGCATGTAGCGACAGAAGAAGCCGATAGCTGGCGGCAGGCCAAAGGTGAGTGAGTTACAGGACTTTCCCCCGAATTCTGATGTGCATATCGCTAAGGTTCAAGAAATACGACACTTAGACGTTCCGACGAGCGGACGACCCCAAGTTTGGACTAGTGTTTTCAAAGGGCCGTGATTGCTGCCTCTCGGGATGGCCCCTACCAGCCAAGCTCGACGTGAAACCGCGAGTTTCGTAGGCTTTTGGCGTTCGCTGCCCTTTTTGCGATTGAGCCCCGCGCTCCAACTGAGGCCCAAATGAAGGCCTGGCGGCTCGGAGGGCCAGGAGAATGGGGAGAGTCCTGACAGAGTTTTTCTTGACGCTATGCGCCGCCTGAAGTATTCTGGAGACTCGCGCAGTCTTGCGTCTGCACCGATGTGCGCCCAAATTTCGGGCAGCGAAGAGGTTAGCAGGAGCGGGACACCGAGGTGAGTCGACTCGATGCAGGGCAAGCTGGGGTTTTATCCAGGCAGCCTGCCATCCCATCGCAGCACGCCCACTCCCCAGCAGTCTGCGGTCTGAACGAGCAGCCGATTCCGGCCGCCGGCGTCAGACTTCAGAAGCTCTGTGCGCTCAACCGCAACTCCGGCATTGGCCTGCGTGGATGGAAGATCCGCGCTGGTCCCGCCGCCCAACCCACGACTGCACTATTCTTCGCGCTTCAAGCCGGGCAGTGAGATCGACGAAGACGGCAGAACCAAGGAGTAACTTGAGATGAACCTCAATCAGACGACAACGATCCCCAGCGGCAAGGACATCCAGCGCAAGTGGTTCGTGGTGGACGCCAGCGGCCAGACTCTGGGCCGTCTTGCCTCCCATGCCGCCAGCGTTCTGGCGGGCAAGCTGAACCCTCTCTACACGCCATACATCGATATGGGCGATCATGTGATCGTCGTGAATGCTGAGAAGATCCACGTAACCGGGATGAAGGCTGAGAAGAAGCTGTATCGCCATTACACGGGCTTTATGGGCGGCCTGCGTGAAGAGAGCTTCACCAAGCTGCTGGCCCGCCGTCCCGAGAAGATTGTGGAAGAGGCGATCAAGGGGATGCTGCCCAAGGGCAAACTAGGGCGCCAGATGGCTACCAAGCTCAAAGTATACAAGGGTGCGGATCATCCCCACCACGCGCAGCAGCCGGTGGCCTTGGAAGTTCGTGGTTAGGCCATTCCGACGCAGCATGGCGGCATGAAACGGTTAGTGATTACAACAAGATTGAGGAAGTAGAGGACACATGGCAGACCTTATTCAGTATTACGGAACCGGACGGCGCAAGAGCGCCATTGCGCGCGTCTTCCTTCGCCCCGGTTCGGGCAGATTCACCGTGAATGGCAAAGAGTTTGAGCAGTATTTTGTGACGCCGGCCCAGCGTGCCGCAGCCAGGCTTCCCCTGGGCATCGCCGATATCCAGGAGACCTTTGATGTGGTGACCACGGTGAAGGGTGGTGGCGTGAACGGGCAGGCCGACGCGGTGAAGCTGGGCATTGCCCGCGCGCTGATCGAGTTCAATGAGGAGCTGCGCAAGCCGCTGAAGACCGGTGGCATGGTTACGCGTGACTCACGCGGCAAGGAACGTAAGAAGTACGGCCAGAAGGGCGCTCGCGCTCGCTTCCAGTTCAGCAAGCGCTAGCTTGCCGGCGGGTCCGCTGTTGGCTAGCGGGTTCGCCGGGGCTCTTCTTGCCCAAGCTGTGGTTGTTTGGAGTTTGGGAGTTCTATTGGGGAACCGACGGAAGGTTCGCGGCCGGTTCTGGATCCCGCTCTTTCGCTTGACCCACTGGCAACGCGCTGGTGGCCGGAATTCAATCTCCCTTCGGGGATCTCAATCGCTTCAACAAGAGTCGCCAGCCACGCTGCATAGCCAAGCCGACAGGATGGGCGTAAAGGGCCCTGAGCGCCATGTCGTTTTGGTGAGCGTGGCGGGTTGACCGGGAAAACAGAGGCGATGCCAAACACAAGGAGCCTGTTATGGCCAGCATTACGATGAAGGAACTGCTCGAAGCCGGCGTTCACTTTGGTCACCAGACCAAGCGCTGGAATCCCAAGATGAAGGAGTATATCTTTGGCGAGCGCAATGGAATTTACATCATCGACCTGCAGAAGACGCTGAAGATGTTCAAGGAGGCGTCGAAGTTCGTCACGGATTTGACCTCCACTGGAAAGCTGATTCTGTTTGTGGGCACCAAGCGGCAGGCGCAGGATGCGGTGGCTGAAGAGGCCAAGCGCGCCGGCATGCCGTACATCAACAGCCGCTGGCTGGGTGGTCTCCTCACGAACTGGGTAACCGTGCAGAAGTCCGTGAAGCGTCTGGCGGAGCTGGACGAGATGTCGACGGATGGCCGCTATGAGCTGTTGACCAAGAAAGAGGTGATCAAGCTGGAGCGAGAGCGCAAGAGTCTGTCCACCAACCTTTCGGGCATCAAGAACATGAAGCGTCTGCCGGACGCGATCTTCGTGATCGACTCTAACAACGAGGCGATTGCGGTGGCGGAGGCGCGCAAGCTGGGCATTCCGGTGGTTGCTGTGGTGGACACCAACTGCGATCCTACGGTAGTGGACTATGTGATCCCGGGCAACGACGACGCTCTGCGGGCGATTCGCCTGTTTACCACCAAGATTGCGGACGCTGCCTACGAGGGGACGCAGATGATCTCTGACAAGGCCTTCGCGGAGGAGTATGCCGAGGTGCAGCCGATAGAGCCCGAGTCTCACATGATCGGGGAGGAGGGCGAGGAGATTTTTGCTCCCGTGCACGCCTCTGCCGGTGCCGCTGAGGCTTCCATAGAGGACGTTGAGGACGAAGATATCGACCTGAACGCCGCTCTAGGCGGCGGTATTCGCAAGGCTCCTACGGCGGCGGACTCCGAGCCTGACACCGAGACCGCCCAGGTGAGCGCCTAAACCAAGGGCCGCGCGGGCTGGACAGTTGCCGCGCCCTAACCGCCGAGCCGTAAGAGGAACAAGAATGGCGCGGGATTGATTCCTGCGCCATTTTCGCGAGATGCGCATGCGCAGCATGCACTACCCTCCATTGAAAGCAAGAAACCAGGAAGGAAGAGTTATGTCTAGCACTGAACCTGTGAAGATCGACGCCAAGCTGGTGAAGGAACTACGTGAGAAGTCTGGCGCCCCCATGGGCGATTGCCTGAAGGCCTTGCAAGAGGCGAAGGGCGATATGGAAGAGGCCTTTGTGGTGCTGCGCAAGCGTGGCATGGCGTCAGCAGCGAAGAAGGCCAGCCGCACCACCAACGAGGGAGCGGTCGGCTCCTATATTCATGCGGGCGGAAAGATCGGCGTGCTGCTGGAGCTGAACTGTGAGTCGGACTTTGTGGCCCGGACCGACGATTTTCAGAATCTGCTGAAGGATATTGCCATGCACATTGCCGCAGTAGATCCACGTTACCTGGGCAAGGACGAGGTGACCGCAGAGGACATTGAGCGCGAGAAGGAGATCTATCGCGCCCAAGCTGCCGCGACCGGCAAACCAGCCAACATCATTGAGAAGATGCTGGAAGGCAAGATGGCCAAGTTCTATGAGGAGGTATGCTTACTGGAGCAGCCCTTTATCAAAGATCAGGGCATGACGGTGGCTCAATTGATTGCTCAGAAGGTGGCCAAGCTGGGCGAGAACATCAGCATACGCCGGTTTGTGCGCTTCAAGATCGGCGAGCCCACGTTTACGGTCGCCTCGGCGAAGACCGCGGCGGCGGGCGAGCCGACGGCCTAAGCGGCTGATGGGTTCTTACCGTTCAAAAGGACCGGAGTGAACCATCCCGGTCCTTTTGGACTTTGGGAGCGCGGCACTGTCTTTGCTGGGTTTTTACCGGCATGGCAAGGCGCAAGGGGCGGAATTTGGCTGGGGCTGAGAAGAAAGGCCTGGAGCGAAGTGACGCGCGCCAGGGGCGCCTATCTGGGGCAGCGGACGCTATGCTGGAATTCTTTGGAGAAATTTGATTTTTCGTGGATAATAGAGCTGAGCCAGAGTGTGCCTGACTGCTTGGCTATCCCGTAGCAAAACTCAGGAATTGGGCAGCAGGGACCCATATATGCCCTGCGTCGCGGCGTGTCAGATGGATGGGGCTGAGAGGCTCTCTGACGGGAGGACAAGCTGCTTGCCAGCCGAGGTGGCTGGCCACATTGGAAAGGAAACACCATGCGCGAGATCATTACCCTACAGTGTCCGGAGTGCAAGAACCGGAACTACTCCACCACCAAGAACAAGAAGACAACTACAGGACGGCTGGAGTTCTCCAAGTTTTGTAATACGTGTCGGAAGCATACGCTGCATAAAGAGACGAAGTAGCAGGCACAAACCAGTCCGCGGGTTGGCCAGTGAGGTTGCTGCTGGCTAAGGAGGCATGGCCCCGCAGACCGGCGCAACACAGGGGAGTAAGCTCAACGGTTAAACTGTCGGTCTCCAAAACCGAACTTCTCGGTTCGAATCCGAGCTCCCCTGCCAGTTTTGCTCTGAACTGCCGGTATGTGCGGTGACAGGGCAGCCCGTGATGGAAGGAACGTGGCTCCAATGTGAGTCCGGAGCTGGTCCAAAGCAGGCGTAATAGAGATGCAACGTAGACTCAAAACCGATCCAGAGCAGATTTCGTGCAGCTTGACGAGGTTCTTGCATGAGATCAGCCTCAATCCAGCGTAGTACCGGTTTGTACCACCCGCTCAGAGTCAGGAGGGGGAGAGGCAGCCGGGCAGGATGCGCTGGTGACACAGCAGCAGTATCAGGAGTCGATCCATGGCGAAGGCCGCCGTAGTTGAAACCACCGATCAGAGCCCCGTGCAGCGGTTAACTTCAGGGCCGCAGCGGCTCATGCAGTTTTTCAAGGACACTCGGCAGGAGATGACCAAGGTCCACACGCCCTCGCGCGCCGAGGTGCAGGCAACCACCATTGTTGTGATTATTGCGGTGTTTCTGTTCGCCGCATACTTCGAGTTGGTGGATCTGACGGTCGGCAAGGGCGTGGACCAGGTGATTCTTTACCTGACCAAACACTAAGTGACCGGACGATCGGAGATCCAGGGCGGGCAAGACGATCGTTTGCAATTCTCCAGGCTGAGAGCAAGAGATTCAGGTTCGAAGGAAAGTATAACCATGGCAGATGAGTTGAGAGACGACGAACAGCAAGCCGTGCCTACCGGCGCCGGAGAGGCGCTGGAGAGTGACGTGGCTGCGGATGCTGAAACAGCCGTTGCGGGCGTAGCGGTGGGCGGCTCCGGAAGCGAGGGCGAGGCGGAGCCGGAGGTTGCAGCGCAGACGCACCTGAAGTGGTACATCATCCATGCGTACTCAGGGTTCGAACGAAAGGTAAAAGAGTCTCTGCTCAGCCGCGTGGCGGCGTACCACCTGGAGGACAAGGTGGGGCGGATCGAGATTCCCACCGAGCCCACCACGGAGATTCGCAACGGCAAGAAGTACACGATCGACCGCGTCTTTCTGCCCGGCTACGTTTTTGTGGAATTGGCGCTGGACAACGATATGTGGCACGTGGTGAAGAACACCCCGCGGGTTACAGGGTTTCTGCAGACCGGAGACCAGCCCAACGCGCTATCTGAAGAAGAAGTGAATGCGATGCTGAATCGCAGCGATGTGACCCGAGAGAAGCCCAAGCTCAAGCTGAAGTTCGCCAAGGGCGAACTGGTCCGTATTACCGATGGCCCGTTCAACAACTTCAACGGAGCTGTGGACGATGTGAATGAGGACAAGCAGACGTTGAAGGTGATGGTCTCCATCTTCGGCCGACCGACGCCGACCGAGGTCTCGTTTGCCAACGTGGAGAAGGTCGAGGGGTAGGGCAAGGGAATCAGGGCTGCGCAGCTAGTTGAGCGCAGCCAACAGCAGAGATTGATTTTCAGGAGTCGCAGCCCGGAAGCTTCACCGGACCTTCTAGCTCCTGCCAGTAGTAGAGAACCGTACGAGAAGTAGAAAATTCATGCGTGGCCTGGTCTGTTTCTCCAGCGCGACCGCAGCAGACGAAGAAGGAAAAAGAAGATGGCTCCAAAGAAGGTTCAGGGATACGTAAAGCTCCAGATCATTGCCGGGAAAGCAACTCCGGCTCCTCCGGTTGGACCCGCGCTGGGTCAGGCGCAGGTGAATATCATGGAGTTCTGCAAGCAGTTCAATGACCGCACGAAGGATCCGGCGATGGCCGGTTTAACGATTCCGGTGGTGATCACCGTGTATGCGGACCGGACGTTTACTTTTATCACGAAGACTCCGCCAGCGCCGGTGCTGCTGCTCAAGGCTGCGGGAATTCCCAAGGGTTCAGGGACTCCCAACAAGGACAAGGTGGGCAAGGTGACGGAGAAGCAGATTCTGGAGATCGCCAGGCAGAAGATGCCGGATATGAACGCAGCCTCTGTGGAGGCGGCGGCCAAGACGATTCGGGGTACGGCGCGATCGATGGGGATTGAGGTGGTCGCCTAGAGCGATTCCAGGACGTCAAGCAAGAAGAGGGCGCAGGGGAGGTTGGATGCTCTTAGCATTCAGCTTCGGTCTGCGCCCTCCGTGTTTCAGCAGGGAGCGGGCGGCGGAGATGGCTGCGTCCTGCCTGGGAGTGTCTGGTTGCGAGCATGGCCGTCTGCTGTGCCGGTTTCCGTTCGGGGTGTTGTCGTGGGGTTGCGGCGCAGGCATAATGGGTTGTTCCCGCAGGGATGGTTGGTTGGCAGGCTCTGGGGCGTGCGGTTCCTTTCGCCGAGAGAGCGAAGAGAGCGACCGTCTGGTGCGGGGATAGCGCGGGGAGGGTAGGCATGTTTGTTCCGTCCACGTTTGTTGTAGCGCTGGTGATGACCATCTTCAGCACCCTCTGTTGGGGATCGTTTGCCAATACGTTCAAGGTCTGCAGAAACTATCGGTTCGAGCTCTACTACTGGGACTATGCGCTGGGGATCCTTCTGATGGCTCTGGCGCTGGCGTTTACCCTGGGCAGTTATGCGGGTGGGCCGACCGCCTTTCTGGCCAATCTGCATGCCGCCGATGATCTGAATCTGCTCTATGCGGCTGTGGGCGGGTTCATCTTTAACATCGCCAATGTGCTGCTGATCGCCGGCATTGAGATGGTGGGGCTTGCGGTCGCGTTCCCTATCTCGATTGGAATTGCCCTGGTCGAGGGAGTCGTCTTGAGCTACGCCATTGAGCCGCGTGGCAGTGCGGTGTTGCTGGGCTGCGGCGTGGTGATGGCCGTGGTGGCCGTGGTGCTGGTGGGTAAATCCTATGCGGCGCTGCGCCCTGGCGCAGAGAGGGCCTCGAGGAAGGGTGTCCTGGTCTGCCTGATCTCCGGATCGTTGATGGGCCTCTTCGCTCCGCTGGTCACTCGGGCGATGACCCATGGACACTCCCTGACGCCGTATACCGCCGCCGTCTTTTTGACGTTCGGGGCCTTTGTCTGCTGCTTCTTCTTCAACACGCTGCTGATGCGGCGGCCGATTGTGGGCTCCCCTGTGGCAGCGGGAGACTACTTCCGCGCGTCGGCCGGCTACCACGCCCTGGGTTTGCTGGGAGGGGCGATCTGGGGGCTGGGCACGGTATTCAACTTTGTGGCTGCCAGTCTGGTGGGGGTCGCCATCTCCTATGCCATTGGGCAGGCTTCTCCGATGGTGGCCTGTCTGTGGGGTGTTTTTGTCTGGAAGGAGTTCAAGGGAGCAAATGCAAAGGCCAAGGGATATCTGGCCGCAATGGTGGTGAGCTACCTGCTGGCGCTGGTGTTGATTGCGCGTGCGTATGCTGGTTAAGGAACTTCGCTTCATGTCCGCAAAGGATGCGGGCATCATGACGAGAACGAGGAGGTGCCGTGGTTCTTGAAGTGGGTATTTTGAATGTGAAACCGGGTGAGGAGGCGGCCTTTGAGGCGGCATGGAAGACGGCTCGGCCGCTGATTGCAGCAACCCCTGGTTTTGTCTCGATCGATGTCCGCCGCTGCGTGGAGACGCCGAACCGTTATCTACTGCAGGTGCAATGGAGAAGTCTGGAGGATCACACCGTTGGGTTTCGCCAGTCTGATCGCTTCCCCCGCTGGCGAGAGTTGTTGCATCACTTTTACGATCCGGCTCCAGTGATACAGCACTACGGCGAGCCTGTGCTGGAGCGGGAGGCGTAGGACAAGGGTTGGGCGCCGGGGCGAGGGCCCGCAGGGAAGGCCGACAGATGGCCACAGCGAGCAGTCGGCTCGAAGACGAGTGAGGAGGAGGCTGGGAGGAAGCGGCAAACGCATGGCGAAGAAGATCGTAGTTCTGGGCAGTTATGTGGCCGATGTAGCCTTTCGAGCCCCTCGGCTACCGGCGTGGGGAGAGACGCTGCTGGGCAGCGGTTTTGCCCTGGGGCCGGGCGGCAAGGGCTCCAACCAGGCGGTGGCCGCTGCGCGCGCCGGCGCAGCGGTACAGATGCTCTCACGGCTGGGTGATGACGCCTTTGGGCGCCTGGCGAGGGAGACCTGGGAGTCGGCCGGGGTAGACGCTTCTCTGGTCTCCACGGCTGCGACGCCCACTGGTGCAGCGGCGATTCTGATCGATGAGGTGCGGGGGGAGAATGCGATCATCGTGACGCCAGGAGCCTGCTTTACGCTGCAACCCGAGCATGTGGAGTTGGCCGGAGAGGCTATCCGCTCGGCTGGCGTCTTGCTCACCCAACTGGAACTTCCGCTGCAGACGGTGGAGCACGGGCTGCGTCTGGCGCGGGAGGCCGGCGTGTGGACCATCCTGAATCCGGCTCCGGCGCAGCCGCTCAGCGACCGTCTGCTGGAGCTGGCGGATTTTCTGATTCCCAATGAGAGCGAGGCTGCGCTGTTGACCGGTCTCTGCGTGGAGAACCGGGAACAGGCCGAGGCGGCGGCGCGGGCGCTGCAACTGCGTGGAGCTAGCTGTGTGATGGTGACCCTGGGAGCGCAGGGAGTTCTGGTCTGCGACGGAAGCGCAGAGGCGGTGTTGGTGGATACATTCCACGCCGGCGCCGTTGTGGAGACCACGGGGGCCGGGGATGCGTTCTGCGGGGGCTTTGCGGCGGCTCTGAGCGAAGGAGCTACGGTGCTGGAGGCTGCGAGGTTTGGCTGCGCAACGGCGGGGATCTCCGTGACCCGCGCCGGCACCGCTCCATCGATGCCGAAGCGGGCGGAGATTGAGGCGCTGCTTGATCAGCGGCCCGGATCAGAGATGTGAGAGCCTGCGCGGCCAATTCGATTTGGCGGTGGGGAGGGTCTATTTGAACCGGAAGACAAAGCCAGTACTGAATCCGAGGACATGGGCGTCGGGAAAGTTCGGGCTATCAAATTTAAAAGTTGCGCTGCTGATCGTGGAAAGCGCGCCGTAGCTGATCTCCACGATGCGCCAGTCGATATGTGGATTCAAAGGCCGGTCCAGACCGCCATAGCCGGCGAACTCCAGACGTTCAATGTGTGCGGGACTGAGTGCGGCCTTGGTTCGGCCGGCTCCGACGGAAAACTGTCCATAGGGTTTCAATTTGAAGAGCGCCATGGGCTTGGCGGCCACAATCACGCCGACCATGAAGCTGTTGATACTTGCATTATTGCCGTGCTGAAAGGCGTCCCGGACATCCACGCCTACGGTCGCCTTGGAGTAGTGGGCGAACTCATCGTAACCGCCAAAGACAATGCCGCCAAAGATTTGCGAGGTCTCACCGTCGCCCAGGAAGGCGAACTCTCCGGTATCGGCTTTGCTGTTGCTTATCTGGCTCACCACGGGGTTGACGTAAACGCCGAATTGAGCATGAGCCGCGATGGTTGTAAGAGCCAAAGCGAGTGCTGGAACAAGAAACCGCAATTTCATCGAGTGACAATCCTCAAACACATAAACGCAAGAGATAAGCCTGATTCTCTGTTGGCAAGTATCTTTACCAGTCTAGTTCGATAATCAGGGTACATTCTCATCCTTGAGGCGAAAAATACCCGCCTGCTGAGCCGGGAGACGAAAAAAGCGGCAGCCAAAGCCGCCGCTTTGTTGCAAAATTCTCAAATTTCGAAGCTGAACCCAGAGTGAGCATGAGTCCAGCGAATTAAGCTGTTACGGCCTCCCGAACCGAAACCGGCGTGAGCCAGTGAAAACGGTCCTCGGTCAACCCATTTAAAATGTTGAAGTACGCTTGATGAAGCGCCTTGGTCACAGGCCCCATGGTCCCATCGCCCACCAGAATGCGATCCACGGAACGAAGATGGGTTACTTCGGCTGCGGTTCCAGTGAAGAAAGCTTCGTCGCATACATAGAGGAGTTCGCGCGGCAGTGCCTGTTCTACTACGGGAATGCCCAACTGCCGGGCCAGCACCAGGATCGAGTCGCGCGTAATTCCGCTCAGAACCGAGTTGGCCAGGGGAGCGGTATAGATGGTTCCGGATCGCACCACAAACAGGTTTTCCCCTGAGCCTTCGGCGAGGTATCCGTTTCGGTCCAGCCCGATCCCCTCGACATAGCCGTTGGTGACGGCCTCCATGTGGATCAACTGGGAGTTCATGTAGTTGGCTCCGGCCTTGGCCAGCGATGGCATGGTGTTGGGCGCCAGACGGTTCCAACTGGAGATGCAGACATCGGCTCCATCATTCCCGGCAACGTATTTGCCCCAGGGGAAGTTGCCGATGAAAACCTCAATGGGTGACTTCAGGGGGTTGACGCCCATCTCTCCGTAACCACGGAAGGCGATGGGTCGAATGTAGCAGGGGGCAATGCCATTGGCCTCTACCACCTCCACCACGGCAGCGATCAACTGATCGAGCGTGAAGGGCAAGGGCATGCGGTAGATTTTGGCCGAGTCGATGAGCCGCTTCATATGCTCCTCAAGCCGGAAGATGCCCGCACCCTTAGGCTGGGTGTAACAGCGAATGCCCTCAAAGACCGAAGAACCGTAGTGGATCACGTGGCTCATCACGTGAATGTTGGCCTTTTCCCAAGGGATCAATTGACCGTTGTGCCATATGTTTTTCGTTGGCTGGATCGGCATTTTTCCTCCTGACTCTCTGCATGGAGCCTAGAAAGATTATACGTGGCGGGCTGCGGGCGGCAGACGTCCTATGCGCAAATTACGGCTGTGGCCGTATCCGGCGTTGCATGAAAGAATCCACACAGGATGACTCTTTCTGCCCATATGGCCGTGCTTACCAGCCTTGGGGCGCATCTGGACGCGCAGATGGGTTTGCGTACGCGTCTGGAGGGGTCGGTCTATGTCCGTTTTTCGCTGCTGGCCCTCAGCTCGATCTTCTTTCTGGTGGATCCCTTCGCGGCGCTGCCCACGTTTCTTGCCGTCACGGAGGGGCAGAGCCAGGCCAAGCGGGTTCGCACCGCCCGCAAGGCGTCCCTGACAGCGCTGGTGATCCTGAGCGCTTTTGCCGTTGCGGGCACCTATATCTTCCGCATCTTTGGGATTACGCTTCCCGCCTTTGAGATCGCCGGCGGCATCATTCTGCTGTTGATTGGCCTGGACATGCTAGCCGCCAAGCGGTCTCCCACGCAGGAGTCCAGCACGGAGACGGCCGCCGCGGCCAGCAAGGACGATGTGGGAATTGTGCCTATGGGAATCCCGATGCTGGCGGGCCCAGGAGCGATCACCTCGGTGATGATTCTGGTGGGACAGGCGCACCGCTCAGAGGGGTACTGGGAGATGGCTGCGATCTTCGGCGCGATCGTGGTAACAGCGGCCATCTGCTTCCTGGTGTTGAGGAGCGCCTCGCGCGTCGCCAGCGCTCTTGGGGATACGGGAATCCGCATCCTGATCCGCGTGATGGGGTTACTGCTGGTGGCCCTGGCTGTGCAGTACTTTGTGAATGGACTGGCGGACCTGGGCGTCTTGAGCCGGCCGGGCGGCGGCTAGGAGATTGTGGCAGGAGGCTGTGGCCGAAGAAAGAGGACGCAGCAGGTTTGCGGGCCGAGACAAAGCTGAACGGGCTCAGCGTCCCGCCAGAGCCGATTCGATGCTTGCGTTGACGGAGGCCGAGGCAAACTCCGCGGCTACACGGATTCCATTCATTACCGCACGCTCATTGGATGAGCCATGACCTACGACGCAGACCCCACGCAATCCCAGCAGAGGCGCGCCGCCATACTCGGAGTAGTCCAGGCGGCTTTTGAAGGCCTTGAAGGCCTTTTGTGAGAGCATCGCGCCCACCTGTGAGGTTACGGTGGACTTGAGGCTCTCCCGCAGGGAGGAACTGACCAGTTTGGCGAGGCCCTCGCTGGTCTTGAGCGCCACGTTTCCTACGAAGCCGTCGCATACCACCACATCGGTGTGGCCGTTATAGAGGTCCCGTCCCTCGACATTGCCTAGGAAGTTGATTCCCAGGCTGCCAGCCACCTGGCGCAGGAGAGGCAGGGTTTCGTGGGTGAGGGCGTTGCCCTTGGTGTCTTCCTCTCCGATGGAGAGCAGGCCCACGCGAGGCTGCGCGACATGCAGCACATTTTTTGCGTACATCTGCCCCATGATGGCGAACTGCACCAGGTTTTCCGGATTGCAGTCTACGTTGGCTCCTACATCGAGCACGACGCAGGGCTGGCCGGTACTGGTGGGCAGCACCGCGGTGAGGGCGGGGCGGTCGACTCCGGTGAGGGATCCGAGCACCATTTTTCCGATGGCCATGGCCGCTCCGGTATTGCCGGCGGTGATGAAGCCGGCGGCGCGGCCTTCACGCACCATCTTCAGGCCTATGCGCATGGAGGAGTCGCGCTTGGAGCGCACGGCCTGGGATGCCTTGTCGCTCATGCTGATCCACTCGCTGGCCTGCACGATGAAGATGGGCAGGCGTGGTCTGGAGGGGACGCCGAAGCGGGAGTTTGCAGAGCTCTTCAGCGCCTCGCGCAACTTTGGGCGCAGCAGATCCTCTGGCCCAACCAGATGGACACGGACGTCCAACTGGCGGCAGGCCAGAATAGCCCCACGAATCTCCGGCTCGGGGGATCGGTCTGATCCCATGGCGTCGAGGACGATGTCGATCGGCATGGCTACTGTAAGCTCGAAGTTCCCTTGCTGCGTTGAAGGCTCAAACTGCCTGGAAGAGCCCTGGCGGGTAGGAGCGCGATCGCCGGAGTGATCTTCCTGCGAGTGGAATGTAGCGCCTCGAGATCGAGACGCGCCGGCCGCAGGGAAGTTGCCGCCGCAAGTTTATTCCTGGACGCCCATCCCCAGGAAGACAGCTCTAGGCAGCTTCTTTGGCCGCAAGAACAGAACGGCCCTTGTACTCGCCGCACTTCTTGCAGGCGCGGTGAGGGAGCTTTTTTTCGCCACAGTTGGGACAGTTGGAGACGCCGGTGGGCGTCAGGAAGTCATGGCTACGACGTTTTGCAGTGCGCTGCTTGGAGTGCCGGCGCTTTGGATTCGGCATGGTAAACCTCTTCTGAATTGGCCAGCGAACGCAAAGCGGTGCGGCCGAGTCTGTTACAACGGAGAGCCTATGAAGTTCCAGCGGTCCGATGGTGGCGCTGGCGGGTGTTCCACCTTGAATAGCCTGACTCATCCCTTATGCGCGATAGCAATTCCGGCCAACTCGGCAAAACGTGGATTGACCGGCTCATCGACGCACTGACAGGAGGAAAGGTTACGGTTGATTCCGCAGTGAGAACAAAGGCCCTTACAGTCCTGCCGACAGAGTATCCGTCCGGGCAGGGCCAAAAGCACCTGCTCCCGTACGGCGTCCTCCAGCAGCAGGCCGCTCTCTTCATAATAACCGATTTCGGTCTCATCTTCCGTAATGGAGTGCTCTCCAGCCTGGCTGTCGGCGCTGGCCGGCCGGAAGATCAGGTCAAAGGTTCCCTCCATCCGTCGCCGCACCGGTTCCAGGCAGCGAGCGCAAAGTTGCTCGAACTCGCCGGAGTAGCTGGCGCGGAGCCGGATGTCCTGTACAAACTGCCTGGGCCCACGGTGTTCCACGAGCAGCTCAGCCAATCCCTTGAGGGTGATTGGCCCCACCTGGCGCAGGTCAGGCGCATAGTCCAGCGAGCCCTCCGAAAAGGATTCGTTCAGGCTCAGCGGCTCATCGAGGAGTTGTGCAGGGGTAATCAGCATGCTTTAACCGTAGGATGCCGCCGCATCGGAGTCAATTGGCCGGCGTACAGCAGGGAATCAACGGCAATTCCTCGCCTGCACGCTTCTCGGAGAGGGGTTGTCGTCAAACAGCCGGATTCCGGCCACCCCCGCTGCTCCAACCTGAAGGCAGCGCGGAGCGCTCGCCCAGGTGACGCCGCCGAGGGCCAGAACCGGGGTGGTTTTCGCGGCCGCGCAAGCCTCGCGCAGAGGTTCAAGCCCGACGCCGGGGACGACGGTCACTCCTCTTACTTGCTTCTCGAAGACCGGCCCGAAGAGGATCAGATCCGCGCCGCCATCCGCCGCGCGCCGTACCTGCTCCAGGGTGTGGCAGGAGACCCCGATGATGGGAGCGGGCGCTCCGAGCAGCGCAAATCTGCGCCGTACCTCGGCTGGGGTTAGCTCATCGGGGCGGGCGGTGAGATGTACGCCGTCGGCTCCAGCCCGCACGGCCAGCTCCGCTGGGCCATTGAGCAGGAGTTTGGTTGCGCTCCGAGATGTGTGTTCCGAGCCGCGCAAGCTCTCACGGATGGCCGCGGCGGTGGAGGATGCAAGCCGTAGTAACTCCTCCGGGGCAAGTTGCTTCTCCCGAAGCTGCACGAACTCGACGCCCGCGCTGGCCCATCGCCGAACCTGCGCAAGAGCCGCCCAACCGTCACCGCTGGTGATCGCGCAGCGCAACATGCTCCGAGTCTACGCTGCGGGATGCCGCCGCAGGCCCTTTGCGAGATGCCCGGCAACGGGGGAGATGCTCTAGTGTTGGCAGATTGGGCAGTACACGGTGGTACGGCCGCCCACAATGATCTTCTTCAGCACCGATCCGCAGCGGATGCATGGCTGGCCTGCTCGGCTGTAGACTTTGTGCTCGAGCTGAAAGAAGCCGCGAACGCCGTCGGCGTCCACGTAGTCGGAGACGGAAGATCCACCTAGCTCGATGGCCTGGGCGAGCACCTGCTGCAACGCGCCGTGCAGTGTGGCCAGTTGTGCACGCGTGAGTTTTCCTGCCTGCCGACGTGGACGAATCCCAGCCCGAAAGAGGCTCTCATCCGCGTAGATGTTCCCCACCCCATGCAGAATCGACTGGTTCAGCAGGGCTGCTTTGATTGCGAGTCTCCTGCCTTTGAAGAGATGGGAAAACTCATCGGCGGAGACGGTGGTCGGCTCCTTTCCCGGTCCATGGTAGACGGCTGTCCCGGTGAGAACCGAGAGGCGCCCAAACCGCCGTGGATCGACGAACCGCAGCTCGCGCCCGTCTGAGAGCGAGAGCACGGCGTGGGTATGCGCCGGCCATGGAACCTCTGGCTGCGATACCAACAGCCTTCCGGTCATGCCCAGGTGCACCAGGAACTGTGCGGGCTTCCGGCCGGTTCGCAGCAGATCCATCACGATCGTCTTCCCTACCCGCCGCACAAGCTCTATGCGAGCACCAGTCAGCGTGGCGACGATTTCGGTTTCGGTGGACTTGAATGTCTGTGGCTTCCCACTGGTCCAGACGCGCTGGATGCGGCGACCGCGCACCCGCGCATCTACTCCATTGGCAACGGTCTCAACTTCGGGTAGCTCTGGCATGGTCTAGTCGTTTCTCCATGCTGCCCGAATCTGCTGGGATCGGCAAGCTGGGCTCGCTCCCATCCATGGGATTGCGCTGGTTTGCTTGCCCGCAGCGAAGGCAGGCCGGGCGTACGGCGTAAAGAGGCTGATGCAACACGATCTCTTCAGGAATGGAGGCGACGGCTTCCGGTGGCTTCCTCTTCTGCGACTGCCGATGGTCCGGACGACTGCCGCTCTGGATGCCGGGGTGGCGGCCAAGGGATGCGCGCTGGATGCGGGCACGCTGCTATTCTGCTTCCATCATGCGTCTTTCCATGGTCGCCGCCCTCCTTGCCGCCGCACTCTGCGCATCCGCTCAGTCAACTCCGTCGTCGCCAGCTTCTCCCGCGTTGCTTCCGCACGTTGCGGTCGAGGTCGCCAAGATCGCGCAAAAGGTTCTGGATGAGACGGGCGTTCCCTCTGCGTCGGTCGGCATCGTCGAGGACGGCAAGATCGTCTACACGCAGGCCTTCGGCCTGGCGCGGGTGACTCCCAAGGTGCAGGCAAAGGCCTCCATGGCCTATCCTATCGGCTCCATCTCCAAGCAGTTCACGGCAACGGCGATGCTCTTGCTCCAGCAGCAGGGGAAGCTCTGCCTGGAAGATCCTGTCAGCAAGTTCTTCCCGGAACTCACAGACTCCCGGGATGTCCGGATCATCAACCTGCTCACCCATACCTCTGGCTACCAGGACTACGCTCCGCAGGACTACACCATCCCGGCCTGGAGGGTTCCCGGCAACCCGCTGCAAATTGTGCATGAGTTTGCGGGCAAGCCGCTGGACTTTGCTGCTGGAACGCAGTGGCAGTACTCCAACACGAACTTTGTTCTGGCTGCGCTGATCGTGCAGAAGGTGAGTGGCGAGCCCTTTGCCATGTTTCTGCGTGATCAGGTTCTGAAGCCCGCGGGACTGAGTGGAGTGCTGAACTTGAACAAGGACCAGGCCAAGCTCAAGGTCACCGGCTACATGCGCTACGCCCTGGCTCCGATCAGCCCGGCGGCGCTGGAGGCTCCGGGATGGTACTTTGGGGACGCCGACCTGGCCATGCCGGTTGATCAACTGCTGAAGTGGGACCTGACGCTGATCAACCAGTCGCTACTAAGCCCCGCCAGCTATCAGGAGATGGAGAGGCCATTTGTTCTCGCCAGTGGCAAGAACTCCCACTACGGCCTGGGGATGGATGTCCGCGAGGAGGACGGCCGCCGGGTTCTGGAACACTCAGGTGAGGTGGGGGGCTTTGTTGCCCAAGATGTGGTCTATCCGGACGACCGTGCCGCCATTGTGGTGCTTACCAATGAGGAGGCTAGCGAGGCCGCGAGCCAGATCGCGAGCCAGATCGCCCCGCTGATTCTGCCCACGAAACCATCGGCAGGCGCACAGGCTAATCCCGCCATGGCTACGGCCCAGGCCTTTGCTCCGCATCTGCGGAAGATTCTTCACGGCTTGCAGAAGGGACGGATCGACCGTGTGCTCTTTACCGCCGATTGCAATGACTACTTCGACGCGACGGGTCTGGGAGACTATCAGTCGAGTCTTTCCGTACTGGGTTCGCTGGAGACGGTTACCACTTTCAGCGCCGAGTTACGCGGGGGCATGACCTTTGGTGTGTACCGCGCGGCCTTCTCAGGAGGGGCGACGGAGTTGATCAGCGTGTATCTGCGGCCTGACGGCAGGATTGAGCAGTTGCTGGTGATCGGCACGGCCAAGAAGTAGGAGGGGCGGTTTGGTTGCGGCGCTTGCAGGCCCCGGTTGAGGGACTGGATTGCGAGAACGAGAGCAAGGAAGCAGACCCGATCGCATGGGGTGCAGCGGCTCAGCGCGAGCGGTTCGATGTTTATAGCAGCGCGGGAGTCGCCCTAGCTGGTTCCTGTAGTTGGCAGAACGAGGTCCAGCCCGGGAGCATCCTTTGCGGCTTTGAGCACCGGACGCTCAAACAGGGAAGGCCGGTGGTGTTGGGGAGCACATAGAGCCTCAGAGATGCCGCTAGTTCTGAAAGATCGAGGGAGATTGCTCGAGGATCACCTTGCGGCTGTGGGTGGCGGAACGGATCTCTGGAGTGCTGCCGTCGTTGAGTAGCACCTGCGTGGGTTGGGAGGCGACGACGACCCTGGTGGTTGCGTTGGAGAAGCCGGCGATGTGGATCCGGGTGCTGGAGGTAAAGGCTCCGGAGAGTATGGTGAGTGGGACATCTACGGCGGGGGCTCCGCTGTTACGAACTGTGACGGAGACGAGCCAGCCTGAGTCATGACCCTTGCCCGCCGGGAGCAGGCGGGGTTCGACGTCGACGATGGAGAGGTCCGGTAGGCCGCGGTCGCGAAGGACCCAGTCGGAGAAGAACCAGCCGAGGTCTTTGCCGCTGAGTTTTTCCAGAAGCCTTTCGAAGGCGACGGCCTGAACGGTGGCGTCGTCCGCGTTGAACGGGCCAGTTTTCTCGGCGGCTTGTTCTCGCCACAGGGTGAGAGCTTGCTGCAGAGGTTTTTCGCCAGTGATGTTGCTGAGCATCCACCAGACGGCCGCGGCCTTGCGGCGGTAGTAGAGCTCGCTGGAGGCCGAGACAAGAGGCTCTCCCGCAGGAGCGAAGGCGTCGTCGGCTTGCTGTTCGGAGTCGAAGCCGACCTCGTTGATGTTCAGCGGCTGCATAAGATTGTTGAGCGCGAGGATGGCGGCCGGACGGCCTTGAGTCTGTTGGATCCAGAGGAGGCTGATGAACTGAGCGAGGCCCGAGTCAAACCATGGCTGGCCGGTATTGACCCAGGCGTGGGTGAGCGAGTGCGCCAAGGCTGGGCTGGAGGAGGAGGAAGCTAGCTCACGGATAGGAGCGACGAGAAGGGCGTGGTCCTCAAAAGGGTCACCGGGGTGGTCCAGCACCGTGAGCGGAGTAAGAGGGTTAGGGCCGAACCAGGCTTGAAGCAGCGGTGCGATGCGCTCGGCAGAGGCCGCCAGGGTAGGAAGATCGTCTGAGTTGGAGGTCTCAACGGAGAGGATGTCGAAGGCTCCGGTAGACGGAGCGCTGGAACTAGAGTCCGTTGGAGCCTCCGATGGGGTGAAGGCGGACGAGGTCGAGATACCTACCGGGGCTGCGGGAACGGGGGCGAGGGGAATCTCCGGCTGCTGAACGACGAAGAGGCTAGGCTGGCGAAAGCCGAGGGGTTGGGCGGGGAAGTCCGCAGTGGCGATGCCCGTGTCGTCTGGGGAGCTAGGGTCGTCAGGATGAGGTGAGAGAGGCTGGCGTTGGCCGCAGAAGTAGGCGGCGACCGGAGGCACGCCGTGGTATTGGATAGCCAGCCGGAGATGGATGCCGGCCTGGTGCTCGGCGAGGCGCTGTCGGCCGATGGCCTGGAAGAGCGTGGCTCCGTCGCCCAGGAAGAGCTGTGGCGAGGCGGTGGGATACCAAAGGACATCGCCGAAGCCGCGGAGGGCAACCAGGATAGTTGCCGGGGAGGGGGAAGCCGAAGAGGTCTGGTCGGCGCTACTGCTGGAGCTGCTGCTAAAGCTGGGGTCGGAGATGCTGAAACTGGAGCCAATGGCGTCCCAGTCGGAGGTGAGGGCCTGGGAGGCAGACGCTCCGATTCGCTCTAACCGACCTCCGCTGACCTGGATGAGACCGGAGTAGAGAGTGTCGAGGGTTATGGTGGCTCCGGGCGCCAGAGGGCTGGGCAGATCGATGATGGCCTCAGAGCATTTGCCAGTGTGGTCCGCGTCGGTCTCGATGAGATGTTGGGCGAGAGGAAGCTGGATGACGCCGGTTCCGGCCGAGAGTCCCGCGCCGGACGGGAGAAGACTGGCGCTGGACCAGATGAGCGAGGAGGAGATCTGGAGCGCGATGCGGGTGAGGGGATCTGAGCCGATGTTGCGCAGAGTGACCCGGGCGCGCATGGTCAATTGGCCAGTGGCGGGGTCCAGACGGGCATCCAGGTCGTAGGCGGTGAAGAGGAGGGAGGAACGCTGGGCGTCGGTGAGCAGCGGTCCAGAGGGAGGGTGGGAGGGAGGGATGGCCTCCGGCGTGGGAGGAGCGTCGTTGTCAGGGGTGGGGGGTGGCTCGCCGTGGCTCTGGAAGAGGACCTGGCCGCGGGGCGGTGGTAGGGGTGGAGCGGAGGGAGTGGATTGGGCGCGCGCGGCCAAACTCGCCAGCAGGAGGGCGAGCGGGGTGAGTGAGACCAGGCGCAGGGTGCGGGGTGTGGACAAGGTGACGAACTCCAGTGGTGGTCTTGGGTTGCGCCCGAGGAAGGCGGCCAGGGAGAGACGGTGGTGAAGGCCATGGCGAAGCTCAAGGTTGCCGTGGGCGGGGTTGTTGGATGGTCAGGACCCCAGCCCTTTACGAGGCTTTGGGGTTTTAGACTCTGTGAAAAGCTGTTGGTCGCTTGGGCGCTGGCTTGCCCGACGTTGGCGCATGGCCTCAAACATGACCACCGCGCCAGCTACCGAGACGTTGAGGGAGGTGACGCTGCCAGCCATGGGGATGCGCAGAAGATGGTCACAGGTGCGCTTCACCATTTCATGCAGGCCGGTGCCTTCGCGGCCGAGGACTAGACAGATGTCCTGACGAAAGTCGAAGCCGGTGTACTCGGGGTCTCCGCGCTCATCCAGGCCAACCACCCAGATGTGGTGTCTTTTCATGGTCTCCAGGGCGCGGGTGATGTTGACCACCTGGGCGATGCGGACGTGTTCGCTGGCGCCGGCGGAGGATTTGGCGGCGACGGCCGAGAGCGGAGCGGAGCGGCGCTCCGGCAGCAAAACGCCATCAACGCCCGCGCCGTCCGCGGAGCGGAGCAGCGCGCCGAGGTTGTGGGGGTCCTCAATACCGTCCAAAGCGAGGAAGAATCGGTAGCCCGCGCTGGTAGTGGCCGGGGACGCGAGTAGGTCTTCAAGGCTGAGCAGCTTGCGCTCGCGTAGGAAGGCGACGATACCCTGATGGGCGTCCGTGCGGCAGTGGCGGGTGAGCTGATCGCGGGTTTCGGTGGAGATGCGAATTCCTTCAGCTCGGGCCAGGTCGAGGACGGCATCCAGGCGCGGGTCGCGGCGAGACTCTCGCTCACGAGCGACGCTGATATGGTCCAAGGGACGGGAGCGCGAGCGGAGGGCCTCCTCGACGGGGTGCAGGCCGTAGAGAACTTCCATGCGTCCAGTGTACCGGTTGGATGCTCGTTTGCTGTTCGATGGAAGCAGTGGTGGAGGCCGCAATGGGAGCGGCGATGGGAGCCGCGCACGGGCGGGTGGGCGCTCATTTGCCGCCGGTGAGTTTGGCCGCGCGATGGTAAGAGCCGAGGTTGAAAGCGTTGGGGTAGCCCTTGGCTTTGAGGCGTCTGGCGGCCAGACCGCTGCGGGCTCCGCTGTGGCAGTGGAGCAGCAGGACCTTGGAGCGGTCTGGAAAGCGATCTGGAATGGTGATCTCGATATGGTTCAAAGGGATGTTGATGGCTTTGGGTAGATGCCCGTTTCTGTATTCGGCAGAAGTACGGACATCGACGATCACGGCCCCTTCGCGGAGATGTCGCGTGACATGCTGGGGAGCAATTTGGCTGAAGCGCCGCCAGACGAGATAGATGGCGAAGAGCACGGCAAGGAGGAGCAGGGCGTGACTTGAGTTCATTACGGAAACCTCATGGGCGAATGGAGAGAGGGTTTGGATGGTGGGCTTCGGGTAGGCGCAGCAATCCGGCGGGCAGTTGCGCTTCTCTATTCAGGATAATCCAGAGGCCTTCCCCAGGGCTCCTCCGGGCCAGGCGCGGGGAGGTCGGATGGGAGAAGTGAACGCCGGGACGAAACCCGGAGCTAAGGCAGGCGTGTCCCAAGCGCGACCTTTGCGCCTGGGGGGCGGGGCCTTCGCGTTCTGCGCAGGTCCGAATCGAGTCCCAGTCTGCCGTCTTTCGATGAGGGCACGGAGAGCGGTTTGAATGCCACGGGGCGGAGTCTCCAGGCTGCAAGCGTCGAAAGGGCGGAACCGCATTGCGGAATTTATCCATGGTTCTCCGGCCGCCAGGATTGATCGTTCTGCGTGGCTTGTCTCGGTGGCTTTTCTCTGCGTTCGGGCCCACTAGCGGGGCATGAAAGCGGGGCTCAGCCTGGGTGCTTTGATCGGAGATCTTGAGCGTCCGTGGAAAGTTTTGTGGAAAGTCTCTATGCTCACCCTCGGGCGAGAAGCCTTGGAGGTCTGGTCGTATTCCAGCGTAAGCACAGAACGATCCTGGCGGTTGAGGGCATCGCCATCAGGGATGGTTCTTCCACACGACGGCGTCGGCGTCTTTGCCCTTGGAAGGTCAGAATGGTCCAACATCCTTATCGCCTCTCGGGTCGGATGATGATGTCTGTCGCGGCCCTGTTCCTGGTTGCGGCGTCCTGGCTGCGCGCGCAGACGGCGGCTCCATACAGCACTCCGCATGCGCCGCTGCTTGGCACGGCGTGGTACCCGGAGCAGTGGCCCGATACGCGCTGGGCCGCGGATCTTACCCTGATGGAAGCGGCCCACATGAGGGTGGTTCGGGTGGGGGAGTACGCATGGTCCGCGCTTGAGCCCAGCGAGGGCCACTATGATCTGGACTGGCTGGAGCGGGCCATCGACATGGCTGGAAGGCACCACATTTCCGTGGTGATTGGCACGCCCACGGACGCTCCACCTGCATGGCTGACGAGCAAGTATCCAGACACGCTGGGGATGGATGCGGACGGCCGGATCCGCGAACATGGCGACCGGCGTCAGTTCAACTACGCCAGCCCACGCTACCGTCACCTATGCGCTCTGATCGTAGCGAAGCTGGCACAGCGCTTTGGCCATAACCCGAACGTGATCGGCTGGCAGATTGGCAACGAGTACACGGATGAGTCTTTCGATCCCGCTACGCGCGCGCAGTTTCAACAGTTTCTGAAGAGCAGATACAAGACGCTCGCCAACCTGAATCAGCGCTGGGCCACCGCCTACTGGTCGCAGACCTATGACCGCTGGGATGAGATTCCGATGGAGACCAGCTACGGAAATCCGGGGTTGTTGCTGGAACATAAACACTTTGTGACGGCAACCTGGAGGAGCTTCCAGCGCCAACAGATCGATGTGCTGCGCAGGTACATCGTTCCATCGCAGTTCATCACCACCAATATCGGCGGTCTGGGATGGTCAGCGAACTGGGACCACTACCGGATGACCGAAGACCTTAACCTGGCGAGCTGGGATGACTATGTTGGCGAGGGGCACCTGCTGGCCGATCGCAACGCGATGCTGAACGACTTGGTCCGGGGCTGGAAGCGCGAAGACTTCTGGGTGATGGAGACCGAACCCGGATCGGTGAACTGGGCCACTATCAACAATGCGCTGGATCGCGGCGAGACCAGGGCTCTGGCCTGGCAGACCGTGGGCCACGGCGCGGATGCCGTTCTGTACTGGCAATGGCGGCCTGCTGGGAATGGACAGGAGGAGTACCACGGCGCGGTACTCGGCTCCGATGGCAGGCCGAATCCTATCTATTCTGAGATCCAGCAGATCGGTTCTGACTTTGAGCGCACCAGCAAGGCTCTGAGCGGAACGGCTCCCCGCGCTGATATGGCGCTGCTCTATGACTACGACTCCCGCTGGGCGATCGACTTCCAGAGGCACACGAAGCTCTACGATCAGCAGCAGGTGCTGCTGCGTTTTTACAAGCCATTGGACAAGCTGGCAGAGACTGCGGGGGATGAGGTGGACATCGTGGATCCCAACGCCGCGCCGCTTGGCGGTTACAAGTTGCTGGTGGCTCCGTCACTCAATGTGATTCCCCAGGATCTGGCGAAGAAGTTGATTGCCTACGTGCGCCAGGGCGGCCATCTGCTGCTTGGTCCTCGGTCTGGGATGAAAGATGCTTACAATGCTCTTCAACCGGAGCGCCAACCGGGTCCTCTTGCGGAGGCTCTGGGCGGGCATGTCGAGCAGTACTACGCGCTGGAGCGAGGCGAGAAGATTCCGTTGACGAGTACGCTTCCATGGGCGTTGGCGGCTTCGTCGCCGATGGCCCGAGAGGCCTCCGGCACGGCAGACATCTGGGCTGAAGATCTGATTGCAACCGCGCCGGATACCCGCGTCGATCTGCGCTACGGCAAAACGGACGGGGGCTGGCTGGACGGGCGCCCGGCGATGCTTACCAGGAGGCTGGGGAAAGGAAGCATATCTTATCTCGGCACGCTACCTGGTCCGTCGCTGATGCGGGCGATCCTTACCCGCGCGGCATTGGATGCCCAGGCTGATGTTGGCCCACTGGAGCTGCCGCCCAAGATGGAACTCTGCGTCCGCTCCCATCCGGGCGTTGATTCTGGACAAAGTGTCTACATCCTGATCAATCACAGCGACGGGCCGAATCGGGTGTTGCTTCCGGGCCAGTTCAAGGTTCTAGTGTGCGATGGCTCGGCGACGTTGGTTAGCTCCGGCGGAGGCTCCTCCCGCGGGGCCGGAGTTTCGGGAACTGGATTCCAGTGGGCTTTGGCGGTCAAACTCCCCGCTCAAGGGGTAGCCGTACTCCTTGCAGCTTCGCGCGGGAGTTCGGCCATGAGCTACATTCCGTGATCCATGCTCCGTGGTCCATCGTCCGTGATCTACGGCTCCGTGGCTCGTCGCGCAGCATAAAAGGATGCGGATAGGGTGTCCTCCACGGCAGTTCTGCGATGAGGCGATTGCAAGCATCCAGCGGGACCGGATTGGCGAGCAAGGATGCCTTGCGGCTGATTGCGTGATCGAGTCAACTCATCCGCGCCGGCTGCCGGAATGGTTCTGCGGCGTAAAGTTGGCAGCCGGTGCGCGCCTGTGGCCCTGGTGCAAATGCCTTGAGGTGGGATTCCATTGTGGCTTCGGCGCGGAATCCGAGAGCAAAAATGAAAATAAATCCTTCCGCCGCTATTGCGTCGGGTAGAATCGAGTCAATTGATTGCTGAAAGAGCCGCGATTGCCCAAGCGCCCTTCAAATTCCGCTCCAAAGGTGAATCCGAAAGTACGGCGTCGAATTCCCAAGTGGGCGATAGATTCCGGAAAGGATCCGTCGGCCAACGAACAGTACTACCTTCGATCCCTCGGCCGCAGTTTGGATATTTTGAACTGCTTTGACGGAAGGACCCAACTTGGGTTGAAGGAGATCAGCAATCGCACAAAATTGCCGGAATCGACAGTTTTTCGAGTGTTGTTGACGCTGGAAAAGCACAAGTATCTGGTGCAGCATGTGGATGGCACGTATCAGTTGGCTCCGAAGCTGATCTTTGGCTGGCTGGTGGATGGCGCCAACCTGATGCGCGAGTTGGCGCGGCCCGAGATCGAACGGTTGGCGAACCGCTTCAATGAGACCGTGAGCCTGGCTTATCTGTATAGCGATCGCATCCACGTGATCGACTCGGTTGAGACGTTTCACGAGATTCGGATCACGAACCGCGTGGGGCGTGTGCTCCCGCCGCATTGCAGCGCCATGGGAAAGGCTATTACCGCCTTTCAGGAGCGTCGCGACGCCGATCAGATTCTGGAGATCTATGGAATCTCGAGGCGAACGGAGAAGACCATTGTGGATCGCAACGCCATCTTTGCAGAGTTTGAAGAGATTCGAAGGACCGGGATCGGCTGCGACCGCGAAGAGAGTGTGCTGGGGGGATGTTGTATTGGGGCCGCCATTCGTCCTGACGGCCAACGCGTGATGTCGGCATTGAGCATCTCAACGCCTTTGATTCGGATGACGCCACAGAGGGAAGAGCAGATCAAAGAGGCTGTTCTGGAGTCGGCATCTGTCATCGCACGGTGCATCCTTGAAGCGCCTTCAACGGACGGCACGCGGCGGATGAGGCCGTGAAGCGGGGACGATGGGGTTGCCCGCGATGGAGGGTCAAGAGGAAACCGCAGGGATCCGGCTTCTGGCTGGTTTGGACGGGCGATGCTGGAAAGATAGGCCAAGGGTGATTTGGGATGAAGGAGCACATCGGGACGCTGGCTCCCAGGTAGCGTTGTTCCGCTATGTGGTTTTACGGCAGGATCAGCCGGCGTAAGGCCGTCTGGCGTGGATCCTTGGGTGGGGATCTTGCAGCGGCGCAAGAAGAACGGCAACGCCTAAGTTGCGTAGTCTGTGGAGCTTTCTTGTTGAACGAGGCTGTTTGCTGGCCGCGCGGATGGCCGCCTCGGCTTGCAGCCCAGACCGATCCAATCGCGCCAAGCAGAGGGTGTTCTCCCTTCGGCTGTTAGCGGGAAGTGCCGCTCATCAGGAGGAGTCGAAGATTGCCGTGGAACGGTTGCCGGCATCCGTTTCGCCGATGCCATCGATTTCTGTTCGATTTGCAAGATGAGATCTTGCGGATTTGCGGGGATCGCGACCCACGGAGAAGCTATTCAGGCGATGGCTGTGGGCGGGGCCATGGCCATTCCAGAGGGCAATTGCCAACATTCCACAAGTTGGAACGGCGAAACAGTCCATGGATCAGGGGCGGCCAGCGCGGAGGCCGGGCTGGTTTGGCTAGCCGACCGGGGCGTTGCCTTGCGCCATTTTCCCATCGATTCATGCAGATACAGGTCCTGAGAGCTTTGAGGCGAATGGCGGCCAGACCCCGGCCGAAGCTGGTTTTAATTTAATTCTGCATAAAACGGCAATTGTTTCAAAAAGTAAGAGGTGAAGGTCAATTATCTTTCAAAACATTGTTGACATTTATAACCGTGGTCCCTAATTTGATTTGGACTCTAAAAGGTCCATTAGAGCTGTTGTTGAGCGAGGCCAAGGCTAAATCGCCCGCCACAAACGGCTTTATGAAAGTTATCGCCAAAGGCGGTTGGTGCAGGCTGATTAGCCCATGTTTGGCACAGATCTGTCAGATACGTCTTCGAAGCAATGGAGGAACACCATGAAGGTCTTTCAATCACTCAAGCAAGTTTCCCGCGGGCCGAGCATATCCAAAGGAACTTACGGGTGGCTTTCCCCGGGGAGAAGCATCGTCTCGCTGCTTACTTCTTCGTCTATTCGGAGGAACTTTGCCCTAGCCTTGGTTGTCGTTCTCATCGCATCTGCGGCTTCAGCGCAGATCACCCGCGGCACACTCACGGGCATCATCACGGACCCCACCGGCGCGGTGATTCCAGGAGCGAAGATTACGATCGTGGACACCGGGACCGGAGCTACGTCCTACAGTGTAAGCAACCACGCCGGCGTATATGACGTCCCTCATCTTCTCTCCGGAACCTATTCCATCACCGTGGACGCGCCTGGTTTTCGCAAGTATATCCACCTCGGTCTGATCCTCAAGACTGAGCAGACCCTCACGGAAAATATCGCTTTGACCGTCGGTGTTGCCAACCAGTCGGTCGTCGTCAGCGGAAACACGCCGATGATCAACGTAGCGAACGCGACGGTAGGCGAGACGCTGACAGCCGCGGAGACGGAAGACCTTCCCAGCAACGGCCGCTCGCCGCTTGGCTTCGCCCATCTGGAGTATGGGGCGGTTGCCAAAGGAAAGCACTCTCAATCGCAAACCACGCCGTTCGACAACCAAACGGCTGATGATTTCTCACTGGGTGGAGGCAATTCGTCTTCGAATGAGCTTCTTCTGAATGGCGTTCCGAATATGGAGGATGGCAGCCGGACTGCCGGTTACAGCCCTGAGCTGGACTCCGTAGACGCCGTTCGCGTGGATGACTTTTCTGCAAATGCGGCGATGGGCGATACTGCCGGAGGCTTCGTGAACATAACCACCAAGGGTGGCACCAACCACTTCCACGGCACGGCTTCTGAGTACTATGCGGGTTCCCGCCCTCTCACGGCGGATCCCTTCTTCCAAAAGGCCGGAACTCAGCAAACCTCGGTGCACTTCAATCAATATGGCGCAACGATCGGCGGACCTGTCCTGCTTCCCCACGTCTTCAACGGGCGAAACAAGCTCTTTTTCTTCTATGCCTATGAAGGGTATAAGGGTACGCAGCCCAATACCGTTATCGAAAGCGTGCCCACGGCGGCAGAGCGGGCTGGCGACTTCGGAGCCCTGCTGGCGGTCAGCCCCCAAAACCAGCTCTTTAATCCATTTACGGCAACTCTTTCACCCAGCGGTGAGGTAAGCCGTTCGCCGATCCCCAACAACTGCATCGTCACCAGCTCCTATTGCACCTCGACCGCAACCGATGCCAGCGGCGACCCGCTCACGATCAATCCCATTGCAGCGTACTACCTGAAGAACATGCCGCAGCCGAACTACGATGGATCTTCGACCGGGGCAGACGGTGAAAATAACTTTTTCGCCAGCGATCCACAGACAAACAACTATTCCTCGAATGAAGGCACGCTCGATTGGAACATCACACCCTCCAACAAGATGAGGTTTGAAGCCCATCGCAGCAACTATGCCTCAACTTCGCAACAGACCTTCGGCAACTCCCTGACAGGCACAACCCAGGACACGGTTCTCTGGGGCGGCCAGATCGACGATGTTCACACATTCTCTCCCGCGTTCAATCTCGAGTCCCGTCTTGGCTTCAGCCGCTATGAGACCGGCTCCGAGCCAACCAGCCTGGGAACGAATCCAACCGTCACCGGCATGCCATCTTACATCGCCTCCAACTCCGTGCTCTATGCGCTTCCGGAGATGGGCTTCCATGATGCATCAGGCATCCAGCAATTGAGCGGCACGCCGGGATCCACTGAGGACTTCGATACGCTTCAGTTATACGAGGTGGTCACCAAGGTTGCAGGCAACCATATCTTCAAAGCCGGCGTGGATATCAGGTCATATAAAGAGTCCACAGTGAACCCAGGTGCGGCTGATGGTGCTTTCAGTTTCAATGCCGGGGCCGAATCATTTGTCACCTCCGGTCCTGGATGCGAGACCTGCACAACTACCACGCCGGGTGAAAATCAGTTGTTCGGTGGCGCCTTCGCCCTTTTCGAACTTGGCCTTCCGAGCTCGGGAGCTTACAACGTCGCAACCAGGTTCCAGTACGATAGCTGGTACAACGCCTTTTTTGCGCAGGACGACTGGAAGGTGAAGCACAACCTGACATTCAGCTACGGGATTCGGATCGATCACGAGACCCCTGACGTTGAGAGCAATAACAAGCTCGTCTCCGGCTTCAATCCATCCGCTCCCAACGCCTCCACCGCAGCGTCCGAGGCAAACTATGCGACATCGCCGATTTCGCAGTTGCCGCCGGCGGACTTCGTGACCACTGGCAATATCATCTACGCAACAGCCTCGAACCGTTCCGCCTACTCCCTCCCTCCGGTCTACGTCAGCCCGCGCGTCGGCTTTGCTTACTCGCCGGACTTTGCCCATGGAACCATGGCTATTCGCGGAGGCTTCGCAGTCTACATAAATCCGTTCACTGACTATCAGTCCAATTGGGGGCCACAGTACGGCTTCTCGCAGTCCACGGGGTTTGTTGGGAGCTACAATGACAACCTGACCCCTGCCACTACGCTCTCCGATCCGTTCCCGACAGCGGTGAATCCCATCGTTCAGCCCTACGGTTCGGAGTATGGGATCAATACGCAACTCGGAAACAGTGTTACCTATTTGGCACATGTCAAAGTGCCTTACTCTGAGCACTATGAACTTGACATTCAAAAGCAGCTCGGCCGCACGTGGATGGTTGAAGTTACCTATGAGGGGGATCACCAGGTCCATAACAGCTACAACAATAATGTAAGCGCCGCCGGCTATCTGCCCTTCCTCAGCAGGTCCCCGCAGTTGGATGTGGGCGTGGAAGACGAACTCTTCGCGTCCGTAAAGAACCCTTTCTACCACACGATGAACATCGGACCCGCTACCACGTCGGCACTGAATACCTCCTCGACGTTGGCAGCAATCTCGATGTTGAATACCTACCCGGAGTACACCAGCGTATCTGAAGACCTGATCCCATCGGTCGGCGGAGACTTCAACGCGATCATGGCCAAAGTGCGGAAGAATATCTCCCATGGACTCCAGTTCGAGTTCAACTACGTCTACTCCCGCAACCTGGGAAACACGGTTCAGCTTAATCCCGGCGGACCGCTCTCGTACGAAGAGACAACCTCGGATTTTCCGGTCAATGCATCGCTGATGGGCATCTACACGCTGCCTTTTGGCAGAGGACAGCGCTTCTTGAACAGCTCAAGGCTCGTAGACGAGGTGCTCGGCGGCTTTAGCATCTCCACTATCTACGAGTTCCTCTCCGGAACTCCGCTGCAGTGGGGTGACGTGGATTACACAGGTAATTTCACCGGCTTTCATAATAATCCGCACAACTATCTCGGCGATACTTTCAATACAGCCGGCTTTTATAGGGGTCCGGATCAGCCCAACTTCGCCAACTTCCGTACGTTTCCGCAGTACGTACTCCGGTCAGATCCTACCAACAACCTCGATATGTCCGTCCTAAAGAACTTTGCGCTCGGCCGTCTTGTTCTCCAGCCTAGAGTAGACTTCTTCAACATACTCAATCACCCACAGTTTGGTGCTGCAAACCTATCGCCAACATCGTCTGCCTTTTCCAAGGTGACATCCCAGTTGAACAGCTCGCGCCAGATACAGCTTGGGGTCCATATTCTTTTCTAACGCCAGGTAGAGTTCGTCTGCGGCTCTGCGAAGGAGACAGTATCAGACCGAGCGAAGGTTACCCAGAGACTCCATGTCATGAGGAACGAAGCACGCGTGCAAGGAGTCTCTGGGTGGATGATTTCGAGAGCCTGCGCGGTTCGAAGTGGTAGGGAAGGCGCTACGTTCCGTCCCCCCCCGGTGGCCGCAGGAAGGCCGGCCACTTTGGGTGACCCCCTGATGGCGGTTCTACTGAAGTACCGAGGGAGGGCGCCGTGCAGTCATTCAGGCAGGTGCGTGGGAGAGTTGGCGGAGGTTTGTCGAGCAGAAGGGGTTCAGAAGCAAATACGGATCCCTTCTGTCCGGCCATGTTTCGGAGCGGATCGCGGTGGTGAGGCTTGGCGGCTCGGTATGATCCCTGGACCGGCCTAGCCAGCAACCGTAGATCTTCGCTGTCCGGTTCTATGCGGATAAGGATTGCCGCATAGCCTGGCTTATGCGATGTTCTTGGATCCAGGTTGGCGATACATGGAACCATGGCATTGGATTGGTTGTCGTGGAGCTAGTCTTTACCTTTCGGTGCGACGGCTACGCCGACAAACGAGTCGGCTGCTCCGTAGTAGAGCCACCATTCTCGGTGAAAGAAGACAATGCCTTCGGCAAATGTGGTTCCAGCCGCATATTGACCACTCTTTTCCCAGGCCAAGGTGGGCTGGAAGACTGGCGAGAGGGTGCGCGCAATCAGCCGGTTCGGGTCCTTGGAAGAGAAGAGTGCTTCCTGAACACTGTAAGCGGCCGCGCCGACGGCCGGATCCCGCGTATGGTTCTCAGAGTTTTTAGCGTTATACAGCAAAACAATTCCGCGTGAAGTGAGTACGGCCGGGGGGCCTGTCTCTGGGAATCCGCTGTCGCTTTTCCCCGGCCGCCTGCGAAGAAGAACTCTTGGGCTCCCGGCGTCATCTTCCAAGGGACGCCAATGGATAAGATCAGATGACGTTGCGAGATGAATCTCTCCTTCGCCCCAATACATCCAGTATTTGCCATGGATCTTTGCCGCAACCAGGCGATTCCCTTCAAGGCGCGTGACAATGCCCGCGCTCTTGTATTTCAAATGAGCATACTTGCCCGTGGTCCCGAAGATTGGACCATATTTCGTCCAGTGTTGAAGATCGGTTGATGTGGCGACTCCAACGGTGAAGAAGTTCTTGTTGCGCGACCATTGTGTATAGGTCAGGATGTAACGCCCATCCGGACCTTCGACTAAACGTGGATCCTCCACCCCGCCTGGAGATTCGCGTCCCATCTGGGAGTCTGTGGATGGATAGAAGACGGGCTCCGGTTGTCGAAGAAAATGGATGCCGTCTGCGCTGACAGCCATGCCGAGCCGGGAGGTATGGCCACCTATACTCATCTTCCCTGAGTCGTCTTCTGCGCGGTATAGCACGACGATCTTCCCGTCTTTGACGATGGCTGCTGGATTGAAAGTGTGCAGAGCCTCCCAGTGAACGGACTTGCCGCTGACGGGGTCGTCGAACGTGCTCTCTGGACGGGGTGTTATGACAGGGGACTGGCTTGCACGGACCCAAGGTCCAAGCACCCAACTTTGCTGACTCTGAAGAGCAGGAACACAGATGTCGGCGACGGCAATGAGCAGGGATAGGAAAAAGATTGTTTTTCGCATGGAGCACTACCCATAGAGGACGCTGTAGGTGACGACGCTTCCGTTCGCGCGACAGGGTCGCAGGGGAGAGGATGTGGATTTGACCTCCGGCCAGAGGATGGAAGGCTACCTTGTGGATGGAGGCGTCCAAGTGGTTTCGATCTTTGCCTGCCTTGATGCGCAGTGGGAATAGCTGAGGTGATTGGCGCTATGCTTGAGCGGCAAGAAGCTCTTCGTAGTGGTAGTCTTTCTGTCCTTGCGCGAGGGTAAGAAGAGCGGTGGGGCCGACGGGTGCTTCGATTTGCCAGGGGATAAGCGCCATGCGTGCGGCATGTTGCTCTCGAATCTCTTGCAGGAACGGCTCCTCTTGCCGCCCGCGTGCGCGTAGCAATGGGTCGAGGAAGCCACCGTGGGAGAAGCTCTGGTTGATGATCCAGGCAAAGGGATGAATGCCAGCGCGCAGCAGATCTCGTTGCAAACCGGCTGCTTCATGTACGGGAGTTGCCGCGGGAAGTGTGACAACGAGGACCTGAGTAAACTTCGGGTCACGCAATCGCGGCAATAGATTCCTCACCGTGTCCGGCAGATCACTCAAATTGCGTGAAACTTCGCGATGGTACCCCTCGGCAGCGTCCAGCAGGAGAAGAGAGTGCCCGGTTGGCGCGGTGTCCAGGACGACAAATCCCTTTTCCCCGCGGGCGACAGTTTCAGCGAATGCACTGAACACGGCGATCTCTTCCGTGCAGGGCGAGCGCAGGTCCTCTTCCAGCAGGGCCTTGCCTTGAGCGTCGAGGCCGGGTGCGGCCTTTGCGACGATCTGCTCTGAGTACCGGCGCGTCTCTTCGGCGGGATCAATTCGGCTAACCGTTAGCTGGTGCACGGAGTCACCAATGGTGATGGCAAGATGGGCGGCGGGGTCCGTTGTGCTCAGATGGACCGGATGGCCGCGGTGCGCCAGTTCGACCGCAATGGCCGCGGCGATGGTTGTCTTGCCGACCCCTCCCTTGCCCATGGTCATCACCACGCCATGTCCGCGTTGCTCTATATCGTCGATCACGGAAGAAAGAGACGGTATATCGGAAGCGGGAGTCTGTGCGTGCGTCTCCGCGGACGCCTCCGGTTGCTGGAGAGGGGTAAAGACCTTGCGCAGCCGGGCGACGCCCATGGGCGCAAAGGGCAGAAGTGGCACCTGAACGCGCGTGAGCCGTGCGAGAGCATCCGGCATGGAGCGCAACGCCTCTTGCCCTTGGGATTCCAAGGCAAACGCCGCGGGGTCTCTCTGGTCTTGCGCGACGAAGACGCCGTTCAGGAAGAGATATTGGTTGGTGACTCCCATCTGCGCCAATTCTGCGCGCGTGCGGTCGGCTTCGGCCAAGGCGGAGCGCTCGGGCCGGCTGACGAGCACCAACGTTGTCTGAGACGGATCAGACAAGGTATGCAAACTTGCGTCGTAGAGCGCCTTTTGCTCCTGCAATCCTGCGAGCGGTCCAAGACAAGAGGTTCCTGTGGTGTTTGTTGCCATGAAGCCAGTCCATGCCGCGGGCAGCTTGAGCAGGCGGAGGGTATGGCCAGTCGGTGCGGTATCAAAGATCACATGATCGTACTCGAATGTAGCGGCGGGACTGCCCAAGAGCTTGGTGAACTCGTCGAAAGAGGCGATCTCGACGGTGCATGCGCCGGAAAGTTGCTCTTCCATACTGTTCAGCGCCGCCTCTGGGAGCACTCCTCGATATGGGCCGACGACCCTGTCCCGATAGGCTTGGGCGGCGGCTTCAGGATTGATGTTCAAGGCAGATAGTCCAGCGCAACCTGGAACCTGTGTTGGCTGCGAGGAAAGCGCAACTCCGAGAACCTCGTCCAGGTTGGAGGCGGGATCGGTACTGACCAGCAGCACCTTGCGTCCACGCGCAGCCAGCGCGACGGCCGACGAACAGGCCAGCGATGTTTTGCCCACGCCGCCCTTACCCGTGAAAAACAATGTTCTTGTGGCGCGATCAAAAAAGGTAGTGCCGTCCATCTTATCTCCAATCTGTCGTAGTGGTTCTATCCGCAGCAGTTGGTGGAGAGCACCGGGAACTCCGCGTTGCTGATGGGAACGCCAAGAAACCTGGCCAACTCCTCGCGGGTGGGGTATCTTGCTTTGAAGACGAGTTGACCATCGAGGACTGCCAGAGGCAGGCAGCCGTTGCCGTCGTTGGCCAGGATCTCCATCACCATGGGATTGGCGACAAAATTCTGTGGCTGATGCGCCAGGTTGTAGCGCTCCACCTGCACTCCGTGGCTTGCAATCCATTGCAGGTCAGCGGCGAAACGCGACAATGCCGGATCCACGTCAGGGCCGCAGATTCCTGTGGAACAACACAGTGGCGGATCGAACACTTCCAATTTCTTTGTCATGTCTTTCTCCCTTTCATCGTTGGATTGCGATTACAAACCTGCCGCCAGGGCTTTCATGCGGCGCAGGGCTGATGCTTCAATGCAGTACCCAGTCTTGGTTCCGTTGGTGGAAGCTCGTATAAGGCCAGCCTGCTTGAGGATTCTAAGGTGTTCAGAGACGGTGGATTGCGCCAGAGGAATTTCATGGACAATTTCACTGCAAACACGGGCTTCTCTATGGGAAAGCATCCGGACAATGCGGACCCGTATCGGATGTCCTAGAGCTTTTGCAAGCATAGCCAACTCCGCATCAGCGCCAGGGCCCTCAATTGGGCGTAGATCGCCTTCATGGTGGGGCAAGGCCGAGGAGCAGCAGGCCGCATCGAGTTTTCTCTTTCCTGTCATCGTTCATCGTCGAACAACGATTTTAGCCTACCTTGCACCCTTCCGAGTGTCAAGGGCATCTGGGCATCTGGGTGCGTTTGCTATAGCCTATTCGTGCGGATCCTGATGAGCCTATCGGGGTTTGATGCCGGTTTTGTCAGATGGCACTCTGTGGTGGGAAGCTTGCTCTGCTCTCGACCATTTCTTCGTTTGATTCGGCGCGGGACTCTGGCTTGCGTGTCTATCGGACACGGTATGGCCTAGAGCCGAGGCACTTCTTCAACCTGAGCAACAGTTTGCGATAGCGGTTGAGTCGCGGTCGCGTGCTGTTGGGGATCCATCGTCCAGATATCGATTGGTCGCATGAAGAGTCTCAGAAGAGTTGTCACCCGATACGGAGCCATTCCGGCTCTGGGAGCAAAGGACCTGAGGGTAAATCGACAGCAGGATGGATCAAAGGCGGGCCTGTCTGGGCCGGAGCCGGTTGAGAACATCAGGTCAGCGACCTGACTTCGATTCTGCGGTACCAGATCTCAGCGAACTCAATTTCAATGGCGAGTTTTCCCCGGGTGAGGGGGAGGAAGTGGCCGGGATTGTGCGGATCGGGCTGTTCGAGCATGGAGACGACGTTGACGCAGCGTCCATTGATAATGTGCGCGGAGCGATCGCCCTGCCAGATCACTTCCACCATGTTCCAGTCGTCGAGTTTCTCAAAATTGCCATCCTTAATCTTGCGGCCGCCGGTTAGCTCCGCTGGGGAGGCATCCTTCGGGCGCCCCTGCTCGGCGCCGTCCAGCCAGCCATTCGGACCTAACCCTTCCCCGAACAATCCATTCCCGTGGTGGTCTTGAATGCCGCGTATGCCTCCTACCAGGAAGTAATCGCCTACATCTCCTTCTTCAATCTGGCATTCCACCATGGTCGGCCACACCTTATCCTCGCCTACCAGACCATACAGAAGACCGTTATCGCGCTTGGTCATGGTACGCGGAGGAAAGCGCTTTACGCCCCATTTGTACTCCACGCGGATATGGACATTCCCGAACTCCTGATTGGTTGCGATATAGCCAGGCTCCGCAGGCTCCGCGGAGACTTGGTTGCCCAGGATGTGAAGCATGCCGTCTTCCATCACCACGATCTTCCTGTCCTGGGCTACATCCCGGCCTGACTTTTGGAGCATGGTGTACCAGCCATTCAGATCGCGGCCGTTGAGCAGCGACACCCATCCATCGGCGCCGGCGGGCGGGAAGGATGATGGGGACGACTGAGCCTGAGCGTAACTGCCATGCTGCGCCAACCATGGGCTGCCCACGATCGGTAAGCCGATCCTCATAAAGTCCCTGCGATTTACCATGCGATCTTCCTTGCCTCCCGGTGGGTGAGCGGAATCTGTATGACAGCAGTCTACCTCCCGATGCAGAACGTATCCATGAGGCGATTCGCTCACACGGGACGGCGAGGAAATGGTTCCACTGGATGGTGGATGTATCTTTCCATGACGAAAGGATGCGCGCCCGCACCAAAGTATCCGCGCACCATCTCGCCGTCGTCAAGCGCATCATCCTCCATCTCATCCGGCTTGATCCAGTGAAACGAAAAGGAAGCGTCAAAGCGCGTAGACTTAACGCCGCCAGGTCTGGCGCTAATCGCGCTCTGCTTTTCAGGCGCATCTGATGTTTATGCGATTGCCCTGCGGCATCGCCAGGTCACGCTAGACGTGACTCAATCTCTATCAGCACACCGTTCGAGTCGGCGAGCGAGACGATGAAGGATGGATCCTTGTGACGGCGGCGTTGCGAACAAGGGACCTGACGCGTCCGCTTCAGCAGACGCGCCAGGTCCCCGCGAAAAGGTGTTCGAGCGACAAGCCCTAACGCGCATCCTGGGCTTTTCCTGCGCGGAACAGTTGGTTTACGGTTGCTATAAAATGAGCGGCGCTTGCGGGTGTTGGTACACCACCTTTAAGGATGACATTGAAAGGAATGTTCTTGCCGTAGAAAGAGCGCGTATCGTCCGTGTTCTGATGGACGACGTCTCCGCTGAGGTCGATGCCGGCAAACAGGCCTTTGCTACGCGAGTACGTGAGGAAATCCGCGTTGGCAAGCTCTGTGGTGGATGCTTGCGCATTCCGTCCAACGGGACCGGCAGCCACGGAGGCATCCGCGCCCAGTTTGAGCTTATCCTTCAGAAGATCGTCCAGGCTGCGATGAGACACGCCCAGGAGCACCAGATCCGTGGACTGGCCACCAATCTGGAATCCCACGCTGGCTCCTTCCAACTGGATGAAGGCAGGAGCACTCCAACCTTTGGCTGTTCGGCAACTGGCGACCCCTTGGCCGTATTGCGCTCCTAGAACGAAGGCTGCTTTCTTGAAGCTGGGCACGACAATGACACATTGCGTTTTTCCTGCTACATCAAGCGGGATGTTCTTGCCGGGCATAGCCATGAGAGCGTGGATGATTTGGGTGGCTGAATTCAGCCGTTGATTGAGTGTGCTCTTGCTGTCTTCTTTCGCAAATCCGATTGCGGGTAGGGTGAGGAATAGCGCGACCAGGGCCAAAAACTTCTTCATATTGTTCCGTCCTTGATGTTGGAGATACACCTGCTAGCTTTGATGCAGATTGTTCGATTCGCGCCTAAGCTGAGATTGCATCTTCCTCGATTTCTCTCATCTCACACTCCGGCGCCGGAACTGAAACAAATGGATGATCTCCGCCCGACTCCAGCAGGATGGCAATCGAACCAGCGCCAGGCAAGTTGCGAAGCCAATGGAGAAGACTGAGCAAAGATTCGCCACCATTATAAATCACTTGTAATGAGTAGTTTACCTGGAAATTCCAGTCTGGTGGCTGGGTGGCGTTCTTGTAGTTGCGGTAGGCGCGCCGACTTGCGCGTGGTTAGAGCCATCTGGCGACTTCGGGAGGCAAAGGCCGCCGGGATGATTCCCAGGCGTGGGGAGGATTGGTGACGTTTCAAGTTCTCGCTGGGCCAGGGACGGTCTGGCCTGGCTCCGCTGGCGCCACTGGCTCCAGGTTGAACTTGCAGCGCTGGTTTGCATTTCGCTTCCGGCCTTGTCCTATTGCCGGCTGGGCGAAGATTGGGCGTGGCGATGGTTCAGTAATACGGGATTGAGGGCGATGGGATGGATGTTGCCCTGTGAAGGTGAGTTTTTCAGCCGCCGAGGCGATGATAGTTTTGCGCAGGGCAGCGGATTGCTGTAGGTCGCGAGGGCCTGGGATCGGTGATCTCAGGATGCGGGCACTCGGGAGATGCGTCAGGGCAGAGCGGGGGTTCCGAAGTGATAGACCAGGCCAATGGTGATGGGTTTGGAGTAAATGCTGCCACTGGTGGTGACCGGAGTGCTGAGGTGCTGAACCTGCACGTCGATCCTGAGGTCAAAGCGGGGAGTCAGGGTGTAATCCAAGCCGCCACCGAAGGAAAAGTCGTTGGAGACGGAGCTCTCGTAGAGGAGTGTGCCCTCAGGGTTGGGGTATCCGCCACCCATGTAGTCGATCTTGGCACGGCCAACGAGGGCATCCGCATAAGGACGAAAGCGGTTGTAAAACCGCTGCACCTGAACCCCGAAGAGAATATTCTTCTGCCCATCGATGCTGCCATTGTCCACCGGATAGGTTCCGCGGATCTCAGCCGAGAAGTAGAAGAGGTGATAGGGGCGGAATCCGACGTTGCCTCCAGCGGTGATGCCAAGATTTCGGCCGCCAGACAGACCGGTGAAGTCACCGGTGGCGCCTCCAAAGGCGGAGAAGTTGATTGTTCGGATGGCAGCCGGAATGGCCTGGGCACGCAGAAGGGGGCAGGCAATCCAAGCAATGCAAAGTAGTGTGAGGGCGCGAATACCGTTCTTCAATCTAACTCCTTGCGACCAAAGATCCCTCCTGCTCGGGGTCCCTGCCCATTCGGGGGAGATCGGCGGAGTTCCGGGAGGGTTTTCCGTGCCTTGGGGGTGATCCGTAGATCCCATGGGGCTTCCCGGGGAATGCTCTTTTTGAGTCTATTCGAAGTTTAGACTAGTCGAACTGAGGAGTTTGGATGGGACCACGCGGGAAAAAGTTGTGGTGAGGTGATACGTCAAGGCAATAGGGATGAAAGCTCCCATTTCGGAACGTCAGGCTACCTGGTGGAGACGGGGCAGATGATTGGTCCGCTCTGATCCGTGGCTTGCTTCGCTCGTCCCCGTCTTGTGGGCAAACCAAACCCATCCCCGCCGACGGTGCTGCGGAGATGGGTTGTGAGAAGCACGCATGCGAAACGCCTGGTTGTTGTTTTGGCGGTACTTTCTTTTCGTAGCGGCAGACCGCAGAAAAGCGCTGAGTTCTTCCGGGCACGGAGATGTTGGCTCCGGGGTGATTGGCGATCGAACAGACGGAGGTGCACGCAAAATTCCGCGACCCATCAGGCCGGTGGGGTTGCGCAACATCCCGCGCGGTAAGAGGAAAGGCAGCTAGTCTTTGACCGATTGAACGGTGATGGTGTTGCCGGACAGCGTGCCATTGACGGTAACAGTCTTGCCCGCGAATGGGTTCAGCTTGCTAGCGTTCGAGACGGCGTAGATCTTGGTTCCGACGATGAGGACAGCGGGAGAACCCATCTTAATGCACTTTTTGGCGCAGGCGGCATGGGCGGGGGTGGATGCTTTGGCCAGATTGTTATGGGCGCACATGGAGTCCGCTACAATGCCCTTGAAGGTTTGGGCCATTGCGCTGGCCGAGAGGAAGGAGAGACCAAGGATGGAGATGGAGAGTAGCTTCTTCATGGAGAACCTCGGAGAAATAACTTTGGTACTGCTAGGAGAGTATAGCGCGGCAAGGATCGATCGCGATACACGGGAGGGAAGGATACTTTCGTGAGGAAGGGCCTTGCCTGAGCGTAAAGCCGGCTGCGCAAGCGGTAGCACCATCCCTCCTGCGGGTGAGTCTGGCAAGCGGAACCGGCTGTCTTTTTGGCGGGGAGCGCACCGTGCGCAGCTCTGGACGGGTTCGGCTTCTTGTTGTCTGGGTTGTGCTCCCCTGCTACTCGACGGTTACGCTCTTGGCGAGGTTGCGTGGCTGGTCTACGTCGCAACCCCTGCGTATGGCCATGTGGTAGGCCAGCAGTTGCAGAGGGACGACCTCCAGGATGGGCAATAGGAGTTCGTGGTTCTGGGGCACATGGATGACGCGCTCGACGAGTTGACGGATGTGGGTGTCGCCTTGAATCGCGATCGCAATCACCCGCCCGCCGCGCGCGGTTACCTCCTGGATGTTGGAGAGGGTCTTTTCATACTTGAGAACAGAGCTGGGATCGTTGGGGTCCTGGGTGGCGATGCAGACGACCGGAAGGGTCTCGTCGATGAGCGCGTTGGGACCGTGCTTCATCTCGCCGGCAGGGTAGCCTTCGGCGTGGATGTAAGAGATCTCCTTGAGCTTCAAGGCACCTTCCAGGGCGATGGGGTAGTGGATGCCGCGGCCGAGGAAGAGGAAGTCGTTGGCGGCGGAGAAGGATCTGGCCAGATCGTGGCACTCTTCGTCGACCGAGCGCAGGATCTCCTCGATTTGGGAGGGGATGCGGGAGAGCTCGGTGACGAGATGCAGAGACTCCTGATCTGTGATCTGACGGCGCACCTGGGCCAGGTAAAGCGCCAGGGTGAAGAGGGCGGTGAGTTGTGCGGTGAAGGCCTTGGTGCTGGCTACGCCGATCTCAGGACCGGCGTTGGTGGTGATGACGCCTTCGGCCAGACGGGTGACGGCGCTGCCCACTACATTGCAGATAGCCAGGGTTTTGGAGCCTTTGGCGATGAGTTCGTGCTGGGCGGCGATGGTGTCAGCGGTTTCGCCGGATTGGGTGATGAGCAAGCCGAGGCCAGTGGAGTCAGGAATGGGATCGCGGTAGCGGTACTCGCTGGCGTAGTCGACGTCGACGGGAAGGCGGGCGAGGCGTTCGATCATGAACTTGCCGGCCAGGCCGGCGTGCCAACTGGTGCCGCAGGCGGCGATGGTGATGCTGGTGGCAGAGCGGAACTGGTCTGGGGTGATGCGCATCTCCGGGAGGAAGACGCGGCCGGTTTCCAGGGAGATGCGGCCCAGCGTGGTGTCGCGGACTGCGCGCGGCTGCTCGTTGATCTCCTTGAGCATGAAGTGCTTGTATCCGGCCTTTTCAGCCTGAATGGGGTCCCAGGTGATGCGCTGGGGATGCAGGACTTGGGGCGCACCGGCGAAGTCGGTAAGGGTGATGCCGGAGGTGGTCAGGGTAGCCACTTCGCCGTCCCGGAGAAAGTAGATGAGGCGCGTGTGATGAAGGATGCCGGGTACGTCAGAGGCCAGGAAGTACTCGCCCTCGCCGATGCCGAGGACGGCGGGAGGACCCATGCGGGCAGCGACGAGCTTATCCGGTTCTGCGGCGGAGAGGACGCCGATGGCGAACGCTCCGGTTAGACGGGCGACGGCGCGGCGCACGGCCTCCTCCAAAGGCAGGGAGGGTAGTTTGGGGGACTGGAGGACGGTGTCTGCTGCGGAGGCGCTGGTGGTGGTAGCCTGGGCGGCGAGGTCCAGCTCGTCTTGGATGACGTGAGCGATGATCTCTGTGTCGGTTTCGCTGGTGAAGCAGTGGCCCTTTGCCAGCAGGGCCGACTTGAGCTGCAGGTAATTTTCCACGATGCCGTTGTGCACCACCACCAGGGTTCCGGTGCCGTCGCGGTGGGGGTGGGCATTCTCTTCGGTAGGGCGGCCGTGGGTGGCCCAGCGGGTGTGGCCGATGCCGTAGGTTCCGTGGACGGGATCCCGGGCCAGGATCTCGGCGAGATTGCGCAGCTTTCCCGGGGCGCGGCGAAGCTGGAGAGGCTGGTTTACGCCAGCCACGGCGATGCCGGCCGAGTCATATCCGCGGTACTCGAGACGGGCTAAGCCCTCCATGATGACTGGAACGCACGCTTTGGGACCGATGTATCCAACAATGCCACACATAGATGAGAGTGTAGTGGAGTTGAGAGCGGAGAACGAGGGTTCGGGCGCACTTTGCCCGAGTTGAGTGGATTGGATCCCTGGCCTAAGCCTGATTTGCAAGGAGGGAGCAGCTCAGGGGCGGGCGGAGTAGAGCAGGACAGCGGTGGAGGGCGCAACGGTGGAGACTTCCCGGGTTGTGGAGGGAGATTGGAGTTGAATGTGGGTGGAGCTGAGGGAGGGCGCGGTGAGAGTGGGACCCTGATGGTAGGAGGGAAGGTCGATATGAAGTGTCTTAGTGCGATCCTTATTGATGATGGCGACGACGTTCTGGCCGGAGGGGAGGGTAGCGGCGTAGGCTGTGGCATTGACTGGGCCGGGATTGAATTCAATAGGGAAGACGGTGGCTCCAGCGAAGTGACCGGCGAAGAGCATGCCGTAGGAGACGGGCTCGGCGACATAGCTGTCTCCGATGCGAGCGATGGGGGTGTAGAAGGGGTGGGGGTGGAGGGCGGCTGCGGCGGGCTGGAGGAGGTCATCACCGGGGAGATGTCCTCCCAGAGAGTTGCCGACGTACTTGCCGGTGCCGCCGTGGAGGTTGGCTCCGGCATAACCGCGCGAGGCGAGGTCGAGGAGGTAATCGGCGGCCCAGAGGGCAGCAGCGTAGACATCGGAGACGCCGGGTTTGCCGCCGCGATAGCAGGTGTTGCCTTCGGTCATACGGTAGGGAACGGAGGAGTGCTCGCCTGCGGAGAGGCGGGCGGCGGCGGCGCGGATGTCGTCGGCCAACTCCACTACACGCGGGTTGGGCGCAAGGATGTAGTCGATGGTCATTTTGGGGTTGGAGGGAGGGCCACCGATGTAGTAGTGATGGGTGAGCGCTGCGACCTTCGGAGGGTGAGAGAGGGAGAGCAGACGGTTGACGACGGCTGCGTACCAGCCGGGGTTGCCGCCGGTGTCGGGAAGGCCGAAGCTGGCTGAGGGAAGGACGGCGCGGATGGCGTCGGCTTCCGCCAGCCACTGGTCCATGTAAATCTCTGGCGACCAGGTTTTGGGATCGCGGAGGTGATTGCCAAAGAGGTCCGGTTCATTGCCGATCTGGAAGTACTCGAGCTTGCCGTGCTGCTGGGTGAAACCGAGCGCCTGAGCGACGTAGGTGGCCTCGTCGGCTGCGCGGCGGGGAGTGTTGGTGCCCAGGTTGATGCCGTAGATGCAGGTCCAACCGGTGGCCTGGAGAAAGCCGTGGAGGTTCTGAATGGCCTGCGGCGTGATGGGGAAGGCGAGTTTGGTGGACGGTTCGCCGGCGCGGACCACGCGGGTTTGGACGGCGGGAGGTTTGGCATTGGGTGTCGGTTTCCAGTAGCCGACGTCGGAGGTGTTGCCGCCGATGCGCAGAACGCCGTGCGGCGCGAGGGCGCGGAACTGCTCGATGAGGCCGGTGTTCTGTGGAGAGAAGAAGCTGGGCTCCGCCAGTTCGTTGGTCTCATAGGAGAGACCAATGAAGTTGTTTGGAATGCGAGGGCCAGCTTCGCCCGGATGCAGCTTGAGGGTGGCGGCTTTGCCTTTACCCGGCGAGGGGTTTCCGGTGGGTGAGTCCAGCGGGGCGGCAGCGCGGGCGAAGGAGCGAAGGCTGGGGAGCGTAGCTGCGGCGGCGGAGGAGAGAAGGAAGCGGCGGCGATCCATTCTGTGCAAGGGAGCTTTCATGCATGCAAGGGTACGAGTGTCTGGTTTCCATTGGCAAATGGAATCTCGTCCCAGGCCGCCGATTTCCGCCCGGGAAGGAAGATGGGTTGCAGCCGGAAGAGGAGGAAGAGAGAGGGCGGAGGCGGCGTTATGGCACAAAGTGATGCGAGGGAGGGGCGAGAGAAGAGCTCTGACGGGCGGCGACTACGGATGGGAGGGAGGGCGGATTTTGCGGGGCTCCTGCCGCGGGCCAAGGCTGCACGGAAGCTGTGGGGGGAGCTTGCCGCAACGCAGGGGATGCTGCGCTGGTTGAGGAGGAGCGCGGCGCCGGGTCTGTGATGGACTGCCGAGCGGCAGGCTGCGGAGCGGGGGAGGAGGTGACTGGAGATGCGGGTTGGGAGCGGGGAGCGGCGAAGGTCTGGATCCGGCGGGGGGTGGTTTGTGGAAAAGGGGCAGGGTCGGCCGTCGGCTGAGAGGCTGGAGAGGTAGTGGACTGCGCTGCGGCGGGGATGTTGCCGACCTGTGCGGGGAGGATTTCGATGGGGCGCATTACCGCGACGCCGACGAAGATCATGGAGACCAGCAGGATGATAGCGCCGGGAGCGAGCCGTTGGATGGCGGCGGCGGCGTCGCGGATCTGGCCGTGGGCGTCGAAGGAACCGTGGATCCCGACCAGGAACAGAGCCATGCCGACAGAGGCGAAGAATATGCCGGCGATGATGCCACAGGACTGAAGAAACATTCGATTCTGAGCCATGTGGAGGCCCAGAACGGTGGAGAGATTGCCCGTTTGGGTGGTGGAGAGATAGGCGTTGAAGTGGCGCTCGAAGGAGAGGGTGGCGTTCAGCGAGTAACCGAAGATGTAGACGATTGCGAAGAGAACGCACACGCCGGCACAGCCAAGGGCCGCGTAGACGCTGTAGCGGATCAGCGGGTCTCGGCTGACCTGGGGAGGGGTCGCTTGCTTCGGCGTTTCCTCTGGTGAAGCGTCGTTCTCCATGTCGGCTTTGGGACAATCGTAAAGTATTGAGGCTGTTTGCCGATAGGGGGTGGGGTGGGGTGAAAAGTACATAGATCGAGACAACGCAGTAGTAACTTATGGAAGTAACCTGGACAGTGTGACTTCAGGAGTCCTGTGGTTGGAGCGGGCGGGTGTGAGCCCATGAGCGCGGCGGCATGCTGGATGCTGCGAACACAAAGGGTGCTCCGTGAGGAGCACCCTTTGTGTTTGAGCTGGAACAGCGTGCGGAAGCTTGCCCGCAGACGGTCAGAAGTAGATACGGCCAGCAATCTGCACGGCGCGGCCGGATTGTGGGTCTCCTGCGCCACCGTCCGCCGGGGGTTCGATCACGGATTGGATGGTGCCGAATTGTGCGCCGTCGCTCAGGTTGCCCACGGGCGGCGCAAAGTTCGGATGGTTGAAGGCATTGTAGGCTTCGAGACGAACCGGAAGGACGCGCAGGGTGCCCGTGCCTCGATGGCCGCCTACTCGGCCGGGTTCTCCTTCTGGTCTCATGGAAATCGGGAGTGAGACGACTCAGCTTCTGGCCGCTTGAGGGGTTTGCGACACTGTGCAGGGAAAGAAGAGGCGCCCCATGGGCGCCTCTTCTTTCCCTGCGTGATGGGCGTGGTTTAGAAGAGGATCCTGCCTTCAAAGGTCATATTGCGGACACCTGTTCCGGTGCCGATGTTGCTACCTGAAGCAGCAGGGGTGTTATAGAAGTTGTTGAAGGACGATGGTGCAAGATTGTAATCACCTTCAAAGTTGCCAGGGGTGCCGTAATAGGAGCGGTTGAGGATGTTGTAGGCATCCACCTGGAGGCGGAAGGTGACGCGGTCTGTAATTTTGGTGGTCTTATAGACGCTGAAGTCCAGGTTATTGTTGCTGTCGCCACGGAGGATGTTGCGTCCGGAGCCCGGATAGGGGTTACCCATTAGGTTGGCCGCGAGTTGGTTGTTCGCGATAAAGCGAACCTGTGAGGGGGTGATGGGCGCACCGCTGTTGTAATCCACGAGGATGGGGGCCGAGAGGTTCCCGGCAGTTCCGGTGTCTGTCCAGATGCCGAGGGTGCCTTCAGGCGCCTTCGGATTGGAGAGGATGGGGCGGGCGACATCGTCCCCAACGAAGGAATCGTTGAACGGCGCGTCGCTGTAGGAGGCGGAGGTTCTTGGGTCGTTTGGATTGACCTGAGGGGAGGAGCTGGTGACAGCCTCAAAGTCCGTGAATGGCTGGCCGCTGTTGTAGAGCCAGATGGCGTTGGCCTGCCAGCCGTTCACCAGGCGGTCGAGGATGTTGTTGCCGGTATGGTAGATGGGGAACTGATACACCATGCTGATACTGGCTATATCGGGGAAGTCGTTGCCGCTGTCGCCGCGCTCTCCCAGATCCGTGTTGAGCGGGTTCTGGGCGTAGGCGATGGTGTTTCCGCCGCTCCCTGTGGAGTAAATTTCGCTGGTGTTATCCATGGTCTTGCTGTAGGTATACGCGACGGTTGCCGTGATTCCGTGATAGCTGGTCATGGAGAGGTCGGTCTGGAAGCCGTTGTATATCGACCAGGCGGTGTTGCCAACCTCATCCACCTCTGTGGTCCCGCAGTGTATGTGGCCGATGTCAGCCCCTCCGGGGAGGGTGCTGTCAGCGGCGTTGCAGAGACTCGCGGGGTCGACGACGTTGGGGAAGTTAGCGGCGACGGGGGCAAGGTATGGATTGGCATTGAGTGACTGGAACTGGTCACTGGTGTGGTTGCCGACGTAGCGGACGTCAAGAACGGCGGCGTTCATGATCTGATACTGCACGCCAAGCAGGAAGCTCTGGCCTCTGGGGTTCCTGAAGTTGGGGCCGACTGTGGTGATGTTATCCAGGCCGGGGTTGCCTCCAGTCGGAATCAGGAGAGCATCGTGCTTCTGCGCGGTGGTGAAGGTGGCTCCGCCGGTGGGCAGGCAGCTCACCGTGCCGTTGCAGTATGCGGTTCCCTGGTCGAGGAGCGGCGCGGAGGTAGCCACGTTCAGGTTGATGTTGTAGAAGGCGGGGTCTGCGTTGATGGCATAACCGCCGTGAATGACGAGACGCTTGTTGAATCCGTCGGGGGTGAAGTCAAAGCCAAAGCGAGGCTCGAAGTTCTTGTAGTAATCCGGGATATTCGGAAAGGTGGTAGCGGAGAGGGGAAGGGATGTATTCCAGGGGGGATTGGAGCCCGTCTGGTTGGCGACGCTTTCTCTGTGCAGGAGGTTAATCGCCTGCTGGAAGAATTCGTAGCGAAAGCCAAGATTCAACGTGAGGCTGGGAGTAACCTTCCAATCGTCCTGGAAGTAGAGGGCGAAGTCGTCTTCCTTGAAGGGGATGACGGGGTTGCCGATGGCGAGCGTCACACTGCAATTGGTGCTGCCCGGGGTGGTGCAGTCGCCATTGATGAAGTTGTTCATGGTGTCATAGGAGAAGACACCGGAGGAGTTGGGGAGGAAGGTATTTGGGGAGTTCGTGTAGTCGAACTCGCCGCCGAAGGTGATGGCATGGTTGCCGACGTTCCAGTTTGCGTTGTTCTGGAGTTGGCCGGCCTTGACGATGCGGCCCTGAGGAATGTTGCTGGCGAGCCCCAGTGTGCCAATGAGTGGCCCACCTTGGAAAACATCCGTGATGGTGACCTCGCTGGGGCAGGTTTGAAACGCTGTGATGGTGCAGTTGGCGTAGCCGCCGCCGTCAAACGCCAGCGTGCTCTGTTGGAAGCTGTAGCGAAGCTGATCTTCCCAGTGAGGGCCGAAGGTGTGGGTTTCGTCGGCGCCGACCGACTGAACCTTATCCGTGACGTCAAAAAATCCGCCGGCGGCGACAGGTGAGTAGGGGGTAGACGGCTCGGTCTGATAGAAGTAGCGGAGGAACATGCGGTCCTTGCTATCTGGCTGCCAGTCAAGGCGACCCAGATCCTCCTGATCTTTGTCGAGGGTGGGAATCTGACGGCCATACTGTGCGAACGGAACCTGGTAGGTAGCTCCGCTGTCGCCGGTGACAGCCACGTTGGTGGCCGCGCCGATCTGGCGGGGATTGCCGCCCAGCACGTTATAGGGACTCAGTTGCTGGAGGATGGTCATCCCATTGCTGTTGGGGAAGGCTGCGGCGAGCTGCTGGAGGCCCGCCGTGGTGGGGAATTCGTCTCCATCGCTGGTGACGAGGGCTCCGTACTCCGTGAAGTGGTTGAAGTAGGTTGATCCAAAGCCGAAGAGCTTATCCTTGATGATCGGGCCACCGAGGGTAGCGCCCCACCAGTTGCTGACGTAGCGGGGAACGACTGGGGCGATACAGCTATTGGCCGAAGGCGTTTGGCCGGGCGCGCAGAAGCCGAACTGCGGCCCCTTGGAGACGCCGGTGTCCAGCGAACTGGTGAAGTCGCCGGAGTACTTGTAGAGCACCGAGCCGTGGATGCTGTTGGTGCCGGATTTGGTGATGTAGTTTACGACGGAGCCCATGTTGCGGCCGTACTGCGCGCCAAAGTTGTTGGTGATGACCTGAACTTGTGCAAGGGCCTCGTCATTGCTGAAGAAGACCTGGGGGCCGGTGACCGAGTTGTCGTTGTTGGATTGGCCGTCCAGCTCGAAGTTGTTGGAGCGGCCGCGCTCGCCGTCCACCGAGAGGCCCGCGCCATTGGTGTTGGAAAAGTTGTCGTCGTGGGTGTTGGCGACGCCGGGGATGAGCAGGGCGAGTTCATCGAAGCCGCCCGAGCTTCCCACCGGAAGGCTGGTGAGCTGTTGGGCGGTAAAAGTAGTGGTGACCTGCGCCTGGGTGGTATTAAGCTGATTCGCCGCGTCGGAGACGTTGACGACCTGAATCGCGCCGACGGCTAGCTTCTGCATACCCAACCCGGTATCGCGGCCAGCGCTGATCAGGACGTTCTTCAGGGCGTCGCCGGAGAAGCCGGGATAGTTGATATTGACACTGTAGCGACCGATCGGCATGTCATCGATATGGAATCTGCCGGTCTTGTCCGAGACGGTCTTGAGGGTGATACCGGTGGAGACCGCGGTGGCGGTTACTGCTGCACCGGGGATGATGGCGCCGGAGGCGTCCGTCACGGTTCCCGAAATACTGCCAGTAATGATGCCTTGGGCGTAGCTCCGATTGAGGGTAAGGCCGAAGGGAAGGAGCAGCAGGAGAGCGATTGCAGCCCTCCGCAGAGAAGATATCGTCATAGGTGTCGTCTCCAGTGTTTGGCAGGAACTAATATGGCTTATGCACGTAATCGGCCATTTCCAAGGGCTCCAATAAACTGTTGCTGATGAATGGTTAACGCGAGATGAGCCGTCGACGGTCGCCGATCTTCTATTAGTTTTGGTGTCTTCCTATGGATTTTGGTAGGGATGTCGCGACCCGCTGGCTCTATTGCAGGACGTCGTTTCGAGCGACGGGACGGGAGGGGATGGTTCTGGGCATTGGGCGGGAGGAGGGATATGGAGATCCGGAAAACGGGCACTGATACGATTGTCGCCATCTCGACGCCGCCGGGGCGGGGCGGGATTGGGATTGTGCGGCTGGCTGGGCCGGAGGCGCTGGCCGTGGCGGAACGGCTGGTGCGAGTGGCTCGGCCACTGGAGCACGCGCGGATGCAACGGGCTAAGGTGATCGATCTGCGCAGAATGGATCGGGGAGGTATCGCGCCACGAAGTATGGAAATGCTGAAGTTCGATAAGGACAATTTGAGCAGTGAGGGCGAGGGCGAGGCCGTGCCGATTCTGGATGACGCCATGGTGACAGTCTTCCTGGCTCCGCACTCCTACACGGGCGATACGGTGGTGGAGATCGCCGCCCATGGGTCGCCGGTGGTGCTGGGCGTGCTGCTGCAAGGGGCCCTGGAGGTTGGCGCGGCGCTGGGAGCGAACGTGCGATTGGCGCAGGCCGGGGAGTTCACCCGACGAGCGTTTCTGGCCGGAAAGATGGACCTGACCCAGGCCGAGGCCGTACATGACCTGATTGCCGCGCAGACGTTGGACCAGGCGCGAGTGGCTGCGCAGCAGATGGGCGGAGCGATTGCGCATCGGGTGACGCCGCCCAAGGGAGAGTTGCTGCACCTGATTGCGCTGCTGGAGGCGGGGATGGACTTTGCCTCTGGGGAGTTGGACGATGTGGAGACCGTTCCGCCAGCGCAGATCGAGGCTGGGATCAGGAGCGTGGAAGGGCCTCTGCAGGAGTTGGAGAGAAGCTTTCGGCGCGGTCAACTGATGCGGGATGGGGCGGCGATTGCGCTGATTGGGCCGCCCAACGCCGGCAAGAGCTCTCTGTTCAACCGCCTGCTGGAGCGGGAGCGGGCCATTGTGACGCCGCTGCCGGGGACGACGCGGGACACGGTGGAGGAGTCGCTGGCGCTGGGAGGGATTCCGCTGCGGTTGATCGACACGGCGGGAGTGCGTGGAGGCTCGAGCGTAGCGGAGGCCGCGGGAGTTGACCTGGCCGAGCAGCATGGGATGCTGCGCTCTCGCCAGGCGATGGCGGATGCGGACCTGGTGCTGCTGATCCATGATGCAAGCCAGGAGTGGACAGAGGCAGAGCGCGAGATGGCTGCGGCGTTGGGGGCGCGGTTGGGAGCCGGGTTTGACGCTCCGCCGGAGCAGAGCGGCGAAGGGGTTGATGCGGAGACGGCAGAAGCGCGGAGAGCGGAGACGGGCATGGTGCGGCCACATCTGGTGGTGTACAACAAGGTGGATCTACTGGCAGTCGGTGCCTTGCGGCCGGCGGAGGGAATCTTCACCAGCGCATTGACCGGGGATGGGATCGAAGGGCTGCGGGCCGCGATTCTGGAGCAACTGGGTGCGGGCGGAGGGCTAGCCGAGAGCGGCGCTCTCAATACGCTGCGGCAACAGGAGGCGGCGCGAGCGGCGCTGGCAGCGCTGGCGGACGCAAAGACGGCTAACGCGAGCGGGTTGCCGCATGAGGTGATCCTGATGGATCTGCACCGCGCCCTGGAGGCGCTGGATTCGTTGACCGGCGCCACCACGCCGGACGATATCCTGGAGCGCATCTTCGCGATCTTCTGCATTGGAAAATAATCGGGCGGCCGGGCGCCGACTCTACAGGCCGCGCAGCCTTCTGCTTGAGCTCCGGCGTCGAGCATTTTTCCCGTAGGTGTAGTCCAGCAGATTGAGAGGTATGGGCGTTTCCCCCAATGAAAACGCCACTGCACAATCGCTTTTGGACACCCATCAACGGGAAAAATGCTCTCGACCGTCCGGGCTTTGAGCTCGTCCTGGAGGCTTCCCTCGCGCGTGAAAGCAGCTCGCTATGGGATACGTTCTGCGCGGGCAAGGGGATCAGTTCCGGGCCGATCTAAGTTTGCGGGGTTCGGCTACCTGCTTCTTGTTTGCCTTCTTCTTCGCTTTCTTCTTTGCCACCGGCAGGGATGGCGCGGTGGGCTTTGCCTTGGTCTTTACAGCTTTCTGGGCCATAGCTTTTTTCGCCGCCGCCTTTTTGGCCACGGCTTTTTTGGCCGCTGCTTTTAAGGCCGCAGTTGTCTTTTGCAGCCTGGGCGGTGCGGCGGTCGGCTGGGGTTCGGTTTTGCGCGTTTGCGGAGTTTTGCGTGTTTGTGGGAGTGGCGCGGCCTGGGCGACGCGCCCGGGTTTTGCTGAAGGCGTGGAGCTGGCCGGCGGGGTGGCGTCAGCCATGTCCAGCCCAAAGAGCTTGGAGAGATCCTCGCCTCCAAGCGCCTTTGCGGGACTCTGCTTCGCGCCTGGAAGCGACTTGCCGGCGCTGGCGATGAGCTCCTGTTCGTTTACAGCGCGCAGGCGAAAGAGCAGCTCGGGCTGTTGATCCAGACGAGCGCCCACGCCATAGAGAACTGCGGCGACATGCTTGCACATCTCCGCCCAATCCGGACAACTGCAGGACAGCTTGATCTCTTTGGGCGACGGGAAGAGCCCAGTCTGCTGCCGGCTGATGCGCTCCATGACGCCTTTGGAGAGCCGGCCTTGCAGGAGTTCGACGAGAGAGTCGATCGATCCGGCGCAATCGGCACAGATCGATTTCCAGCGCGGCTGGGCAACCGGAAGGATTTCCACTTTGACGGTGTAGATCTCTGAGCCGCTGACCAGCGCGGTGATCTGGCCTGCTTCGATCTGCAGATCGACCACCGAGCCGTTGCGCAGGTAGGTTCGGCCGCGGGGCAGGCGGTTGGAGAAGTCGCTGTAGGACTCCAGGTTCTGGCACCACGCCTTGCCCCAGAAGGTGGCGGCGATGGTGCGGCCCGGGATGTTGACCGGAGAGATGGTTCGGCCCTTCTTGCGCAGGCTTTCCATCTTCTGCAACGCCTTGCGGCGGCGCTCGGCTACCGGTACATACGGTCTCCATCCATAGCTGTCATACATGCGCTATGCCTCCTTGAGCGCCGAGTTCAGGTCCAGCGCAACCAATTTGAGCAGTTCGTCGTCCTTCATCTCGGTGAGCAGCAGACCGGCTCCGCCTTCCAGCATATCCTGCGCAATCTGGCGTTTGGATTCGATCATGGCGTCGATCTTCTCTTCGACCGTTCCCTGGCAGACGAACTTGTGCACCAGAACGTTCTTGTTCTGCCCAATGCGGTAGGCGCGGTCTGTGGCCTGGTTCTCCACGGCGGGATTCCACCAGCGGTCAAAGTGGACCACATGCGAGGCCGCGGTCAGATTGAGTCCCGTGCCTCCCGCCTTGAGGGAGAGGACAAAGAATCCCACCGACTCATCTTCCTGAAAGCGGCGCACCAGATCCTTGCGAGCCTTTACCGGAGTTTCGCCGTGCAGCACCAGGCCGGGGCGTCCGAAGATGGAGCCAAGAAAGGACGCCAGCGGGGCGGTTACCTCGCGAAACTGGGTGAAGACCAGCACCTTCTCCTGGCGGGCCGCGATCACTTCCGCGATGTCGCGCAGACGGGCCCACTTGCCGCTGTCGGCTTCAGTCCAGGCGCTATCGCCCAGCCACTGCGAAGGGTGATTGCAGATCTGCTTGAAGCGCATCAGGAAGGACAGGACCAGCCCCTTGCGGCGGATTCCTGTGGCCGTATCCAGCAGCCGGGCGAGGTCGTCCACCGCCTGTTGATAGAGCGCGGCCTGCTTGCGGCTGAGCTGGCAAAAGGCCTTGACTTCGGTCTTATCCGGCAGATCGGAGATGACCGAGGGATCCGTCTTGAGTCGGCGCAGAATGTACGGCCGGACCAGTTCCCGCAATGGGCCGTAGGGGTTGTGGGTGCGATCGGCGAGACGCCTGGTGAGCCGGGTGAACTCCTTTGCCGACCCCAGCAGCCCGGGATTGATGAAGTCGAAGATGGACCACAGATCGCCGAGGCGGTTTTCGACGGGAGTGCCGGTGAGTGCGAAGCGGGAGTCCGCCTTGAGCAGCTTGGCGCTGCGGGTCTGCCTGGCGTTGGGGTTCTTGATGGCCTGGGCTTCGTCCAACATCGCCAGACGCCAGGAGGTTTCTGTGAGCCAGGGAAGACGCAGCAGCGCGCCGTAACTGGCGATGACCACATCGACCTCCGCCAGGGAGTCCGCGGAGAGGCTCTTGAGCTGGTCGCTGGACATGGCGGAGGTATGGGCGACCAGG